>DATMEZ010000001.1:0-38590 GCA_035556415.1 Povalibacter sp.
CGGGCATGCTGGGCACTGCCTCGCGCTGGCCGCGGCCCTCGATGACGAACATGGGATAGATCAGGTTGTCCGGCGACAACGTGTTCTCGCGCATCAGGCGGCGCGAAAAGTCGTTGAAACGCATCCGGCGTAGACGGGTGCGCGGGAATTCTCCAGTTTCTCGGTCGGGCATGGCTGTGAGTTCGAAGTGACAACGGACGGGGATTCCGCGAATAATCCGCAGCCTACCGCGTACCGCCCGACGTCTCAAACTCTGCCCGCCACTGCGAGCTTCCCTCAATGTCTGCCAAATCCGCCATCCCCGTGCGTTGCGGCTGGGCCCGCAACGGCAACGAGCTCTACCTGAAGTATCACGATACCGAATGGGGCGTGCCGGCCTGGGACGACCGCACCCAGTTCGAATTCCTGATCCTGGAAGGCGCGCAGGCCGGCTTGTCGTGGTCCACCATCCTGAACAAGCGCGAGGGTTATCGTGAAGCCTTCGCCGGCTTCGATCCCGAGCGCATCGCCGGTTTCGGCAAGCGCGAGATCGCAAAGCTGATGAACAACCCGGGCATCGTGCGCAATCGTCTGAAGATCGAGGCGGCGATCGGCAATGCGCGCGCTTACCTGGAGTTCCAGAGCAAGCGCGATGGCTTTGCGAAGCATCTATGGAGCTTCGTCGGCGGCAAGCCGATCCAGAACGACATCCAGCTGCACGAGCAGGTGCCCGCCACCAGCCCGGAGTCGGATGCATTGAGCAAGGACCTCAAGAAGCGCGGCTTCCGCTTCGTCGGCAGCACCATCATCTACGCGCACATGCAAGCGACGGGGATGGTGAACGATCACCTGACCGGCTGTTTCAGATACAAGCAGGTCAAGGCGCTGGCGAAGCCATAGCGTCGGCTATTCGCCGACCAGCCATTCGATCCGCACGCTTCCCGTCTTGTCGGGGGACAACAGCTGCAGCAGCTCATCGAGCGTCTCGCGCATTGCCACGTCCAGCTGCCAGGGTGGATTTGCGATCACCAGCCCCGAGCCGTTCAGTCCCAACGGTGAGTTCGCGGGGCGCAGGTTCATTTCGAGCACCAGCAGCTTGCGCAGGCCCGAGCGTTGAAGCGAGGTGAGGAAGCGCCGCGACTCCGGGCTGGCCTTGATGGGATACCAGATGGCAAAGACGCCGCTGGACCAGCGTCCGAGACCGAACTCGAGCGCGTGCTCGACGGCTGCGAATTCTCCCTCGGATTCGTACGGCGGATCGATCAGGACCAGTCCGCGGTTCTCTTTCGGTGGCAAGTACGTCTTGAGCGCCGCATAACCGTCGCCACAAATGACGGACATTCCGCGCCGATGCGGCAGTGCGCGTTCCAGGGCCCGCACTTCTTCGGGTTGCTGCTCTACCAGGACGGCCCGGTCCGTATCCCGCAGCTGACCGGCCGCCAGCACCGGCGAGCCCGGATAGGCCGTGGGATGATCGCTGCCGGTCACGGAACTTACAGCCTGGAGGTAGCGCCGAAGGTCTTCGGAGGCTGGCTTCGCTGCGTTCAGCCGGCCGATGCCGCTGCGCCACTCGTTGCCCCGGGTGGCATCGGCCGAGCGCAGATCGTAGCGGCCGCGGCCGGCGTGAGTATCCAGGTACAAAAAACCGGTGGGTTTACGCTGCAGGTGCGCCAGCAAGGCCAGCAGGACCACGTGCTTGTGAACGTCGGCAAAGTTGCCGGCGTGAAAGGCGTGACGATAATTCATGGGATCTCGAGATCCGACGGTCCGGAACTTCTCAAACGTTACGGGAGATGATGGATCATGTGGAAAGCAGTTGCCATGACGTTGCTGGTGGTTGGCGCCATGAATGCAGGAGCCGCGGGTTCGAGCGAAGGGCAAAGCGAGGCAGGTGAGCAGGCTGCGACACCAGGCTCCGCGGAATTTGCGCAGAAGCAAGCCTCCGAGCGTGCCAAGCAGGCGCTGGCCGAGCATCTGAACATCGCCGCGAGCGAAATAACCGTCGCACAGATCGAACCGCGCACCTGGAGCAATTCGAGCATGGGGTGCGGCAAGCCCGGCTCGATGGCGCTCGACGTCATCACAGAGGGCTATGCGGTGTCGCTCGCCGCGCAGGGAAAGACGTATCGGGTTCACGTATCAGCGGCGAATGCCGTGGTCTGCCGCGAACCGACCCTGCGGCGCAATGCTTCCCGGCAGGCATCGAACGCGCGCGGTCTCGACGTCATGATCGAGAAGGCACGGCAGGATCTGGCGCAGCGCATCGGTGTCGAGCCCACTGCCGTGCGTTTGCTTGGAACCAGGCCGCAGCGCTGGGCGGATAGCGGCCTGGATTGTCCGCGCGAGGGCGAGGCCGTCGTCCCCGGGCCGGTCAATGGCTATCGGATCTCGCTCAAGTCCCAGTCACGCATCTTCACTTATCACTCCGACCTCGAGGACGTGCGCGCCTGTCCGCCGATCGAGGCTCAGTGAGGGCCGGTCTGGATGAACGAAGGGCCACCTCGCGGTGGCCCTTCTGAGGAGCGCTGCTTCGATGGCAGCGTGATGGTCTTAGTTGGCGTTCACCGACAATCCCTGTTGCGCAGACGGGGTATTGTTCTGCAGCAGCCATAGCGACGTGCCGGCGGGGCCGGTGAAGTTCACCTCCACGCGACCGTTCGGCTCGATGCCGAAGGAGTTCAGGTCGGGGACGATCTCCTTCGACAGGTCCACGCTGCCGCGCTGCACGTCTTCTTCGCCGTTGCGGGCGAGGACGGTGAGCACATAGTTGAATTTCTCCGGCAGCAGGCCGCCGTCGACGGCCAGCGTGAACGGCAGGATCAGCGTGCGGTCGTTGAAGTCCCAGCTGGTGATCGGCGCCCAGTCGATGAAGCCGCCGCCGGTTGCATCGAACTGCAGCGTGGCGAACTCGCCCGGATCCTGGTCGATGAAGTCCGACAGGTCGGTGCCGATCAACGTGGCATCGCTCTTGCCATCGGCGTTCGTGTCGATCTCCAGCGTGAAGCGCAGGTTCGACAGGTGCTCGAACGAGCGTTCCATGACGAAGCCGAACTCCAGCACGTGGAAGCCGGCATAGAACGACGGATCGCCGCGCCGGAAGCCGGTGGCTGCAATCGAGCCGTAGGTGCCGTTGCGTTGCTCGCCGTCGAGCTTGGCCAGCGTGAAGGCTTCGGCCCAACCCAGCGACGGCCCGTTGTTGCGCAGCGTCGCGCCGTGCGGGCCGTGAGCCGACTGGACAGTCACGTTCGAAGCCGGGTCGACCACCGCAAGGTAGCCGACGCGCAGCGAGTCATTGCCGTCATTGAACACGCACCAGCCGTCCACCTCCGTCTGGCTCATGAGGGCGTTGTCGAACACGCCTTCCTGCCAGGCAGCCTTCGGATCGAAATTGAGCGTGATCAGCACTTTCGCACTGGCGTTGGCGTTCAGGCGCAGGCTCTTGGGACAGTTCACCTGCACGCCCGGGTAGGTCTGGTTCGGTACATGCGTGACGCTGAAGTTGCGCCGCTTGCCGCTCAGATCCTGCACCGTGACCTTCTGGTCGCCATAGGTTGGAGTGAGTGGATTGAGACGGCCGAAGGAGATGCCGCCCGGCGAGGCGTAGCTCGTCAGCGCCACTGCCCGATCGACGCGCAGCGCGCCGACGCCCTGCCGTGCCAGGTCGGTATCGCCGGTGGAGTTCACCGTCGAGTTCTGCAGCAGCGCCTTGATCACCGACTGGTTCAGCTGCGGATACTTCTGATGCAGCAACGCCGCGGCGCCCGCTGTGTGTGGCGATGCCATCGACGTTCCCTGCAGCACCTCCGAACCGGTGCCGGTTCCGACGCCGGTCGAGACGATCGCCAGGCCCGGCGCGGACAGGTCCGGCTTGAAGCCGGAGCCGCCGCTGCTCGGACCGCGCGAGGAGAAGTCCGTGATCTCATCGTCGTGGCTCGGATCGAGCGCCGCTACCACCGTGGCGGTGACGCCGCTGACGCCAGCGAGCCTGCGGCCGTCGGTCGAAGAAATCATCAGGCCGGGAATCGTCACGCGCGCATCGAGGCCGCCCATCGCGATCGGCGCGACCCGCGTCGGATCGGCGCCGTCGTTGTAGACGATCACCGCCCGGGCGCCCGCCGCCTGCGCGCTCAGATATTTGTCGACGAAGCCACAGGTACCGCGAACGATGAGGGCGAGATTGCCGCTCACTTGCGTCGCATTGCTCAGCGGCGCGCAACCATCCGCAGGAACGGCGGGAATCAGCGCTCCGCTGATGGGGCCGGTCTGGGCGAATGTCACCAGTCCCACGCCTTCAATGGACTTGTACGTGCCCCGGACCGAGGCCGGCGCGGTGACCGTGAACTTGCTGTAGAGACGTCCGCCCGGCGTATTGGCAGCGGTGGAAATCGCTGACGATGCCACGCCCGGTGCGCCGGTGATGTAAGGCGTGTTGCCTTCATTGCCGGCGGAAGTCGCGACGATGATGCCGACCGCGGCCGCGTTGTTGGTCGAGATCGCGGAAGGGTCGTCCGGCTCGCCCAGCGCCGAGCCCAGGCTCATGTTGATCACGTCGAGGTGGTCGCTCATGTCGCCGTCGCCGTTCGGATCCATCGCCCACTCGATGGCGAGCGAGGTCAGGTCGGTGCTGCCGCCGCCGTCGCTGAACACTTTCAGCGCGTACAGGTCGGCGCCGGGGGCGACGCCTGCGCCGATAGTTCCCGAAACGCCGAGGCCCGCCGCCGTGCCGGCGACGTGCGAACCGTGGCCATTGCCGTCGAGCGGATCGTCATCGGGGGCGGGGACCGAGTCAGGATCGTTCGCATCGTAGCTGGCGCCCGCGAAATCGTGCCCGCCCTTGACCTTCGCCGTGGGGAAGGTGCCCGGCTCGACGATGTTCTTGTCGTTGCCAGCGTAGTCGGTGGGATTGCCGCTGCCGCCGAAGTTGGCGTGCGTGTAATCGATGCCGGTATCGATGATGCCGATTTTCACGCCTTTGCCCTTGCCGAGCGTGGCCCACACTTTCGGCGCACCGATCCACGGCACGCTGTCGATGTTGTCGAGCTTGTGCAACTCGACGCGACCGACCGAGCGCACTCCCGGCAGCGCGCGCAGGTGGGCGATTTCGGAAGGCCTCACCTTGACGCGAAAACCGTTCGCTCCGACGCGTTGCGCGGAAAGAATTTCCGCGCCCTGGCTTGCGATGGAGGCTCTCATTCGAGCCTGTTGTGCCGATACTCGCGCGGCCTGAGCCCGCTGTTCGGCGGCTGGTGCGAATTTGCCGTTCGAGCTGATGCTCGCGGCATTGAGCTCGGCAACGGCCGGTTCGTCCAGGCGTACGAACACCTGTATCCGACCCTGATCGTCGGTCACCTGGGTGCCGTGAAGTTTCAGAGAACGGGCTTCGTTGCCACGCAAGCGCGTATCGCTTGCTGCCTGTGTGAGGACTGGTACGACCACAAGAGCTGTGGCCACCAACATTGTCGCGACCGCCGCTCGCGACCTGCATGCACGTTGATCCATTGGAGAATCCCCGAAGTTGTTTTTGGCGCCTGATGCGCGGCTTTTCTTCGGGGTCGGCTGCCTTCTCGAGCGCAGCTTTCAGCCCGCCTTCGAACTCGCGCACCTCCTCTTGCGGAAGGCGCACCAGCCTTCAGCACGACGGCCGCGAGCCGGTATTGGTTTACCGCAATGATTGCACCATCAACGCGGGAACTTCTTGCGGCTCGCGCTTGTCGTCGCGATCGACGCTACTCCTGCGCTTATGTGAATTCAATTGCGCAAACCGATGTGCGCAGGGGGTGTTTGCGAACCCAAAAAGCGGGCGCTGTCTGTATACAGCGGCGCTTCGACGGGGAGATTGCGCCACCTTGAGTCAGTGGCGCTGACAGCTGCGTTACACGAGCTCGCGCAGCCAATCGCGCGGCCGTAGATAGTCTGTATAAAGAAGCGCTTCCGGCGAATTCGGCGGCGGCTGCCAGTCGTACTCCCAGCGCGCCAGCGGCGGCAACGACATCAGGATCGATTCGGTGCGCCCGCCGGACTGCAGGCCGAAGGAAGTGCCGCGGTCGTATACCAGATTGAATTCGACATAACGTCCGCGACGATACAACTGGAACTGACGCTCGCGCTCACCCCACGCCATGTCCTTGCGGCGCGCAACGATGGGTAGATAAGCGTCCAGGAAATGATCGCCGACACTGCGCTGATAGGCGAAGCAGCGCTCGAAGCCCCACTCGTTCAGGTCGTCGAAGAACAAGCCGCCGACGCCGCGGGTCTCGTTGCGGTGTTTCAGGAAGAAGTACCGATCGCACCACTGCTTGTGCCGTTCGTATACGTCATCGCCGAAAGGTGCGCACGCTCGTTGCGCCGTGCGATGCCAATGCAGCACGTCTTCCGCGAAAGGATAGTAAGGCGTGAGATCGAAACCGCCGCCGAACCACCAGATGGACTTCTCTGCCGCCAACGTAGAGAAGAAGCGGACATTGGCGTGAGTCGTGGGCACGTAGGGATTCGACGGATGAATCACCAACGACACGCCCATGGCGACCCAGGAAGCGCCAGCCAGCTCGGGGCGTTGCGCGGTCGCCGAGGGCGGCAGCTTCGTCCCCATCACGTGCGAGAAGTTGACGCCCGCCTGCTCGAAAATCCTGCCATCGCGCAGCACGCGGGTTTCGCCGCCGCCACCTTCTGGACGTTGCCAGCTGTCGCGCCGAAATTTTGCAGTGCCGTCCGCAGCTTCCAGGCCGGTGCAGATTCGATCCTGCAACTCGCGTAGATAAGCGAGAACCGCATCGACGTTGGATGATGTTGCGCTCATGGCGAAGCCGAACGTGGGCTACTTGTTCTTCTTGCTGGCGGTTTTCGACTTCACAGGCGCGTTCTTGGCGCGCGCTGCGGCAGTAGTCGCCTTCGTAGCAGCCGATTTCGCCGCGGCCTTGGCGGGCTTCTTCTCTGCGCTGCCGGCCGCCGGTGCTTCCGCCGTCTTCGCTGTCTTCTTTGCACCGAAACGCCCGCGCCGCACGGGCGCAGCCGCGATCAACTCCTTGCACTCGTCCAGTGTCAGAGTCCGCGGATCGCGCTCCTTGGGAATCTTCGCGTTCTTTACCCGATCGGTGATGTATGGGCCGTAGCGACCATTCAGCACCTGGATGCCGGCCTCCGGGAAATCCAGAATGGTGCGGTTCGCATCGAACTCTTCCTTGGCCTTGATCAGCTCCAGCGCCCGCGGCAGCTCGACCGTGTAAGGATCGTCGTCCTTGATCGAGACGAATTTCTTGTCGCCGTACTGTACGTAGGGGCCGAAGCGGCCGATGGCTACCCTGATCGGCTTGCCGTCGGGCATGTGACCGACCGTGCGTGGCAGCTTGAACAGCTCGAGCGCGTCGGCCAGTACCAGCGAGTCCATGCGCTGGTGCGGACGCAGGCTGGCGAACTTGGGCTTTTCCTCGTCGTCCTTGGTGCCGAGCTGCACGAACGGGCCGTATTTGCCGTAACGCACCGACACCGGCTTGCCAGTCACCGGGTCCTTGCCCAGCTCGCGCGCTTCGGAGACGTCCTCGCGCGTCACCGACTTGTCGACCACGTCGACCTGATTCTTGAAGTCCTTCCAGAAACGATCCAGTACCGGCACCCACTGTTCCTTGCCGTCGGCGATCTCGTCCAGGTCGTCTTCCATCTTGGCGGTGAAGCCGTAGTCGACGTAGTGCTGGAAATTGCGGGTCAGGAAGCGGTTGACGATCTTGCCGAGATCGGTGGGATAGAAGCGCTTGTTGGTGAGCTCGGCGTATTTCTTGCCCGTCAGCGTCTGAATGATGCTGGCGTAGGTGGAGGGACGGCCGATGCCGTACTCTTCCAGGGCTTTCACCAGGCTGGCTTCCGAGTAGCGCGGTGGCGGTTCGGTGAAGTGCTGCTCGGGCCGGATCGCGAGCAGCTTCAGCGCATCGCCCACCTGCATCGCCGGCAGGATGCGATCGTTGTCGTCGTCGCTGGCGTCGTCGAGGCCTTCCTTATATACGGCGATGTAGCCGGGCTTCACCAGTGTGGAACCGTTGGCTCGCAGCACGGCCGTGGCGCCGGCGCGCTGCGCGCTCTTGCCGGGTACCAGGTCGACCGCAACCGTGTCGTACACGGCGGGTTCCATCTGGCTGGCCACGGCGCGCTTCCAGATCAGGCTGTAGAGCTTGAGCTGATCCGCATCGATCTTGCCTTCCAGGCGTTCCGGCGCCAGCGATGCCGACGTCGGGCGAATCGCTTCGTGCGCTTCCTGCGCGTTCTTCGATTTCGTCTTGTACACGCGCGGCGCGTCCGGCAGCGAATCCTTGCCGTAGGTCCGCTCGATCACCTGACGGATCTCGGTCACGGCCTCGTTGGCGAGGTTCACCGAGTCGGTACGCATATAAGTAATGAGACCAACCGCGCCTTCGCCGAAATCGACGCCTTCGTACAGCTGCTGCGCAAGTCGCATGGTGCGTTGCGCGCCGAAGCCCAGCTTGCGCGCTGCTTCCTGCTGCAAGGTCGAAGTGGTGAACGGCGGCGCCGGGTTGCGCTTGCGCTGCTTGCGGTCGATGGAGGCGACGCTCAGCGTCGACTGCGCGGCGTCCTCGATCGCCTGGCGAACTTCGTTGGCCTTGGCTTCGTCGGTAACCGTGAACTGTTCGACCTTCTCGCCGCGATACTCGATCAGTCGCGCCGGGACGGCCTGCCCGGATTTTTCCGCGTCGGCATCGATGGTCCAGTATTCGCGCGGTATGAACTTGGCGATCTCGTCGTCGCGCTCGCAGATCATGCGTAGCGCCGGGCTCTGCACGCGGCCGGCGGAAGCGCCGGGCAGTCCGGCCTTTTTCCACAGCAGCGGCGAAAGGTTGAAGCCCACCAGGTAATCGAGCGCACGGCGTGCCTGCTGTGCATTGACCAGGTCCGTGGAGATTTCACGCGGCTGGGTGATCGCTTCGCGGATGGCGTTGCGTGTGATCTCGTAGAACACCACGCGATGCACGTCCTTGCCGTCGAGCGCATTCAGGTCTTTGAGCAGCTCGGTCAGGTGCCAGGAAATCGCCTCGCCCTCGCGGTCAGGGTCGGTTGCCAGATACAGCGCATCGGCTTTTTTCAGGGCTCGTGCAATGGCCTGCACGTGCTTCTCGTTCTTCTCCAGGATCTGGTAGCGCATCGCGAACTTGTGCTTGGGATCGACCGCACCTTCCTTTGGCACCAGGTCGCGCACGTGGCCATAGGAGGCCAGTACCTCGAAATTGCTTCCGAGATATTTCTTGATGGTTTTCGCCTTGGCGGGCGATTCGACGATGACGAGATTCTTCTGATCCATAAACAAAGAAACCGCGGGAGGTCCGCGGCGCCTTGGATTCATTCGATAGATGCCGGTGTCAGTGCACGGCATCCAGCCGGTTGTCGAACACCAGATCCTCCATCCGCAAGTAGGCGCTTTCCTGGCCCGGTTGGCTGAAAAGCACCATCAGCACCACCCACTTCACCTGCTCGATGTCGATCTGCCGCGCGTCCAGCGCCAGCAGCCGGTCGATCACCAGCTCACGCTGCGCTGCGTTCAGAATACCGATGTTTTCCAGATACAGGATGTAGCCGCGACAATCCGTATCCAGGCGAGCTTGTTCCCGCGGATCGAAAACACGAATCGCTCGAGACGTCGGCGTAGTGCCGGCACGCGGCGGGTCGGCGGTCAGCTGTTCCAGCCATTCGAGCGCGCGGTCCACTTCGCGTTCGGAGAATCCAGCTCGTTCCAGTTCATCCTTCAGCGTGTCGCGATCAGGTTCGGGGGCGGACTCGATGTCGGCGTCGAAATAATTCTCGAAGAGATAGATGAGGATATCGAGAACGCTTTCCTTCATTTCACTGCCTTGGGACGTGCCCGGACGTAGAGGCCGCCAGGGTAGGAGTCGACGTGACCTGCAAGCTCGAGGATCAATAGCATCGACGCTACCTCGTCGGCTCTGAGCCCGGTACGCACGACCAGGAGGTCCACGCCGGCCGGCTCGAAGCCGAGCGCATCTAACAGGATTTCATACTCTTTGTCCAATCTGGCGCTGGAAGCAACTGATATTTCAGGATTTTTTACGGCATCTGCGGCTACGGACCACGGTCGGCCGGTCGGCGGACACAGTTCCTCGAGCACCTCCTGCGCCGTTTCCACCAGTCGTGCGCCCTGGCGAATGAGCTGATGGCAGCCGCGTGCCAGCGGATTGCGGATCGAGCCCGGCACCGCAAACACTTCGCGACCCTGCTCGGCTGCCAGGCGGGCCGTAATCAGCGAACCGCTGCGCAGCGCCGCTTCGACCACCAATGTGCCCAGCGCCAGGCCGCTGATGATGCGGTTGCGGCGTGGAAAATTCTCCTTCCACGCCGGCGTGCCGGGCGGAAATTCGCTGATCAGTGCGCCTTTTGACGCGATCTGGTCGGCTAACGGGCGATTCGCGGCGGGGTAGCCGATATCCAGGCCGGTGCCGCATACAGCGATGGTGGTTCCGGCTGCTTCCAGCGCTCCTTGATGGCTGGCGGTATCGATACCAACTGCCAGTCCACTGGTGATGGCCAGCCCGCAATGACTCAACTGCGACGCGAAGTGCTGAGCGGTTTCTCTGCCGGGCGGGGTTGGGTTGCGCGAGCCGACGAGCGCCAGCTGCGGTAGCGATAGCAGAGCCGGGTTGCCCCTGACGAACAGGCCGATGGGGGCATCGCCGATCTGTGCGAGCTGCTGCGGATAGTCCTTTGCACCCCAGGCGATGAAATGACGGCCATCGCCTTCGAGCCAGCGTTGATCCTGGGCGAGGGGCTGCCGTGGGGGCGATCGCAGCCAAGCGGCGAGCCTGGCATCTGCGCCTGCGGCTCGAAGGGTTTCAGGCGGTGCCGCGACCAGCGCGGTCACGCTCGAAAACTTCTGGAGTAGTGGAACGAGAGTTCCGGAGTGCAATCCCGGCGCGCGCGCCAGCGTCAGCCATGCGGTGAGCTCATCCATGAGCTGCCAATCCTTTGTGGAATCAAGGGTTCTTCAGGGGTTTCTCGCGTAATCGCCCTGGCGGATTTCCTGCGAGGCTTCCATGACCAGCGCGTAGCTCATGCGCGGCGTGGTGTTGAACACCATCACCAGGCCGACACGCTCATCCGGCAATTGCACCTTGGAGCCCCAGCCCAGCGAACCGCCGGTGTTGGCGTCCAGACCGCCCCTGCTGAACTTGTCGCGCACCGAGCGGCCGCGCTGATCGATCGACAGCACGTGACCGGGCTCCAGGCCGGCCTGCGAACCGCGGTTCAGCGCCACGATGTGGTACTGACCCATGACGGTCGCTTCCTTGACTGCGATCACGGTTGCCTGCACGTCGGAGGCGGGTGCGTGCGGCACGAAGTCTGCGCCGACCTCCACCGATTCCGGGAACAGCTTGTCGCCTTGCAGCGCTTCGCGGGCCGTGTTCGTCAGCACCAGCTTGGCCGGGTCGCCGCTCGCGGCAATCGGGCCCGAACCGACATAGATGCCGGTGTAGCCCAGCAGGTCGTTGTTGTCCGGATCGACCAGTTTGCCGTCGACATGCACGATGTTGTAGCGGTTGTCGACCGCTGCATTTTTCAGTCCGCGCGCATAGATCTCGGTCCCGGCGCCACCGATCATGTGATCGTCGCGCAGGGCCACGATGTAGGGCGCCTTGCGTACCTGGTCCTTGTCCAGCAGCACCGGGCGGCCGGCAAAGCCCGCGATCACCTCGTAAGGAATGGCTGTGATTGCGCGGCTCAACGGTTCGCGGCGCACCTGCGGGGAGAGGCGCTTGGTGCCGTCGCCGCCGCGCTCGGCCACCGTCAGTCGCGGCTGGCCGTCGACGTAGATCAGCTGCAGGACATCGCCGGGGTAGATCAGATGCGGGTTGCGCACCTGCGGGTTCAGATACCAGATTTCCGGCCAGTACCAGGGGTCACGCAGGAATACCTTGGAAATGTCCCAGAGCGTGTCGCCGGGCTTGACCACGTACTGGTCGGGGGCATCCGCGCTCACCGGAATGTGGCTGCCGGTAGCAATGGTGCGGGAGGTTTCCTGGGCCGAGGGCGGGGTGCCGGCCACGAAGGACAGGCCGGCCATCAGGCAGAGCACCATCGCCGGTCGAATTCGCCAAGTCGCCGTGTTCATGCGCCGAACGAGCTCCATTGCTTCAAACCACCGATATCCCATGCCTCGGCCTGTGGCTAAGCCCTATAATTTGCGTGCCTCGTTTGCGAGGCATCCAGCGGCCGGTGCCAGGGTCTGCTGCGACGCAACAGCGGCTGCTGCGCGGCATCTTTGAGCCGATATTAAGTTCAACGTTGAGAGAACTTTAGCAGCATCATTGCAACGATGGCACAAATAGGATTGCGCCCCGAGACGTGGTTCTCAAAACGGTTGATTTGGGCCGCGGGCGGACGCATTGACGATAGCAGACAGGTTTCAAGGCAGCAGTCATGGCATTACTCCCCATCCTCGAATTTCCCGACCCGCGGCTGCGCACCCGCGCCGAGCCGGTGGCCGAGGTCGACGCGGCGCTGCGCAAGCTGATCGACGACATGTTCCAAACCATGTATGCCGCGCCTGGCATCGGGCTGGCAGCTACGCAGGTGAACGTCCACAAGCGCGTGCTGGTGATCGATCTCAGCGAGTCGCGCAAGGAGCCGCTGGCGCTGGTCAATCCGGAGATCCTCGAGCGTGATGGCGTGGAGGAGACCGAGGAAGGCTGCCTGTCGGTGCCCGGCGTCTACGACAAGGTGACGCGCGCCGAGAGGATTCGCGTGCGGGCGCTGGATCGCGACGGCAAGCGCATCGAGTTCGAGGCCGAAGGCCTGCTCGCGGTCTGCATCCAGCACGAGATCGATCATCTGGACGGCAAGCTGTTCGTCGACTATCTGTCCGACCTCAAGCGCACCCGCATCCGCAAGAAGCTGGAGAAAGAACGCAAAGATCAGCAGGCTGCGGCAGCGCGGACACGCCTGAAAGCTCCGGCGATCTAGTCGCGCTGCCGGTTGCACGCGCCAGCGAACGGCAGATCGACGAATGCAAGTACTCGAATCCACCCGGGCCAGGTCGCGGGATCGGCACGCAAAGTTGCAGGCGCCGCTCGTCAGCTTCGCCTTGTCGCTGACCATGCCAGGATGGCTGGGTGATCGAGGTTGCCGCAAGGTTCGAGTCGCCCTGCGCTGATTCACTGGCGCGGCAACTGCGGCGCTCCCTATTTTTACTTCTGACAGGCCGCTTGCCTTGAAATCATTGTCCGTCGTCTTCGCTGGCACCCCGGACTTCTCGGTGCCGGCGCTCGAAGCGTTGATCGCTTCGCGCCATCGCGTACTGGCCGTCTACACGCAACCGGATCGACCGGCGGGCCGCGGTCAGCAGCTGGCCATGAGCGCGGTCAAGCAATGCGCTCTGCGACATGGATTGCCAGTCGAGCAGCCCTCGACATTGCGCGATGAGGCGGCGGTGGAGCGGCTCGCGAGCTGGAATGCCGATGTGATGGTGGTCGTCGCGTATGGCCTGATTCTGCCGGCGAATGTTCTCGCCATCCCGTCGCTCGGCTGTTTCAACATTCACGCTTCGCTGCTACCGCGCTGGCGCGGTGCGGCGCCGATTCATCGAGCGCTGCTGGCGGGCGATGCCGAAACCGGTGTCACCATCATGCGCATGGATGTCGGCCTCGACACGGGCCCGATGCTGTTGGAGCGAACGACGCCGATCGCTGCCGCCGATACGGCTGCATCGCTGCACGATCGGCTCGCTGCCATGGGCGCGCAGGCTCTGCTGGAAGCGCTCGATGGGCTGATCGACGGTTCCATCGCAGCGCGCGTGCAACCCGCAGAAGGGGTTACGTACGCTGCCAAGATTAGCAAGGCTGAAGCAGCCATCGACTGGTCTCGAACGGCGGCCGAGCTCGATCGCCAGATACGCGCCTTCAGTCCGTGGCCGGTTGCAGAAACGTGCTGGAACGGACAGCAGCTGCGTGTCTGGGAAGCCAGTGTCACGAATGCAGCTGCAACGGCTGCGCCGGGAACGGTTCTATCCGCCGATGCGACGGGAATCCGCGTGGCCACTGGCTCCGGCCTGCTCAATCTGCTGCGTGTTCAGCTCGCCGGACGCAAAGCGGTGACCGCCGCCGAGTTCCTCAATGCGCACCGGATCGAAGGCGCCATGCTCGGTGGAATCAAATGAGTAGCTCTGCCGAAGTCCGCGCCCGCGCCGCTCGCATCGTGGCGCAAGTGGCGACCCAGGGTCGTTCGCTCGATACCCTGCTTGCCGCAGAGAGCAGTGGGACGCCGCAGGAGCGCGGCCTGCTGCGTTCGCTGTGTTACGACAGTATTCGTTGGTATATCCGGCTCGACGCGGTGCTCAAGCGTCTGCTCGCGCGACCGAATCAACCGCTGACGCCGGAGTTGCACGCGCTCGCCATCGTCGGCTTGTGTCAGCTGCTGTACACGGACGTTCCGGCTCACGCCGCCGTGGATGAAACCGTCAACGCCACACGCCTGTTGCAGCAGCCCCGTGCTGCAGGCCTGGTGAATGCGGTTCTGCGGCGCTGGCAGCGCGAAGGCGCCAAGTTGGCCGCCGGCGTCGATCGCGATACGGCGACTCGCACCGCCCACCCGCGCTGGCTCGTCGATCGCCTGGCCGCAGACTGGCCGGTCAACGTCGAAGAACCCAACTTCGAGCAGATTCTCGCCGCCAACAACCAGCGGCCGCCGTTCTGGCTGCGGGTGAACCGGTTGCGTTGCAGTGGCGCGGCATATCGCGAGCAGCTGCAGGCCCAAGGGCTGGAGGTCGTGGATAGCCGCGACGACGATCACAGCTTGCTGCTGTCGCGCGCGGTCGATGTACATGATCTGCCGGGCTTTGCCGCCGGGCTGGTGTCGGTTCAGGACGCTGCCGCGCAGCTGGCTGCCCCACTGCTTGCACCGGCCCCCGGCGAGCGCATCCTGGATGCCTGCGCCGCGCCGGGTGGCAAAACCTGCCATTTGCTCGAATTGCAGCCGGGGCTGCAGGAACTCGTGGCGGTCGACGTGTCCAAAGAACGGCTGGTGCGCGTCCAGGACAATCTGCAACGGCTGGGCCTCACGGCCACGGTGCTTGCCGGCGATGCGGGAGAACCGTCCAACTGGTGGGACGGGCGCGAGTTCGACCGGATTCTGCTCGACGTGCCCTGTTCGGCGACTGGCGTCATTCGCCGACACCCGGACATCAAGCTGCTGCGCCGCTCCGAGGACATTGGCGCGCTGGCCGAACGCCAGCGCCAGCTTCTGGCACGGGTCTGGCCGATGCTGAAACCGGGAGGGAGGCTGGTCTACGCCAGCTGTTCGGTGCTGCGGGCGGAGACCGCCGCGGTAGTCACCGCATTCCTGCGTGGCAACGAGCAGGTCCGAGACGTGACGGCGGACGTTTTGAGTGCGCTGGCCGTGCCTGGCATCGACGTGTCCGCCCGCAAAGCGGCCGGTTATGCGATTGCCACCGGGACAGCCGGGATGGATGGCTTCTATTATGCGTGCCTGGAAAAGATAAGAGGATGACGCTCGCTTGGGAGCGACCTGCCCAAAGTTGTGCCGCGCACGGTCGCTCCGTGCGATTGCCGATGCCGGATTCACGCCCGCGATACGTATCGTGGTGTGGGCGCTCGCATTCCTTTTTCTTGGTCTGACCGCATCGGCCCAGACGGCGCAGCGTTTCGAGATCCGCTCCGCCTACGTGGAGCCCGCCGAAGGGGTCTACCAGCTCAACGCCACGCTGGTGTTCGACCTGCCTGAAGGCGCGCGCGCCGCCGTGCGCGAGGGCGTACCGCTGACACTCGACCTGGAAATCGTGCTGCGCCGGGGTCGCAACTACTGGTTCGACGAGACCGTCGCTACACTCGAACAGCACTACGAGCTGATTCACCATGCGTTGAGCGAGCGCTACCTGGTGCGCAATCTCAACAGCGGCGAGCAGTCTTCCTTCGCCACCCTGGACGCGGCGCTCGATTCGCTGCGCGTGATCAGCAATCTGCCGATCCTGGATCAATCGCTGGTCGCCAAGGATGCGCGCTATGAAATCAGCCTGCGCGGGCATCTGGATGTCCGCACCATGCCTGCTTCGCTGCGACTCATCGTGTTCTGGGCCAACGACTGGCGCCAGAGCACCGAGTGGTACACATGGTCACCGCAGATCTGAAACGCGCCATCGTCTCGACGCTGGTACTGATCGGCTCGGGACTGTGGGTGGCGGCGCTGCTCATCATGGCGCAGACGGTGCAGCAGTCGGCCAATTTCAGCGACCTGCATCCCTTCATCGTCGGCGTCAACGTCGCCGGTCTGCTGGTGCTGCTGATCCTCATCGGTGGACGGCTGGTGCAGTTGATGCGCGATTGGCGCAAGCGCGTGGTCGGCTCGCGGCTGGAAACGCGCATGGTGTGGATGTCGGCAACCCTCGCCATGATTCCGCTGCTGCTGGTGTTCTACTTCGCGGTGGTGTTCATCAACCGCGGCATCGACAGCTGGTTCCATGTCGAGATTCGCGCCGGTCTGGAAGACGCCCTGACGTTGTCGCGCGCGGCGCTGGATCTGCGGATGCGCGAGTACCTGGATCGCACCAAGGACATGGCCAGCGAGCTGTCGCGTCACGAACAGGATCCGATCCGTACGCTGGATGAGCTGCGCCAGTCGCGGCAGGCGAACGACGTGACGCTGCTCGGCGCAAACAGCCGCATCGTTGCCGCCAGCTCCGATCGTATCGGCGAGATCTTTCCACCCGCGCCCAGCGATGAGCTCATCATGCAGGTACGGCAGGGCCGCCAGTACGTCACGCTCGATCCGCTGGCCGGTGGCGGCTATGTGGTCCGAACGGCGGTGCAGGTGCCGCGCACGCGTCCCGGCGAGGAAGTGCGCATGGTCGTGGCCACCTATGCGATCGACCGCCGCTTGGGCGAGCTGGCCGATACGGTCGAAGCGGCTTATCAGCGCTACAACGAGAAGGCGCGTTTGCGTGAGCCGCTGAAGGACAGTTTCACTCTGACGCTGACTCTGGTCTTGCTCCTGTCCTTGTTCGCGGCTCTGTACGGTGCTTTCTGGTCGGCGCGCCGGCTGGTGCGTCCCATCCAGGATCTGGTCGCGGGCACCCGCGCCGTGGCGATGGGCGATCTGGACATGCGCCTGCCGCTGACCTCGCACGACGAGATGGGCATCCTGGTGCATTCCTTCAACGACATGACCAAGCGCCTGGCGCGCAGCCGCGAAGAGGCGCGTCGCAGCCAGGCGGCGGTCGAAGCCGAGCGCACCAACCTGGCCGTCATTCTGGCGCGCCTGTCCACGGGCGTGATTTCCCTTGAGCCGGACCGGACGCTGCGGACCGTGAACCAGGCCGCCGCCGCCATTCTCGGCGCCGACATCGAAAACGGCATCGGCAAGCCATTGAAGAGCGCGGGCACCGGCAGCGCGCTGTTCGAACGGTTCGAGGCCGCATGCAGCGCCCACCTGGATGCCGGGCAGACCGAATGGCGCGAGCAACTGGTGCTGCAGGGCGATTCGACGCGCCGGGTGCTCATGTGCGCCTGCACGACCCTGTCGGGCGAGGATCGCAGCCCGGGCGGCTTCGTCATCGTTTTCGATGACATAACGGCCCTGCTGCAAGCGCAGCGCGATGCGGCCTGGGGCGAAGTGGCGCGCCGGCTGGCTCATGAGATCAAGAATCCGCTGACGCCGATCCAGCTGTCGGCCGAGCGGCTGCGTCGCAAGCTGCTCGGAACGGTGGACGAGAGCCAGGCGCAGGTGCTGGACCGCGCCACGCACACCATCGTGCAGCAGGTCGAAGCGATGAAAGAGATGGTGAACGCCTTCAGCGAGTATGCGCGCGCCCCGGAAATGGACGTGTCGCGCTTCGACCTGAACCAGCTGATCACCGAGGTGGCCGAGCTGTACCGGGCGCAGGGACCGCAGAAGCGGCCGCAGCTGCAACTCGATCCGGGGCTTACCGAAATCGAGGCCGACCGCAGCCGGCTGCGCCAGATCGTCCATAATCTGCTGGCCAACGCCATCGAAGCGCTGGAGGGTACGCCCAGTCCGGCGATCCGGATCGCCACCCGCCTGATCGAAGTCGACGGCACGCGTGCCGCCGAAATCACAGTCGAGGATAATGGCCCGGGCTTTCGCACTGATGTCATCGGCCAGGTGTTCGACCCGTACGTCACCACAAAACCAAAGGGCACCGGCCTGGGGCTTGCAATCGTGAAGAAAATCGTCGAAGAACATGGGGGAATCATCGAGGCGGACAACGGCCGGACCGGCGGAGCGCGGATCCGGATCGAATTGCCGCTGACCGCGACTTCCCGGACCGGCGGTCCGATGCGGGAGCGGCGTTCGGGTCCGAGGAGGGAACGTGCATGAGTGCTGCGCGCATTCTGGTTGTTGATGACGAATCCGAGATCCGCGGGTTGCTGAAAGAAATCCTCGCGGACGAAGGCTATGAAGTCGACGTCGCGGCCGATGCGGCCGAGGCGCGCGTGCGGCGTACCCAGCATGATCCCGACCTGGTGTTGCTGGACATCTGGATGCCCGACACCGACGGCATCACGCTGCTGCGCGAATGGGCGCAGCCCAACGGGTCGAGCTGCCCGGTGGTGATGATGTCGGGTCACGGCACGGTCGAAACCGCCGTGGAAGCGACGCGCCTGGGCGCGTTCGATTTCGTCGAGAAGCCGCTGTCGCTGGCGAAATTGCTGCGCACCGTGGAGCGGGCGCTCGATTCGGGCCGCGAAAAGCGCCAGACCAACCGCACGCTGGTGCCGACTTTGATCGCACCGGTTGGCAAGAGCCGCGCCATGCTCGCACTGCGCGAACAGGTTCAACAGATCGCGCCTCACGAAACGCCGGTGCTCATCGTGGGCGAGCCGGGCACCGGCCGCGAGGCTTTCGCTCGTTACATCCATTCGATCAGCGCGCGCACAAGCGGGCCATTCGTGCAGCTGGTCGCGACAGGCATGACGGACGATGGCGCCGCTGCCGCCTTGCACGGCACGGAGGACGCGAATGGTGTTCACGCCGGTCTGCTCGAACAAGCCGCGGGGGGCGTGCTGTTCGTCAACGGCCTGGAGGACCTGCCGCAACGTGCCCAGGGTTTGCTGGTCGCTGCGCTCGAAACTCAAACGATCACTCGCGTAGGCGGCGCGACGCCGGTCAAGCTCAATCTGCGGGTCATCGCTTCGGCGACGCCGCGGCTGTTGAGTACCGAGAACGGCTCGAACGTGCGCATGGAGCTGCTGTCACGCCTGAACGTGATCACGCTCAACGTGCCGCCGCTGCGCGAATACTCGCAGGACGTGCCCGACCTGCTGCGTTATTACGTCGATCGCCTGGTCGACGAGGAACGGCTGCCGTTCCGGCGGTTCGGCGTCGCGGCCCAGAACCGCCTGCGCAACTATCCTTGGCCCGGCAACATCCGCGAGCTCAAGAACCTGGTGCAGCGCCTGCTGATCCTCGGCGGCGAGGAAGAGATCAAGCTCGAGGAAATCGAGCGCGAGCTGGCGTCGCAGGCGCCGAGCAACGAGCCACTGGTCAAGCAGGATCTGCTGGCGCTGCCGCTACGCGAAGCGCGCGAGCATTTCGAGCGCGCCTACCTGCAGCAGCAGCTGATCCTCTGCAACGGCAAGGTCGGACAACTGGCGAAGCGGGTGGGTATGGAGCGCACGCACCTGTATCGCAAGCTGCGCTCTCTCGGCGTGGATTTCAGGCAACTGGCAGAAGATTGAGGCAGCTGTGCCCCGGCACAGCTGCATCGATACAACGAAGCAATTCGGCGCCGGTACGTTTCAGCAATTTCAAGGTTTCGGCGCTGCAATCTGCGGACCCAGGTTCGGTGCCCGCCTGTCGGCAATGCTGTAGCGCACGTTCCTGGCACGTGCGCTCGAACGAGCAGAGTGGGTTCTATTCGCCGACGCGAATCACCAGCGCCTCGATCTGCGCCTGCCGCAGCTTGCTGCGCGTCTCTTCCAGTTTCTGCAGGTTGGTGATCGGGCCGATGCGCACGCGATGCCAAGTGTCGCTGTCGACTGTGACTTTCTGAATCTTGGACTCTACGCCCTGCAGGGCAATCAGCGCGCGCACCCGGTCGGCGTCGGCGAGATTGCGGAATGAGCCGGCCTGCAGCACGTAGGCACCTGGCTTCTGCACGGTGGAGCCGCCCGTCGATGGACGCGGCGTGGTGCCGTCCTTCTCTGGGATCACCACCTCGAACTTGGGCAGCATCTCGTAGAAATCGAACTGCGCTTCCGCGTCCTGCGATGCCGGCGCAGGCTTGTTGGCGGCTGCTTCGTCGGGAGCGATCGGTGCTGCCGGTGTCTGTTGCGCTACGCGCGCAGCCGGACGACGATCGTAGAGATACACCGCCATCGCCACGGCCAACCCGAACGCCAGGCCGAGCACGAAGCCGGCGACGCCAGACAGTCCTGAACTGCCGCTGCTGCGGCGTTTGACGTTTTTGTAATCGCGAGCCATGAATCGAGCGAAGCGTCAGGCCTTGGGAGCCTGGGGGTGGAATTGAGCGGGTCGGGCGTTCATCACATGCCTGCGGTTGGCAGCGCGGCTTGCCGCATCGGACAGCCAGCCTGGCGCCGCGAGCCGAGTCCTGCCATCACATCTTCTCGGGCGCCGAAACGCCCAGCAGTTTCAGGCCGTTCTGAATCACCTGCCGCGTTGCGGCGACCAGGTTCAATCGCGCATTGCGCAGATTGCCGTCCTCGACGATGAACATGTGCGCGTTGTAGTACGTGTGGAAGTCGCCGGCAAGCTCGCGCAGGTAATGTGCGAGCTGATGCGGCTCCAGTGCGCGCGCCGCGGCTTCCAGCAGCTCGGGGAAGTAGGTCAGGCGACGGATCAGCGCTTTTTCGTGCGGTTCGGTAAGGAGTGCGACATGCGCTTCGCCAATGTCGCGTTCATGCGTGTAGCCTTTTTCCTTCAACTGGCGGAACACGCTGCAAACGCGCGCGTGTGCGTACTGCACGTAGTACACCGGGTTCTCTTCGCTCTGCGCCAACGCCAGATCGATGTCGAAGACGAACTCCGAATCCGCCTTGCGCGATACCAGGAAGAAGCGCACCGCGTCGCGCCCGACCCACTCGATCAGGTCGCGCACCGTGACATACGAGCCGGCGCGCTTGGAGATCTTCACCTCTTCGCCGCCGCGCATCACTCGCACCATCTTGTGCAGGATGTAATCGGGATAGCCCTGCGGAATGCCAATGTCCAATGCCTGCAGGCCGGCGCGCACGCGCGCGATGGTGCCGTGATGGTCCGTGCCCTGCACGTTGATGGCCTTGCGGAAGCCGCGCTCCCACTTGGTCACGTGATAGGCGACGTCCGGCACGAAGTAGGTGTACGTGCCGTCGGACTTGCGCATGACTCGATCCTTGTCATCGCCGTATTCGGTGGTGCGCAGCCACAGCGCGCCTTCGTTCTCGTAGGTCTTGCCGCTGGCGAGGAGCCGGTTCACTGTCGCTTCGACCTTGCCGTCGGTGTACAGGCTCGATTCCAGGTAATACACGTCGAAGCGCACGCCGAACTTCTGCAGGTCGAGGTCCTGTTCGCGGCGCAGGTAGGCGACCGCGAATCTGCGGATGGCCTCCAGGTCGTCCGGCTTGCCATTGGCCTTCACCGGCTCGCCGTCGAGCGCATGCACGGTGTTCTTGGCCAGGAACTCGTCGGCGATGTCCTGGATGTAGTCGCCGTTGTAAGCGGCCTCGGGCCAGCCGACGTCGCCCGGCTTGATGCCGCGCGCGCGTGCCTGCACGGAAAGCGCCAGGTTCTGGATCTGTACGCCGGCGTCGTTGTAGTAGAACTCGCGGCTGACTTCGTGGCCCTGCGATTGCAGCAGCGAGGTCAGCGCGTCACCCAGCGCCGCCTGCCGGCCGTGACCGACGTGCAGCGGGCCGGTGGGATTGGCCGAGACGAATTCGACCACGGTGCGTTCGCCCGCGCCCGTCTTGCTGTAACCGTAAGCCGGCCCGAAGTCGAAGATGCGCGACAGCTCGCGCTGGTAGGCCACCGTGGTCAGGTGAAAGTTGATGAAGCCGGGCCCGGCGATTTCGGTCTTGCCGATCAGCTCGCTCGCCGGCAGCGCATCGACCAGCGCCTGCGCCAGCTGTCGCGGATTGCGGCGGGCGGGCTTCGCCAGCTGCATCGCGAGGTTGGTGGCGAAATCGCCGTGTGCGGGATCGCGCGTACGCTCCACATCAATGGTAGGGCGCGCAATATCGGCGGGCAGGATCTCCGGCGGCAAAGTGTCCAGCGCGGCCTGCAGGAGCTGTTCGATCTGGTATTTCAAGCGAAAAACGTGTCGGTCGAAGAGGAAGAGGAGAGTCTAGCAGCGCGAACGGTGCTGGCTATACCGGCAGCGCGGTTTCGTGGCAGCCCGCATGGCTGCCGATGCCAGGCCCGCGCCCCGGCATCAGAACAATTCAGCCGGATCCACGTCGATGGACCAGCGTACGCGCCGTGCCTCCGGCAGGTTTTCCAGCTTCGGTATCCAAGTGCTCATCAGCCGCTGCAGCGGACCGTGGGTTGCTGCATGCAGCAGTAACTGTGCTCGGTACCGACCGGCGCGTCGCTCCATTGGTGCGGGCGCCGGACCCAGGAGGCGTACGCCACGCGCCGCATCGTCGCGTGCTGCCGACACGGCTGCGCGCAGGAAACGTAAAGGCTCACCGGGTTGCGTGGCCTCGGCCCGCAGCAATGCGATACGCGTGTATGGCGGCCAGCCAGCCTGTTCTCGCTCCTTGAGCGCGCCTTTCGCGAACGCTTCGTAGCCGCCGCTCAGCAGCAGTGACAGCAGCGGGTGCTCCGGATACTCGGTCTGGATCAGCACCTCGCCCGGCTGCTCGGCGCGCCCGGCGCGTCCGGCCACCTGCACGATGGTCTGGGCCAGCCGCTCGCCGGCGCGAAAATCGGTGCTGAACAGCCCTTGATCGGCATTCAGCACCACCACCAGCGTCACGTTGGGAAAATGATGGCCCTTGGTCAGCATCTGTGTGCCGACCAGAATGCGGACCTCGTTGCGATCCACGCGCGCGAGCGTTGCCTCCAATTCGCCCTTGCGCCGCATGCTGTCGCGGTCGATGCGCGCCAGCGGCGAATCCGGAAACAGGCGTTCTACGGTTTCCTCGATGCGCTCGGTCCCCTGGCCCACTGGCTTGACCGGTGCGTCGCAGGTTGGGCATTGCGGTGCGGCCTGCTGCTGCGAGCCGCAGTGATGGCACAACAGGTCCGTCGTATTGCGGTGAACCGTGAGGTTTGCGTCGCAGCGCTTGCAATGCGCCGTCCAGCCGCAGGCCGGGCAGAACAGAACCGGCGCGTAGCCGCGGCGATTCAGGAACAACAGAACCTGATTGCCCGCATCCAGATGGCGGCGCATCGCCAGCAGCGCGGGCGTGGCGATGCCCTGCGTGCTGGCGTGTCTTCGCAGGTCGATCAGAGAAACAGTCGGTGGACGCGCGTTCGCAGCGCGATGTGGCAGGGCCAACAAGCTACCGGACTGCCGATGCGCGCGCGCCAGGCTTTCCAGCGATGGCGTGGCCGAGCCGAGCACGATCGGAATGTTCAGGCGCTGTGCCCGAACGATAGCCAGGTCGCGCGCCGAATAGCGGAAGCCTTCCTGCTGTTTGAACGAGGGATCGTGCTCTTCATCGATCACGATCAATCCGGGCCGTGCCAGAGGCACGAAGATGGCCGAACGCGTGCCAATGACGATGTGGGCGCTGCCCGTGCGCGCGTTGCGCCAAGCGGTGAGGCGCTCTCCATCGCTCAGGCCCGAATGCATGATGGCCAGCTCTGCATCGAAGCGGTCGCGGAATCGCGCGATGAGCTGCGGCGTCAGCGCGATTTCGGGCACCAGCACCAGCGCCTGTTCGTTGCGATTCAAGGTGGCGGCGATGGCGTTGAGATAGACCTCGGTCTTGCCGCTGCCGGTCACGCCGTGGAGCAGCCAGGTGGCAAAGCTGCCTAGCGACCCACGAATGCGTTCGAGCGCGGCGGCCTGGGCATCATTGAGCGGCAGGCTTTGGCGCGAGCTGACAGGTGTCATGCCCGGCGATACAGGCGCGCGCGTGAACTGCTCGATATAGCCGCGATCCTTCAACTTGCGCAGCACTTCGCTGCCGCTGCCGGTCGCATCGGTCAATGCCTGTGCGCTCGCTTCAGGAAGAGCCGTCAGCTGCTCGATCACTGCGCGCATTTTCGGCGCGCGCGCAGGAAGCTCAGCAAGCGCCCGCTCGCGGCCGTTGGGAGTCAGTCGCCAGAGTGTTTCTTCGAAGTGCAGTGGCGCGCCCTGGCGCAAGGCGGTGGGCATGGCTGCGGCGATGACCTCGCCCAGCGGATGCCGGTAATAGTCTGCCGCCCATTTCAGCAGCGCCAGGAAGCCGGGCTCGAAAGTGGGCTCGCGATCGATCGCGGCATGGACGGGGCGCAGCTTGGCAGCTGGAACGTCAGTGTGCTGGCGATGTTCGATCACTACCCCGACGACGCGCCGACGCCCGAAGGGTACCCACACCCGGCTGCCTACTTCGATGGGGTTCGTCCTGTCCGGCGGTGCGCCGTAGTCAAACACCCGACGCAGCGGCGTATCGATGGCGACGGCCAGGATCACGGCGCACACCCGTTCAGGCGGCCCGGAGCGCAGCGCGGTAACCGGCAGGAGCGCTCACCGAGTCGCGCATCAACGATGCGTTTTACCGTCCCGCGCCGTGGTCGGGCGGTAGCAGAGGCGGGGGTCATCGGCGCGAGAGTCGGCATTGCGGTTGTGCACAAAACCTGTGGATAAGTCTGTGCATTGATTGGGGCCAAGCACCCCAAGTGGGCGTTTCGCTGGCAAGTTTCGCCATTGGTCAATTTTTCGACGCCCGATTTTTTGCGAGGCTGGACAGGGGCTTAGCGTTGCGGTATGGGCCGCTGCGGCGCAGCTGCGGCGAACCCGTAATACAACCGTCATGTTGTGGGCAACAGTTGGCGGCAAGCCGATGATTATCAAAGAAGCCGGGCTCATTGCAGGTGCTGGCGGACGGCGAGTAGGCCGATCCGGCACGCGCCACGGCCGGCCAGCTGACGGTGCTTTCCGTCCATTCCCCGCAGAGCGGTTCGCGTTCCGGCGCGCCGCCGACCTGGATGGCGGCCAGAGACAGACCGGGGCGCGGCTGGTAGATCCAGGCCGCCCACGGCTCGTCGGTTGGAACGACACCGGTCCGTCCATCCGGGCGCGGCACGAGTACGCAACCCCGGAGTGCGTCCGGCAGATCGAGCCGCAGGGCCTTGGCGGCTGCCTCCTTGAACACCCACATCGCATAGAACAGCTGCTCTCGCTGAGGCGACGCAGCTGCTTCGAGCGCGGCCAGCTCTTCTGCGTCGAAGGCGAATCGCGCGATGGCTATCACGTCCCGCGTGCGATGCCATTCGACATCGACGCCAACGCGGCAGCCGGCAGGGCCGAGGCAGATCGCGGCATGGCCGCTGCTATGGGAAAGCGAAGAGACATCGTTGGCGCGCGGGCTGACGCGACCGAGCAGCGCGCGACTGACGGCAAAATCTTCGCGCCGCTGCTCATTGCTCAGGCTGAGCCAACGCCGCCAGTCCGCCTCGTTCAGTTTCGAGACCTCGAAAGCGCCCGCTGCCTCGGGAGGCGCAAGCCAGATGCTGAGCCCGCGCGCCGGGGCGGCGGGGCGGGCATCGCGGACAGGCGCAGGCAGGTGGGGGATAGGAGCGGACATGGCCGGGCATCATAATCGCAGTCCTCGCCATCCGGTCCCGCATCCCAAGGCCTGCCCGTTACCGATTCGATGCCACCTTCCGTCGCCGAAACCAGCCATGCCGCCGCGCGTCCGGTCGAGCGCACTGATGCGTTCTACTGGAGATTCGTCGGCACCGCGTTGAGCTTCGCCGTGTTCGGGGTGGGCGCGCTCATCCTGAGCATCACCGTATTGCCGCTGCTGCGCCTGTTGCCGGCAGCGCGCTGTCGCCGGGTGTCGCGGGCGGTGCTGCAAAAGGGCATGCGCGGTTTCGTGGGTTTCATGCGGCTGCTCGGCGTGCTGACCTATGAATTCCGCGGCCGTGAGCGGCTCGGCCAGCCCGGCCAGCTGATCGTGGCGAACCATCCGACGCTGATCGACGTCGTGTTCCTGCTCGCTTTCACGCCGCAGGCCAGCTGCGTGGTCAAGCACGCGATGTTTCGCAATCTGCTGACACGCAGCGCCGTGAGCGCCACCGGCTACATCAGCAACGAGCTCACCGCGGACATGATCGAAGGCGCCGCCGCTGCTTTACGCGAAGGCCAGACGTTGATCATGTTCCCGGAAGGTACCCGCACCCGCGCGGGCGAGCCGCTGGTCCTGCATCGCGGCGCGGCCAACGTCGCGGTACGTGCCGCCTCTCAGGTCACGCCCGTATACATCCGCTGCCAGCCCGTCACGCTGACCAAGTCCGAGCCCTGGTATCGCATCCCGCCGCGACGGCCGCATTTCACCTTGGTCGTAGGGGAGAACCTGGCGCTGGAGCAGGCCCGGGCGCTGCCCTCGATTCCGCTGGCCTCGCGCCTGTTCAACGAGCGGATGCGCGACAACTTTCAGGGCGAATTGCGCCAGACGGATGGCTATACTGGCAGCCGTCCCGGCGATACCGGCGACGAACCGGCAGCGACCTGAAGCGGGCACGAACGATCCCGGCACTCGCTGGAATCAGCACGCGCGAGACGTGTATCGCTTTCGCCCCCAAGCCTCGGGCGCCGTCACGGCCGACAGGCTTTCCGGCCGCGTACGGATCGTGCGCCGGGATCATTGCGTGGCTTCAAGGCATTGACGTTGGATTCGTTTCGAGCCGCTCGCGTGGGTGCGGGCGCTCCTTAGGCATCTTTCGATGGAGTGGCGGACTACATGCAGACCGACGAGGAGATTCTCGAGCGCATTCGTGCGACGCTCGTCGAGCTGTTCGAGCTGTCGCCGGCCGCGGTTACCGCCGAGGCGCGGCTGTTCGACGATCTGCAGATCGACAGCATCGACGTGGTCGACCTGATGGACCAGGTGCGCCGCTACACCGGTCGCAAGGTCAGCGCCGAGGATTTCCGTACGGTGCGCACCGTCGGCGATCTGGTGACGGTGGTGCAGCGTCTGCAGCAGGGCTGAAGCGGCGGTCAGCAGTTCATGTCGAAGGCCAAGTCAATGCGGTTTGCGGCCTGCGCGGTCATTCCCGTTTACAACCATGAGCGCGCCATTGGCGCGGTGCTCGAAGGTGTAGCCGCGCACGGGCTGCACGTTTTCCTGGTCGATGACGGTTGCAGCGAGGTCTGCGCCCGCGAGCTGGAGCGCTTGAGCACATTTCCGGAAGTCACGCTGCTGCGTCATCCCATGAATCGTGGCAAGGGCGCTGCAGTGATGACGGGCATGCGCGCGGCGCACGAGCGCGGATTCACGCACGCATTGCAGATCGATGCCGACGGGCAGCACACGTTGGCCGATATCCGTCGTTTCATCGACGAGGCGCGCGCCTACCCTGACAGCGTGATCTGCGGTCAACCGCTGTTCGACGCCAGCATTCCGAAAGTGCGGTATTACGGCCGCTATCTCACCCACGCGCTGGTGTGGCTCGAAACATTGTCCTTCGAGATCCGCGATTCCATGTGCGGCTTTCGACTGTATCCGCTGGCGGAAGTCGAGGCGTTGGCGCAGCGCGCCCACATCGGATCGCACATGGACTTCGATACCGAAATCATCGTCAAGCTGTTCTGGCGCGAGGTACCGACGCGCTGGATCGGCACGCGCGTGTCCTATCCCGCCGACGGCGTCTCGCACTTCCGTATGTTCTTCGACAACGCGCGCATGACTGGCCTGCACATCCGGTTGGTGCTGGGCATGCTGGCGCGGCTGCCATCGCGGCTGTGGCGCAGGACGGGTCTGGGAATTCAGGCGCAGAGCGACGAAGCGACCCGCTGAGCATCGGCCGGCACGATCCGAAAAAACCGAATGAAATCTTCCCTCCTGCGGCAAGGCGAAACCCCCTGATGTCCCATTACGATGTCGTCATCATCGGCGCCGGTCCGTCCGGTTCCATCGCCGGCACGCTGCTCAAGCGCCGCGGCTGGCGGGTACTCGTGCTGGAAGGTCAGCGCTTCCCGCGCTTTTCCATCGGCGAGAGCCTGCTGACGCATTGCCTGGACTTCGTCGAAGAGGCCGGCATGCTGCCGGCGGTCGAAGCCGCAGGCTTTCAATACAAGAACGGCGCCGCCTTCATTCGCGGCGACGAGTACGGCGATTTCGATTTCAGCGACAAGTTCACACCGGGCCGCGATACCACCTTCCAGGTGCAACGTGCCAACTTCGACAAGCTGCTGGCCGACGAGGCTGAGAAACAGGGCGTCGAGATTCGCTACGAGGTGCGCGTCACGGCGGTGGATCTGAACGACGGCTCGCCGCGGGTTCGGGCCCGCGATGCGTCCGGACAGGAATACGAAGTGAGCGCCAGATTCGTTCTCGACGCCAGCGGTTTTGCGCGCACGCTGCCGAAGCTGCTGCAGCTCGAAATGCCGTCGAACTTTCCGGTGCGCAACGCGGTGTTCTCGCATGTGGCCGATCACGCCGTCGAAGGCTCGTTCGATCGCAACAAGATCCAGATCGTGGTGCACCCGCAGCATCGCGATGTCTGGTACTGGCTGATCCCATTTCCCGGCGGGCGCTGCTCCATCGGCGTGGTCGCGCACAAGGAATTCTTCGAGCGTTATCCGGCGGCACTCGACCAGCGCCTGCGCACCCTGGTGGCCGAAGAGCCATTCCTGAGCCGTGTACTGAAGAATGCCGTGTGGGATACACCGGCGCGCGAGCTGGGCGGTTACGCGGCCAACGTCAGTGCCATGCATGGCAAGGGCTTTGCGTTGCTGGGCAACGCGGCGGAATTTCTCGATCCGGTGTTTTCTTCGGGCGTCACCATCGCGATGCGTTCGGCCAGCATGGCCAGCGCGGTGCTGGATCGCCAGCTGCGCGGCGAGCCGGTGGACTGGGCCGGCGAGTTCGAGCAGCCGCTGCGCAGGGGTGTCGATACCTTCCGCGCTTACGTGCACGCGTGGTACGACGGTCGTTTTCAGGATGTCATGTTCGCCAAGCACCAGCCGCCGGGCATCCGGCGCATGATCTGCTCCATCCTGGCCGGTTATGCCTGGGACCAGGACAATCCCTTCGTGGCGGAACCGGAACGCCGGCTCGATATGGTGGCGCAACTGTGCGCGGCAAGCCCGGTCCAGGGCGGCGCTGGCTGATCTGTTCGAGGTATGAATCACACCGTTCTCGTCACTGGCTCCAGTCGCGGCATCGGCCGCGCAATTGCCTTGCGTGCTGCCGCTGACGGCTACGACGTCGTCGTGCACTGTCGTTCGCGCCGCGATGAAGCAGATGCCGTTGTTGCCGAAATCGCCGCGCTTGGCCGGCAAGCGCGCGTATTGCAGTTCGATGTGTCGGATCGCGCTGCCTGCGCGCAGGCATTGACGAACGACATCGAGGCATATGGCGCCTACTACGGGGTCGTGTGCAATGCCGGCTCGACCGCCGATGCGGCGTTTCCGGCGATGAGCGAAGAGCAATGGGACGGTGTGCTGCGCACGAACCTGGACGCGTTCTACAACGTGCTGCAGCCGGTCGTGATGCCATTGGTGCGTCGCCGGGCGCCCGGGCGCATCGTGACGCTGGCGTCGGTCTCCGGTCTGGTCGGCAATCGCGGCCAGGTGAACTACAGCGCGGCCAAAGCCGGCATCGTCGGCGCCACCAAGGCGCTTGCCATCGAGCTGGCGAAACGGCAGATCACCGTCAATTGCGTGGCGCCGGGCCTGATCACCACCGACATGCTCGACCCGCACGTGCCGATGGAGGAGATTCTCAAGGCCATTCCGCTGCAACGCGCCGGTACGGCGCAGGAAGTGGCGGCCGTGGTGAGCTTTCTGCTGTCGCCCGGTGCTTCGTACGTGACGCGCCAGGTGATCGCAGTGAACGGTGGCTTGTGCTGAAACCGTGCGATTGCGATTGCATTCTGGCAGCCTGGGCAAGGCAGGAAGGGAGTGCGTCGTGCGTCGCGTAGTCGTTACCGGCATGGGCGGTATTTGCGGTCTTGGCAGCAGTTGGCGGGAAATCCAGGCCGGCATGCGCGAGCGTCGCAACGTCATCCGCTTCATGCCGGAGTGGGATGGCTACGTCGAAATGAACACCCGGCTGGCGGGACCGATCGACGACTTTGCGCCGCCGCAGCGCTGGACTCGCAGACAGATGCGGAGCATGGGGCGCGTGTCGCAGCTCGCCGTGCGCGCTGCCGAGATCGCAATCGGCGATGCGGGACTCACCGATGATCCGGTGCTGCGCAGCGGCGCCACCGGTGTCTCCTGCGGGTCTTCGATCGGCAGCACGCCGGACATCCTGGATTTCGCGCGCTTCTATCTGAACATCGACGCCAGCGGGTTGAACGCCAACTCCTACGTGCGCCTGATGCCGCACACCACGGCGGCCAACCTCGGAATCTTTTTCGGCGCCCAGGGCCGTGTCATTCCGACGTCCAGCGCCTGCACGTCCGGCAGCCAGGGCATCGGCTATGCCTACGAGGCGATCAAGTTCGGCCGCCAGAGCATCATGATCGCCGGCGGCGGCGAAGAGCTGTGCGCGTCCGAAGCCATGGCGTTCGATCGCCTGTTTGCGACCAGTCGACGCAACAGCCAGCCGCAGGCCACGCCGCGGCCCTATGACCGAGATCGCGATGGGCTGGTGGTAGGCGAGGGCGCGGGCATCCTGATACTCGAAGAACTGGAGCACGCACAGCAGCGCGGCGCACGCATTCACGCCGAGCTGGTGGGATTCGCCAGCAATTCCGACGGCGTGCATGTCACCAAACCCGAAGAAGAAACCATGCGCGTCGTGATGCAGCTGGCGCTGGCCGATGCAGGCATCTCGCCGTCGGCCGTCGGTTACGTCAACGGTCATGGAACCGCCACCGAGCACGGCGACATCGCCGAGAGCCGCGCCACCTCGCAGGTGTTCGGTCCGAAGATGCTCATCAGCTCGCAGAAGAGCTATCTGGGCCACACGCTCGGCGCGTGCGGCGCGCTCGAAGCCTGGTTCAGCATCGAGATGATGAAAGAAGGCTGGTTCGCACCCACGCTCAACCTGGACAACATCGATCCGCGTTGTGGCGAGCTCGATTACATCGTCGTCGATGGACGGCGGCTCGATACCGAGTACGTGGTCAGCAACAACTTCGCCTTCGGCGGCGTGAATACGTCGCTGGTGTTTCGCCGCTGGCCCGGTTGAGTGCCCAGGGCAACGGACACTTTGATGCAAGACGATGCCGACGGACTGTTGCCGCCCCGCAGGCGAAGGAGCCGGGCGACTCGCGCTGCGCATCGCCGGGCAGCGGTCAGTCATCGATCATCGGTGTGCTTGCCGTGATCACGGATTGCGCTGTGCCGACGCCGGAGGATTTGCAGCGTCCCGTCGCCTGGCGTCATGGCCAGGCGGTGCCGCTCGCCGAATTTCAACGCCACGTCGCTGCCGTTGCTTCGCGGCTTGCGTCCGCCGGCGCTGCGATGATCAATCTCTGCGACGATCGTTACCGCTTTCTCGTCTCGTATGCGGCCGCTGCCAGTGTCGGGCATACGGTGCTGCTGCCTTCCTCGCGCGCCGAGCAGATCGTGGCGGAAGTGCAGGCGATCCATTCGCACAGCTATAGGTTCGACGACGCGCTGGTCGAGGCTGCGTTGAGCGAACACTGCCCGGCTGGTGGCGCGCCGCTGTCCGTGCCTGGCGAGCAGGTCGTGATGATCGGATTCACGTCCGGCAGCACCGGCCAGCCGAAAGCCTTCCCGAAGCTGTGGCGCAGCATGCTCGCCAGCACGGCGCGCAACGCAGCTTCGATCCGGCGTGAACTGGGCATCTCCGCGGATGTGACGCCCTGGGTCGTCGCCACGGTGCCGCCGCAGCACATGTACGGCATGGAGCTGAGCATCATGCTGCCGCTGATCGGCGGCACGGCCGTGCATGCGGGCCGTCCATTGTTTCCTGCCGATATCGCCCGGGCGCTTGGCGAGATTCCCGCGCCGCGCGTTCTCGTCAGCACGCCGATCCATCTGCGCGCCATCGTCGAGTCCTCGCAGGAATTCCCCGCGACCGATCTGATCATTTCAGCGACTGCGCCGCTCGATGCCGCGCTGGCGGCCGCCGTCGAGAACAAACTCGGTGGCCGGCTGCTGGAAATGTTCGGCTCGACCGAAACCTGCGTGTTCGCGAATCGTCGGACGGCGCATGACGAAGAATGGCGGCTGTATGAAGGCGTCGAGCTGCAATCCGCGCCGGACGGCACCTTGGTCAATGCGCCGTGGTTCGTCGCGCCGACGTTGCTGCAAGACTTGGTCGAGCTGCGGGGCACCGATGGATTCATCGTCCGCGGCCGCAATACCGACATGATCGAAGTCGCTGGCAAGCGAGCCTCGCTGGGCGATCTCACCCGACGCTTGCTCGCCATCGAGGGTGTGAAGGACGCCGTCGTGTTTCAACCCGAGTCCGAGGCCGTCGCCACTATTCGCCGCGTCGCGGCACTGGTGGTTGCGCCCGGGCTGACGGCATCGCAGGTGCAGGATCTGTTTGCGCCGAGCGTCGATAGTGCCTTCATGCCGCGCCCGCTGCTCGTCATCGATGCGCTGCCGCGCAACGAACTGGGCAAGCTGCCACGCGAGAATCTGCTCAAAGAGCTACGACGCCGAACAGGCGCGTGACGCAGGATCTGCGTCGGTACTCCCGCGTAGAGGGAGGCGATCTTGATCGGCAACATGGATTTGCTGCCCTTACCGGCGCGGGGTAGCCCTATGCAAGAATGAAGATGGGGCGCTGGAATGCTTGTCGCGTCAAACGTACCGTGCGGTGCCATGCCGCGGTACCGTGCGGCGTCATTTCGTGCGCCTCGAGCGCGCCGGAATCGAATGCTGCGCCGACTCGCCGCGCTCCCATGGCGGCGTCTCGCCGAAGCACTGCGCCAGAAAATCCACGAACGCACGCACTCGCGGCGGAACGAGTCGCCGCTGCGGCATGACGGCATAGATGCCGGTATCCGTGATCGGATAGTCGGGCAGCACCGCCTGCAGGCGACCGGTGCGCAGATCATCCCAGACATGCCAGGTGGAGTGCTGTGCTACGCCCAATCCTGCAACCGCGGCATCCCGCAACAGTTCGCCCTGGTTGCTCTCGATGCGGCCGCTGACGCGCACGGAGATTTCCTTGCCCGCGCCGTCAGTCAGTTTCCAGACGTCCTGCTTGCCATTGCGGCCAACCAGCATCAGACAGTTGTGTCGTGCAAGATCAGCCGGAGTCTTCGGCGCGCCGTGGCGGCGCAGATACTCCGGCGAGGCGCACAGCACGCGCCGGTTAGTGGCGAGCTTGCGAGCGACCAGGTTGGAATCGTCGAGCGCGCCGATGCGGATCGCCAGGTCGAAACCGGCACTCACCAGGTCCAGCACCTGGTCGTTCAGATCCATACTCACGCTCACGCCAGGATGCTGCGCGAGAAAAGCCGGCAGCAGTGGCGACAGGTATTGCCGCCCGAACGTCGCCGAAGTCGTGACGCGCAGCGTTCCCGCCACGCCGCGGCTGGTCTGACGCAGATCGCAGGTCAGTGCTTCGAGATCCTCGACCAGCGCGCGACCCTGCTGTGCGAGCGTGGCGCCCTCGGCGGTCGGGCGCAGCTTGCGGGTGGTCCGATGCAGCAGGCGCACTCCGAGATCGCGCTCCAATCGTTGCAGGCGTGCGCTGGCGACGGCAACCGACAAGTCCAGGCTGCGTGCCGCCGCGCTGATGGAGCCGAGGTCCAGCACCCGCAGAAAAAGACTGATGTCGCCGACGCGGTCCATGATTCTCAACGATCCATTGAAAGTGCTTCGTCATCCTGCCTGTTTCTGGCGAGGATGCAACGCCGTAGCGTCGCGCCTCCCGTTCCTACGCCCAACTCCGCGCGATGCATACCGCAACTGTTTCCACTCGCCGCACGCCGGCTGCGCTTTACGCGTTGACCGCCGGTGCGTTCGGCATCGGTACCACCGAGTTCGTCATCATGGGCCTGCTGCTGCAGGTCGCCGCCGACCTGCAGATTTCCATTACGGCCGCGGGCCTGCTGATCTCGGGCTATGCGCTGGGCGTGTGTTTCGGCGCGCCGCTGCTGACTGCGGCGACCAGCGGCATGGCCCGCAAGAAAGCGCTGATCGCGTTGATGGCCATATTCACCGTCGGCAACGTGGTGTGCGCGCTGGCACCGAACTATGCGCTGCTGATGCTGGCACGGGTACTGACGTCGCTGGCCCACGGCACGTTCTTCGGTGTCGGCTCGGTGGTGGCGACCAGTCTGGTCCCGGCCGATCGCAAGGCGTCGGCGATCTCGATCATGTTCACCGGCCTGACCGTGGCGACCCTCCTCGGCGTGCCCGCCGGCGCATGGCTCGGACTGCATCTGGGCTGGCGCGCGACGTTCTGGGCGGTCAGCGTCATCGGTGTGATCGCGATGGCTGTCATCGCTGCACTGGTGCCGGCGGATCACGGCGAGAAGCAGGCGCGCATGTCGTTCCGCGAAGAGCTGAAGGTGCTGGGACGCACGCAGGTAGTGCTGGGGCTGGCGGCAACGGTGCTCGGGTTCGCTGGCGTGTTCACAGTGTTCACTTACATTCAGCCCATTCTTACCCGCGTGACGGGTTTTGCCGACAGCGCGGTCTCGCCGATTCTGCTGGTGTTCGGTGTCGGCATGATCGCCGGCAATCTGCTGGGCGGCCGGCTGGCGGACCGCAAACTGGTGGCGACTCTGCTTGGCACGCTCGCCGCGCTGGCCGTGGTGCTGGCGGTGATGACATTTGCATTGCACAGCAAGCCTGCCGCCATTCTCTTCATCGGATTGCTGGGTGTTGCCACCTTCGCTACGGTTGCGCCGCTGCAGCTTCGCGTGCTGCAGAAGGCAGAAGGCGCAGGACAGAACCTCGCATCCAGTCTGAACATCGCAGCCTTCAATCTCGCCAACGCCCTGGGTGCGTGGCTGGGTGGCTTCGTGATCGATCACGGCCCCGGCATGACGGCGGTGACCTGGGCGGCAGCGCTGGTGACGCTGGGTGGGCTGGCGATCGCCGGCCTGAGCGTTCGGCTCGATAACGAGCGCTCTGTGCAGGGCACCGACAGCGCGCCAGCCGCCGTGTTGCTATGCACCCGCGACAGCTGAACCTGCGCCACCGTTTGGCCAGGCTAGTCCCCTTCGTATCCTTGCCGCACGCATGAACTGAATCTGGGCGCGCTACCGGATCGGGCGCACACTCCACAGCAGCCGATGCCACAGTCAGCTGTCGGAGGTGTCATGAATCCGCTGCTCGAAGAATCCGCTCAACGGGCGATTGCCTATCTCGAGGCCTTGCACGCTCGTCCGGTTCGTCCGGCGCCCGAAGCCATCGGGCGGCTGCGCGGCTTGGAAGAGCCCATGCCGGATGCGCCATCGGATGCACGCGAAGTCCTCGCGAAACTGGACGAGCTGGTCTCACCCGCCACGATGGCGATGGCGGGGCCGCGGTTCTTCGGCTTTGTCATCGGCGGCTCGCTGCCCGTGGCGGTGGCGGCCAACTGGCTGGCCGGGGCGTGGGATCAGAACGCCAGTTTCGATGCAGCCACTCCTGGCGTTTCACGCCTCGAGGAAGTGGCGTCGCGCTGGCTGGTGGAGCTGTTCGGCTTACCGGCTGGCTGTGCGGCAGGGTTCGTAACGGGTGCGACTGTCGCCAACTTCACCGCGCTCGCTGCCGCGAGAAACTCCGTGCTCAAGCGCGCGGGCTGGGCGGTCGAAGCCGATGGTTTGTTCGGTGCACCCCCCATTGAAGTCGTCGTCGGTGGGGAATGTCATCCCACGCTGCTCAAGTCGCTGGGCATGCTTGGCCTGGGCCGCTCGCGACTCACACGCGTGCCGGTCGATGGCCAGGGGCGGATGCGGGCCGATCGACTGCCGCGTTTCTCCGGCCCGACCATCCTGTGCCTGCAGGCGGGCAACGTGAACACAGGCTCGTTCGATCCATTTGCAGAGATCTGTCCGATTGCACGCGAAGCCGGTGCATGGATTCATGTCGATGGGGCTTTCGGTCTGTGGGCACGCGCCGTGCCGCGGCTCTCGCATCTCAGCCGCGGTCTGGAACTGGCGGATTCGTGGGCGACCGATGCGCACAAATGGCTGAACGTTCCCTATGACTCTGGCGTTGCGTTGGTGCGCGACGCCGATGCGCTGCGCGCAGCAATGGCGATCACGGCGGAGTATCTGCCTGCACCGGGCACGCAGCGCAATCCTTGTGATTACACACCTGAATTGTCCCGCCGCGCGCGAGGCGTGGAAATCTGGGCCGCATTGCGTGCATTGGGCAAACAAGGATTGATCGAGCTGATCGAGCGCAATTGCCGCCAGGCGCGACGCTTCGCAGAGCGGCTGACCGCGGCCGGCTACGAAGTGCTGAGCGAGGTCGCGCTGAACCAGGTGCTGGTCAAGTTCGGTGACGAGCGCATGACCCGGCGCACCATCGAGGCGATTCAGCGCGAGGGCACCTGCTGGGCCGGTGTCACTGTGTGGCAGGGGCACACGGCCATGCGCATCAGCGTGTCGTCCTGGGCGACCACCGACGAGGACGTCGAGCGCAGCGTCGATGCGATGATCGGCTGCGCCCGCGCCTGCCGGGATGGCTGACCCCATTCGCTGTTGATCAGCGGCGGTCGGCCGGCCTGGTGCCGGCCATCAATCTGGTTCATTGAGCGCGCGGCTGCAGGCACTCGATTTCCAGCAGCAGCTCGCTCCTGCAGATGTCTGCCGCCAGGAAGATCACGTTTTCGCGATGAAAGCTCTGCGGCTGCTCCTGCTGCAGGCGCTCGGCGATCGCAGCGGCCTGGTCAACATCGCGCACGTACACCTTGAACAAGCCGTGCGTACGCGCTTGAGCGCTGTTTGCAGTTGGGTGATGAGCCAGTGTCGTGAGATTGCGCAATGTCTCGTCCAGCTGCGCCATCGGATCGTCATCATGCTGCGAGACGTGACCGACAATGCTGGCCGTACCGGAAATCAACAGCGCACCATCCGGCGTCAGCGTCGCGCGTGCAAAGCTGGGACTGACCGGGCCATGTGCACGCGGATACCGATAGGCGCTGACCTGGCGAGGATTCTCGATCGGTTTGCCGGGTGCGCGCCCGGCGAGCCAGTAGACCTGTAGCCGATGCGTGGCCTGCTGGCGGCCGATGGCGGTTGCCGCCGGGTAGCTTTCCGCCGCTGCATCGCCCAGCCCGCGGACACGTCCGACGCAGAAGCGACGATAGCGCTCCAGGTCGCCCGAGCCCTCGTTGATCGCATCCATGTAGTTCCAGATGCGCAGCAGATGCGGGAAGGCCGATTGTCGTTGGAAGCGGCACAGTGCCGAATAGGCGGCAGCAGCGGCTTCTTCGATGCCGCCGGGGAAGTCGCGTTCATCGGCTTCGATGACGCCGAACAGGTGCTGGTCGTCGTGCGCGTACCGGATCAACCCCGTCTGGCCGCGTTCGACGCGTCCGTTGGCCCACCACAATTCCGTCGGCGCGGGGGCGTGCAGTGGCTGAAGTTCGACATCGATGCAGAGGGCACCGGCGGATTCGCTTGCGGCCTTGGGGCCGAAGCGCACGGCGGCCAGCAACCCGGCCGGCAAGTCAGAATCCTCTGTCAGCAGTCGGTACTCCACCCGCAGTCCGGCCGAGCTGTCGCGGCCGGCGACGGGTCGCTCGTCGGCGCCGCCGCGGGGCGGCACTTCGTCGGTCAGCTCGGTCGCTTGCAAATCCAATTTTCTCGCTTGGTGTACACGGCGGGCCGGGCACGGCGCGCGGGGCGAATGATACACTTCGCGCCCGCGGCGGTAGCACCCCAAGGCGCGACGGCGCCGCGCCGTATTTCTAAAAAAGTCATTGCCTGGTCGTTCCCATGGTCGCAGCCCAGTCCGCCGGCGAGCGCGAGCTCGCAGAACTCATCGTCACCGCCCTGAATCTGGAAGGGGTGGATCCCGCCGGCATCGACCCGGAAGCGCCCCTGTTCAAGACCGGCCTGGGACTGGACTCGATCGACGCGCTGGAGTTGGCCCTGGAAATCTCCAAGCGCTACGGCTTCCAGCTGCGTTCGGACGACGAGAACAACATCCGCATCTTCGGCTCGCTGCGCTCGCTGGCTGAGCACGTGGCCCGCAACCGGGTGGCTTGAGCATCGCCGGCGCCGCATGCCCGTCCGGCCGCTCAGAATTTCCTCCTACACGCTGTGCTCGGCCGCGGGCGAAGGTCGTGAGCGCACGCTCGAGGCATTGCGCGACCGGCGCAGCGGCCTGCGACCGAACGATTTCGGCGCCAACCCGCTGCCCACCTGGATCGGTCGGGTTCCCGATCTGGAGCATCAGCCATTACCTGAACCGTACGCACAGTGGGACTGCCGCAATAATCGGTTGGCCTGGCGTGGCCTGATCTGCGATGGCTTTCGCGACGCCGTGTTGCAGGCACGCGATCGGCATGGCGCGCAGCGTGTGGCCGTGGTGGTCGGTACTTCCACTTCCAGTATCGGCGCCAGCGAGGAAGCGTACTGCCGGCTCGAAGCC
>DATMEZ010000002.1:0-26312 GCA_035556415.1 Povalibacter sp.
TTCATGGCCGACTCGGCCGCCACGCCCGAATCGCGGTCGAAAGCCACCATGGCGTACAGCGATAGCGACAGCAGCTCCACGCCCAGGTACACCGTCACCAGGCTGCCGGCGCAGCACAGCACCATGATGCCGAGCAGGTTGGTGAGCCCGAGGATGAAGTATTCGCCCTTGAACAGGTTGCGGCGCTGCAGGTACTCGCGCGAATACATGAAGGCCACCGCCACCGTTCCATAGGCGAACAGCTTCAGCACGTCGCTCATCGGATCGGCGATGAAGGCACCGTCAAACGCGGTGACACGGCTGTCGACGCCATTGGTGACGGTGACGAAAGCGGCGCCCGCGAGCGCGAGCAGCGACAAGGCGTAGGTCACCCAGCGGTTGCGCTCGCTCAGGAAGACATCGACCAGCAGGATCACGCAGATCGCCGCGATCATGTAGATCTCGGCGGCGGCGGCCGCGAAATTGAGACTGGACTGCACGGTTTCCGGCATGACGTTTGCGAAGATCGATGACTAGAGTTTGGACACGGTGATCTGCTGCACCAGGTGCTCGACCGTGGGGCGCATCACATCCAGGAGCGGCGCCGGCCACAGGCCCAGCAGCAGCACGGCGAAGGCCAGCACGCCCAGCACCACGAATTCGCGGCCGTTCAGGTCACGCAGCGCAGCGACGTTGTCGTTGGCGACGGGGCCGAAGATCACGCGTTTCACCAGCCACAGCGTATACGCCGCGCCGAGGATCAGAGTGATGGCGGCCAGGAACGCGTACCAGAAGTCGGCGCGGAAGCTGGCGATGATGACCAGGAACTCGCCGACGAAGCCCGAGGTCGCGGGCAGACCGGAGTTGGCAAACGCAAACAGCACCGCGAAGCTGGCGAAGATCGGCATGGTGTTGACGACACCGCCGTAGGCCGCGATCTCACGGCTGTGGACGCGGTCGTACAGCACGCCGACACAGAAGAACATCGCGCCCGAGATCAGGCCGTGCGAGATCATCTGCACCATCGCGCCGTCGATGCCCATGGCCGCACCGCGCAGGTCACCGTTGACGGCGAACAGGTCGAATGCCAGGAACGAGCCCAGCGTGACGAAGCCCATGTGAGCGATCGAGGAGTACGCGATCAGCTTCTTCATGTCCTGCTGCACCATCGCCACGAAGCCGATGTACACCACCGCGATCAGCGACATCGAGATCACCAGCCAGTCCAGCTGCGCGCTGGCGTCCGGCGTGATCGGCAGCGAGAAGCGCAGAAAGCCGTAGCCGCCCATCTTCAGCATGATGGCAGCCAGGACCACCGAGCCGCCGGTCGGCGCCTCGACGTGCGCATCCGGCAGCCAGGTGTGCACCGGCCACATCGGCACCTTGACCGCAAAAGCGACCATGAAGGCGACGAAGATCAGCAGCTGCGGGTTCAGGGCGATCGGCAGCGCCTGGAAGTCCGCGATCGCATAGCTGCACTGCCCCGCCTCGCAGGTCTGCAGATACAGATAGATCAGCGCCACCAGCATCAGCACCGAGCCGAGGAAGGTGTACAGGAAGAACTTCAGCGTCGCGTACACGCGGCGCGCGCCACCCCATACGCCGATGATGATGAACATCGGGATGAGCATCGCTTCCCACAGCACGTAGAACAGCAGCGCGTCCATGGCGGCGAATACGCCCACCATCAGTCCTTCGAGAACCAGGAACGCAGCGAAGTACTGCGCCGGACGCTTTTCGATCACGCTCCAGGCTGCGATCACCACCAGCGGCGTAATGAACGTGGTCAGGATGATGAGCGGCATCGAGATGCCGTCCACGCCCAGCGCGTACCAGGAGTTCAGGCCCGGGATCCACGGCAGGTGCTCGACGAACTGCATCTGCGCCGTGGTCGCATCGAAGTGCGTGTACAGCAGCGTGGAGATGGCGAAAGTCACCACCGTGGTGCCGAGCGCAACCCAGCGCCCCAGCGCGATGCCACGGTCGCCGAGAGCGAGCAGCGCCACGCCGCCCACGATCGGCAGCCACATCAGAACGCTCAATACAGGCCAGGTTAGTTGCATGACGAAGAAACGGTTCTTGTTACTTTGAACAGGTGGCGGTCAGCGCAGCACATACCAGGCCAGCAGCACGGACACACCGATAATCATCGCGAAGGCGTAGTGATACAGGTAGCCGGACTGGACGCGGCGGAACACGCCGGACATCCATCCCACCACCTTCGCCGAGCCGTTCACCGCCGCGCCGTCGATCAGGGCCATATCACCCACGCGCCACAGCGCGGTGCCGAGATTGACGCTGCCGCGGGCGAACACCGCCTGGTAGATCTCGTCGAAGTAGAACTTGTGCGCGAGCAGCTGGTACAGCACCGCGAACTTGCCGGCGACCTTGCCGGGCAGATCCGGCCGCTTCACGTAGAACACCCACGCCAGCAACCAGCCCAGGAACGCCAGGTAGATGGGCGGCTGCAGGAACGCATGCGTCAGGAAGCCGAGCGGACCGTGGAATTCCTCGCCGATGTGGCCCAGTACGTCGCGCTGCTCGGACACGAAGATGGCGCCGTTGAAGTAGTCACCGAACAGCACCGGGCCGATGGTGAACCAGCCGATGAACAGCGACGGAATCGCCAGCAGGATCAGCGGCACCGTCACCACCCACGGGCTTTCGTGCGGCAGGCTGTGATTGTCCGCGTGCGGATCGGGCTCGTGACCGGCATCCGCGTCGGTCGCCACGTGGGTGCCCTCGTCCGCCGCGTGATGATGGTTGGCCGCCGAGAAGCGCTCCTGGCCGTGGAAGGTCATGAACACCAGTCGGAAGCTGTAGAAGGCGGTGATGAACACGCCCAGGAACACGCACCAGTAGGCGTAGGTCGCGCCCGGAATGTGCGACTCGTGGACCGCTTCGATCAGCGCGTCCTTGGAGAAGAAGCCGGACGTTCCCGGAAAGCCGATGAGCGCCAGGGTGCCGACCACGCAGGTCCAGTACGTGATGGGCATGTACTTCTTCAGTCCACCCATCTTGCGCATGTCCTGCTCGTGGTGCATGCCGATGATCACCGAGCCGGCGGCCAGGAACAGCAGCGCCTTGAAGAACGCGTGGGTCATCAAGTGGAAGATCGCGCCTGCATAGGCAGACACGCCCAGCGCCACCGTCATGTAACCGAGCTGGGACAACGTCGAGTACGCCACGACGCGCTTGATGTCGTTGTTCACCAGGCCCAGCAAGCCCATGAAGAATGCCGTGGTCGCACCGATCACCAGCACCGTCGACAAGGCCGTTTCCGACAGCTCGAACAGCGGCGACATCCGCGACACCATGAAGATGCCGGCAGTCACCATCGTGGCCGCGTGGATCAGCGCCGAGATGGGCGTCGGACCTTCCATCGAATCCGGCAACCACACGTGCAGCGGCACCTGCGCGGATTTGCCCATTGCGCCGATGAACAGACAGATGCAGACCACCGTGATCGCCTGCCATTCCATGCCCGGCAGGATCTGCATCGTGTTGGAGGCGATGGCGTCGCGCGCGCCGAACACCGTCGCGTAGTCGAGCGAACCGGTGTAGTACGCCACACCGGCGATGCCGAGCACGAAGCCGAAGTCGCCGACGCGGTTGACCAGGAACGCCTTCATGTTGGCGAAGATCGCCGACGGCCGCGTGTACCAGAAACCGATCAGCAGGTACGACACCACGCCCACCGCTTCCCAGCCGAAGAACAGCTGCATGAAGTTGTTGGCCATCACCAGCATCAGCATCGAGAAGGTGAACAGCGAGATGTACGAGAAGAAGCGCTGGTAACCCGGATCCTCGTGCATGTAGCCGATGGTGTAGACATGCACGCACAGCGACACGAAGGTCACCACCACCATCATCAGCGCCGACAGGCGATCGACCAGGAAGCCGACCTCCATCTTCATGCCGTCGCTCACCAGCCATGTGTAGACGCTGCCGTTGAAGGCCGGTGCGCCGTCCAGCAGGAGCTTCAGCACGTAAATCGACAGCGCGCACGACAACGCCACGCCCGCGATGGTGATGCAATGGGCGCCGACACGGCCGATGACGCGGCCGGCGAGACCGGAAACGATCGCCGCGAGCAGCGGCGCCAGGACGATCGTGAGTAAGGTGGATTCGGAAATCATGCCCGGCTTAGCCCTTCATCGTGTCGAGCTGTTCGATGTTGATGTTCTTGCGCTCGCGGAACAGCACGACCAGGATCGCCAGGCCAATGGCCGATTCTGCCGCCGCCACCGTCATGATGAAGAACACGAAAATCTGACCGTTCAGGTCGCCCAGCTGGCGGGCAAACGCGACGAAATTGAAGTTCACCGCCAGCAGCATGAGCTCGATGCACATGAGCAGCAGGATCACGTTCTTGCGGTTGATGAAAATGCCGGCGACGCTCAGCGCGAACAGCAGGCCTGCCAGCAGCAGTACGCTTTCCAGCGGAATCATTGTTTCTTCTCCGCTTCGACCTTGACGATCCGGACTCGGTCCTTGGCGCGCACCGACACTTGAGCGGCGATGTCCTGCTGCTTGTAGTTGGCACGCTGGCGCATGGTCAGCACGATGGCGGCGACGATGGCGAGCAGCAGCAGCATGGCGGCCAGCTCGAACGGATACAGGTATTTGGTGTACAGCAGCTCACCCAGGGCGCGCGTGTTGCTGTACCCCTCCACTGCCGCAGACGCGGCAGCTGCGGTCTGCTCGACGCCGAGGTGCTTCACCCAGACGACGCTGCCGATCTCGATGACGACCAGTGCCGCGATCAGGATGCCCAACGGCGCATAGCGCGTGAAGCCTTCCTTCGCCTGCGCGATGTTCACGTCCAGCATCATGACCACGAATAGGAATAGCACCATGACTGCGCCGACGTAGACGAGCACCAGCACGATGGCCAGGAACTCCGCCTCCATCAGCAGCCACAGAACGGCGCTGTTGAAGAACGCGAACACCAGGAACAGTGCCGCGTGCACGGGATTGCGTGCAGTGATGACGCCCAGCGCCGCGACAACCAGTACGGCGGAGAAGGCGTAGAAAAGGATCTCGGTGATAGTCATGGGTTCAATACGCTAGCGGTATCTCGCGTCCGCGGCCTTGTCGGCGGCAATCATGGCTTCGTAGCGCTCGCCGATGGCCAGCAGCTTGTCCTTGGTCATGATGTTCTCGCCGCGGTTTTCCATGTGGTACTCGTGGATGCGCGTCTCGACGATGGCGTCCACCGGGCAGGCTTCCTCGCAGAAGCCGCAGTAGATGCACTTGAACAGATCGATGTCGTAACGGGTGGTGCGGCGCGTGCCGTCGGCCGCCACGTCGGACTCGATGGTGATCGCCAACGCCGGGCACACCGCCTCGCACAGCTTGCAGGCGATGCAGCGTTCCTGGCCGTTCGGATAGCGGCGCTGCGCATGCAGGCCACGGAAGCGCGGCGATTGCGGAGTCTTCTCCTCCGGGTACTGCACCGTGATGTTCGGACGCAGCGCGAACTGGCGCAGCGTCACGGCCAGGCCGATGAACAACTCGGTCAGGAAGAAGGTTTTGAAGAAACTGGCAGGTGTTTTCATGCCGATGCCCTCACGCTGCCCACGGGCCGATCTTGTAGTACACGAACACGCCCAGCACCGCGATCCACACCAGCGTCACCGGAATGAAGACCTTCCAGCCCAGGCGCATGATCTGGTCATAGCGATAGCGCGGGAAGGTGGCGCGGAACCACAGGAAGCAGAACAGGAAGAAAGAGATCTTGGCGAAGAACCACAGGAAGTGCGGCGCCTGCAGGAACGCCGGCACCGGCCAGCCCTCGAACGGCGACAACCAGCCGCCGAAGAAGAACACCGAGGTCAGCGCCGAGATCAGGATCATGTTCACGTACTCGGCCACGAAGAACACGGCGAAGGCCATGCCCGAGTACTCGACGTGGAAACCGGCGACGATTTCCGACTCGCCTTCGACCACGTCGAACGGCGCGCGGTTGGTCTCGGCCACGCCGGAGATGAAGTACACGACGAACAGCGGCAGCAGCCACCAGAAGTAGTAGCTGAAGAAGCCGCCGCGCTGGCCCTCGATGATCTCGCCGAGATTGAGCGAGCCGGCCGCCATCACCACGCCGACCAGCGCAAAGCCCATCGCGATTTCGTAAGCGACCATCTGTGCGGCCGCGCGCATCGCGCCGAGGAAGGCGTACTTCGAGTTAGCCGCCCAGCCGGCCAGGATGACGCCGTACACGCCGGCCGAGGTCAGCGCCAGGATGTAGAGCAGCCCGGCATTGATGTCGGCCACCGTGAAGCCCGGCCACAGCGGCATCACCGCCCAGGTGCACAGCGCCGGAATCAGCGCCAGCAACGGCGCCAGCAGGAACAGGAACTTGCTCGACTGGCTCGGGATGACGATCTCCTTCACCAGCAGCTTCAGCACGTCGGCGAACGGCTGCAGCAGGCCGAACGGGCCGACCCGGTTCGGTCCGATGCGCACCTGCATCGAGCCGATGACGCGGCGCTCGGCCAACGTCAGGAAGGCCATGACCAGGATCACGCTGACGAACAACAGCACGGCGACCACGCCGTACCAGACGATCGCCTGCAGCCACTGCGGCAGGAACGACAGCAGACTCGTTACCAGTTCAGGAATCATGCTTCACCCCGGCTGCGACGCGCCTCGCTGGTGCTTTGCAGCGCCGGCGAACGACGCACCACGGCGTCGGCATCGTAGATCGGCACATCGTTGAGCGCGGCCGGCTCGGCAAGCGCGAGCTTGGCCTGCACCGCGCGCGCACTCGCCTTGGGCGCTGCCATGCCGGCCTCGTCGACCTGCTTGCGAACCTCGTCCGCGATCTGCTCCGAGCTGGAGTACTCGAACTCGGGCAGGTTCAGCAGATTGCCGAGCACGCGCAACACCTTCCAGGCCGGGCGCGACTCGCCTACCGGCTTGGCTGCACCGGGCACGCTCTGCCAGCGGCCTTCCAGGTTCACGTAAGTGCCGGAAGTCTCGGCAAAGGTACCGATCGGCAGGATCACGTCCGCATATTCTTTCGCCGAGGCATAGGGCGACAACGCCACGACGAATTCGGCGGCCTTGAACGCTTCGCTCGCATTCGGCGCCGCGATGTCCTGCTGCGGCTCGATGCCGCCGAGCACGACGTAAGCTTTCAGCCGCGCCGTGAACATGTCTGCGACGTTGAGGCCCGCGGTCTGCAGCTGCTTGCCACCGAGGCTGCGCGTCGGCAACACACCGGCCAGATGCGCACCGACTGCATTGCCGCCTTCCGGCAGGTAACCCAGCGTTGCGCCCGTCAGCTCGGCTACCGCCGCCGCTGCCAACCGCAGATCCGCAAATGCAGGATCGCGTTGCGCCAGCGCACCAAACAGGATCAACCGGCGAGTGCCGTCGCTCAGCTGCTGGGCGATGGCTTTGTGAGTATCCGACGGCTGCTCGTTCGCGATCAGCGCAGCGATCGACGCCGGCGCGCTCTTGCCCGTCGCAGCCACGGCTGCGGCGGCGATCGCCACCAGGTGCCCGAACATGTCGAGCCCATTCGATGCGAGATGGCCCGCGACCGGGAACATGTAGTCGTAGCGCTGCGGATTCGCGAACGAAATCTTCGCACCCTGCAGCGCCGCCTTGCGAATGCGGTGCGCGATCAACGGCACTTCCTTGCGCAAATTGGAACCGACGACGAGCACCGACGAAGCCTGCTCCAGCTCACGGATGGAACAGCCGAGCGCCGGGTACAGCGGCTCGCTGGCCTCATCGCGGAAATCGGTACGACGCAGGCGATGATCGAGATTCGCACTGCCCAGGCCGCGCGCCACTTTCGCCAGCAGGTACAGCTCTTCGAGCGTGGAGTTCGGCGACGCCAGCGCACCGATCTGCGCACCACCATGCTGTCGCGCGACGCGGCCGAGGCGCTCGGCGACCATGGCCAACGCCGTTTCCCAATCCGTTTCCTGCCAGACGCCGTTCTCGTTCACCAACGGCTTTTCCAGGCGATCCTCGCTGTACACGCCCTGGAAGCTGAAACGGTCGCGATCAGCGATCCAGGTTTCGTTCACGTCTTCGTTCGGACGCGGCACGACACGCATCACGCGGCCGCGCAGCACGTGCGCATAGATGTTGGTGCCGACGCTGTCGTGCGGCGAGATCAGCGGATGCTGCGTCATCTCCCAGGCGCGGGCACGATAACGGTACGGCTTGTTGTTCAACGCACCGACCGGGCACAGGTCGATGATGTTGGCCGACAGTTCGTGGTCGACGCTCTTCTCGATGAAGGTGCCGATCTCGGTGTTCTCGCCACGACCGACGGTGCCGAGCTGCTGGAAGCCCTGGATGTCCTGCGTGAAGCGCACGCAGCGCGTGCAGTGAATGCAACGCGTCATGTCGGTGGAGACCAGCGGCCCCAGGTTCTTGTCCTTCACCACACGCTTGCGCTGGTTATAGCGCGACACGTCGCGGCCGAAGCCCATCGCCAGATCCTGCAGCTCGCACTCACCGCCCTGGTCGCAGATCGGACAGTCCAGCGGGTGATTGATGAGCAGGAACTCCATCACCGACTTCTGCGCCGCGATCGCCTTGGGGGACTTGGTGAAGACCTTCATGCCTTCGGCCACGGGCGTAGCGCAGGCCGGCATCGGCTTGGGCGCCTTCTCGACCTCGACCAGGCACATGCGGCAGTTGGCCGCCACCGGCAGCTTGTCGTGATAGCAGAAACGCGGCACGTACACGTCGTTCGCGTCCGTGACCTGGATCAGCATCTGGCCCTTGCGCGCCTTCATGGGCACGCCATTGACTTCGATGTTGACCTCGTCACTCACTTTCGGGTCGCTCATGTCGTCTCTATCTAAGCGAGGATCAGGCAGCGCGGCGCTGGTCGCGCTCGACGATGCTGTGGCCGTGCTCGATCATGTACTCGAACTCATGCCGGAAATGCTTCAGGAAGCTCTGCACCGGCCAGGCCGAGGCATCGCCGAAAGCGCAGATGGTGTGACCTTCGATCTTGCCGGCCACGTCCAGCAACATGTCCAGATCGGTCTTCTGCCCCTGGCCTTCCAGGATGCGTTTGACGGTGCGGTTCATCCAGCCGGTGCCTTCGCGGCACGGCGTGCACTGGCCGCACGACTCGGCGCGATAGAAACGCGTGATGCGCTCGAGCGTCTTGACCATGCAGGTGGTCTCGTCCATGACGATCAGCGAGCCGGTGCCCAGCGCAGAGCCCGCCTTCTTCACCGAGTCGTAGTCGAGATTCGCTTCCATCATGATGTCGCCCGGCACCACCGGCACCGAGACACCGCCAGGAATCACGGCCTTGAGCTTGCGCCCGCCGCGTACGCCACCGCAGATTTCCAGCAGCTGCTTGAACGGCACACCCAGCGGTAGTTCGATGTTCTGCGGCTTGTTCACGTGGCCGGAGACCGAGAAGATCATGGTGCCGGCGGAATTCGGCACGCCCAGATCGACGAACCATTTCGCGCCCTTGCGCAGAATGGTCGGCACCGAGGCATAGCTCTGGGTGTTGTTGATCGTGGTGGGCTTGCCATACAAGCCGAAGTTCGCGGGAAACGGCGGCTTGAAGCGCGGCCGGCCCTGCTTGCCTTCCAGCGATTCGAGCAGCGCGGTTTCTTCACCGCAGATGTACGCGCCCGCACCGACGTAGGCGTACAGATCGAAATCGATACCGGAGCCCTGCACGTTCTTGCCAAGCAGGCCGGCTGCATACGCTTCCTTCAGCGCCGCTTCGAAACGCGGCACGGGTTCGTCGAGGAACTCGCCGCGGATGTAGTTGTAACCGACCGTGGCGCCCATCGCGTAGCCGCCGATGGCCATGCCTTCGATCAGCGCATGCGGGTTGTAACGCAGGATGTCGCGGTCGTGGCAGGTGCCGGGCTCGCTCTCGTCCGAGTTGCAGACGGCATATTTCTGGCCGGGTGCGTTGCGCGGCATGAAGCTCCACTTCATGCCGGTCGGGAAGCCCGCGCCGCCGCGGCCACGCAGGCCGGAGGCTTTGACTTCCTCGATGATCTGCTCGCGCGGCACCTTCTCGCGCAGGATGCGTTCCCACGCTTCATAGCCGCCGATGCTGCGATAGGTCGCCAGCTCCCAGGACCGCTCCTTGCCGAGCGGTTCGAAGCACACCAGATTCTGCTGATACTGAGCGCTCATCTTGAACTACTTGTGGCGATCCAGAATCTCGTCGACCTTTTCCGGCGTGAGATTCTCGTAATAGACATGGTCGACCATCATCATCGGCGCGTTGTTGCAGGCGGCCAGGCACTCTTCTTCCTTCTTCAGGAAGAAACGGCCGTCCACCGTGCTCTCGCCCACCTTGATGCCGAGCCGCTTCTCGACGTGCGCCAGGATCTCATCGCCGCCGCACAGCATGCAGGAGATGTTGGTGCACACCGAGATGTGGTGCCGGCCGACCGGCTTGGTCTCGAACATGGAGTAGAAGGTCGCAACCTCGTACACCTGGATCGGCGGCAGGCCCAGGTACTCGGCCACCGCGTCCATCGATTCGTTGGTCAGATAGCCGCCGTTTTCGTGCTGCACGGTGCGCAGCGCGGCGAGCACCGCCGAACGCTTGCGGTCCGGCGGAAATTTCGCGAGCCACTGATCGATCTCGTGCTTGGCGTGCTCGGAGAGCCCGCCGCTGCCGGCGTGGCTGGTGTGGGTGGTTTCGCTCACCGGTCGATTTCCCCGAAGACGATGTCCTGCGTGCCGATCACCGCCACCACGTCCGCGAGCAGATGGCCCTTGACCATCTCCTCCAGCGAGGCCAGATGCGGGAAGCCGGGCGCGCGGCACTTGAGGCGATAAGGTTTGTTGGCGCCGTCCGAGACCAGATAGATGCCGAACTCGCCCTTGGGCGCTTCCACCGCGGCGTAGGTCTCGCCTTCCGGCGCGCAATAGCCTTCGGTGAACAACTTGAAGTGATGGATCAGCGATTCCATGTCGTCCTTCATGATCGCGCGCGCCGGCGGCGCAATCTTGTGATCGGACGTCATGACGGGACCCGGATTATGTTTCAACCACTGCACGCACTGCTGCACGATGCGGTTGGACTGGCGCATCTCTTCCACGCGCACCAGGTAACGGTCGTAGCAGTCGCCGTTGACGCCGACCGGGATGTCGAAATCCATCTGGTCGTACACTTCATACGGCTGCTTCTTGCGCAGGTCCCAGGCAATGCCCGAACCGCGGATCATCGGCCCGGTGAAGCCCAGCTGCAGTGCACGCTCCGGCGAGACCACGCCGATGTTCACGGTGCGCTGTTTCCAGATGCGGTTGTCGGTCAGCAGCGCCTCGTACTCGTCGATGCAGGCCGGGAAGCGCTCGGTGAAGTTCTGGATGAAATCCAGCAGGCTGCCCGAACGGTTTTCGTTCAGCCGGTCGACTTCCTTCTGCGAACGCCACTTCGAAGGCTGGTAGCGCGGCAGCGATTCCGGCAGATCGCGATATACGCCGCCCGGACGATAGTACGTGGCGTGCATGCGCGTGCCCGAGACTGCCTCGTAGCAATCCATCAGGTCTTCGCGCTCGCGGAAGCAATACAGGAACACCGTCATCGCGCCGATGTCGAGGCCGTGCGCGCCGAGCCACATCAAGTGATTCAGGATGCGCGTGATCTCGTCGAACATCACTCGGATGTACTGAGCACGCAGCGGCGGCGTGATGCCGAGCAATTTCTCGATGGCCATCACATAGGCGTGCTCGTTGCACATCATCGAGACGTAGTCGAGCCGGTCCATGTAGCCGATGGACTGGTTGAAGGGCTTGGACTCGGCCAGTTTCTCGGTCGCGCGATGCAGCAAGCCGACGTGCGGGTCGGCCTTCTGGATGACCTCGCCGTCCATCTCCAGCACCAGGCGCAGCACGCCGTGCGCAGCCGGATGCTGCGGGCCGAAGTTCAAAGTGAAATTGCGAATCTCAGCCACGGGAACCCGACTCCACATGCGCGCCGACCGGAACGTCCTTCAGCCCCTGGTCGTAGCGGTTGTCTTCGCGAATCACGCGCGGCACCAGCGTGCGTGGTTCGATGCTGACCGGCTGGTAGACCACGCGGCCCTTGGCCGGGTCGTACTTCACTTCCACGTTGCCGATCAGCGGGAAATCCTTGCGGAACGGATGGCCGATGAAGCCATAGTCGGTAAGGATGCGGCGCAGGTCCGGATGTCCACGGAACAGGATGCCGAACAGATCGAACGCCTCGCGCTCGTACCAGTTCGCCCCCGCCCAGATATCGACCACCGAATCGATCGCTGGCGGCTCGCCGTCTTCGGCGAAGCTGCGCAGGCGCAGGCGCCAGTTGTGCGTTATCGACAACAGCTGGTAACTCACGGCGAAGCGGCCGGCACGCGGCTCAGTCACTTTCTCGCGAATGCGATTCACGCCACGGCTGAAGCCGGTCGCAGTCGAAGCCTGCGTGTTCCATTCCTCGCGGCCGTACTCGAGGTAGTCGACACCGGACAGATCGATCAGCTGCTCGAAGGCAAGCTCGGGATCGTCGCGCAGCTCGCGACACACCGCCAGCAGATCGGACGCGGCAACTTCGAAAGCAACGTCGCCCGGCACAACCGGCAGCGCGCGCAGCCGCTCGCCGAAGCGCGCGGTCACTTTCGAGGCCAAGGTCTCGCTTCGTGAAGCCATGCTTAACTCACCGGGCAATGGTGCTGGTGCGACGGATCTTGTTCTGCAACTGCAAGATGCCGTAGAGCAACGCTTCCGCCGTCGGCGGACAGCCGGGCACGTAGACGTCGACGGGCACGATGCGATCGCAGCCGCGCACGACAGCATAAGAATAGTGGTAGTAGCCGCCGCCGTTGGCGCACGAGCCCATCGAGATCACCCAGCGCGGCTCTGGCATCTGGTCGTAGACCTTGCGCAGTGCCGGCGCCATTTTGTTGACCAGCGTGCCGGCGACGATCATCACGTCGGACTGGCGCGGGCTCGGACGGAACACGACGCCGAAACGGTCCAGGTCATAGCGGGCGGCGCCCGCGTGCATCATCTCTACGGCACAGCACGCCAGGCCGAACGTCATCGGCCACATCGAGCCGGTGCGTGCCCAGTTGACGAGCTTGTCGACCGTGGTGGTGACGAAGCCGCGCTGCACGGGTGCAGCGTCAGGCGTTTCCGCAGTAGGAGCGGTCAATTCCATGGAGGCGGTCAATCCCATTCCAGTGCGCCCTTCTTCCACTCGTAGATGAAGCCGACCACCAGGATGGCCAGGAACAGCCCCATCGCAACCAGTCCGACCGCGCCGATCTTGCCGAGCGACACCGCCCAGGGAAACAGGAAGGCGATCTCCAGATCGAACACGATGAAGAGAATGGCGACCAGGTAGTAACGCACGTCGAACTTCATGCGCGAGTCCGAGAACGGCTCGAAACCGCACTCGTAGGCCGAGAGCTTTTCGCTGTCAGGGCGTCGTGGCCCGAACAGGAAACCCAGGCCGATCAGCACCGAACCGAGCGCGGCGGCAACGCCCAGGAAAATCAGAATGGGTACGTAGTTTTGCAACATCGCAGGCTAATCTCGCCGGTGCCGGGTCCCGAACGGGCGCGGATTGTATCAGGGGAGTTGCGGCGCAGTAACCCCGGTTAAGAAATTCAAGACGAAGATCGACGACGCGGTGAGAGTCGGCAGTAGCCAACCCGAAAACAGAAGGCGCTGACGCTTGAAAGACAGCGCTGACACGGTCGAGTTCTTTTTCTTGGCGACCAAGAAAAAGAACCAAAAAGAATGCGCCGGGGGCTAGGTCGGAATGACCGCGGCCGCGGTCATCTGCAATGACTTCTACTTTTCTCTTTGGACAAATCCAAAGAGAAAAATAGCAAAAGAGAAAGATTTGGTGCGGATGAGAGGACTCGAACCTCCACGGATTGCTCCACTACCACCTCAAGGTAGCGTGTCTACCAGTTCCACCACATCCGCACCGAGGGAAACTCATCGGTGTCGACCGTCTTGATACTGCGGTCTTACATTCGGCCCCTGGTAGATCGGGCCATTGAAATCTCTATCGGTTGCCGGAGGCTGGCGGCTCGGCAGGAGTCGTGGCCGGCGCTTGCGCAGGCGGGTTCTCCTCGGTGCGATTCTGCTCAGCGTTTGCCGCAGGCGGGACCTCGGGCAGCGCCGGAGCGGAGTTCGTCGGCTCCTGCTGCTGCAGGCGATCGATCACGCTTCCGGGAGCTTCGGTCGTGCGCCCGCCCATGTAGGCCAGCGACAGGTTGGTCGCGATGAACAATGCAGCCAGCATCGCCGTGGTGCGTGACAGGAACGATGCCGACCCGCGTGCGCCAAATACCGTGCCCGACGCACCAGCGCCGAAGCCCGCACCTGCATCCGCACCCTTACCGCGCTGAAGCAATACCAGCCCGACGATGGCGGCAGCGATCAGCACATGCAGCACGAGCACTGTTGTGTGTAACCAGTTCATGTCGCCCAATTCTGTTCGTTAAGATCTCTTCATGTGGCGGTGCGCGCAGCTCGAACCGCTCAATGCGCCTGCGCCGCAGCGCAGATCTTCAGAAATTCATCGACCTTCAGCGACGCTCCGCCGATCAGGCCGCCATCGACATCCTGCATCGAGAAAATCTCGCGCGCGTTGCCAGCTTTGACGCTGCCGCCGTACAGGATCCGCAGCGCGGCCGCGATATTACCATCCCGTGCGGCGACTTCCGCACGGATGTGCGCATGCACTTCCTGCGCCTGGGCCGGTGTCGCATTCTTGCCGGTGCCGATGGCCCATACCGGCTCGTACGCCACCACGGCATCCTGCATCGCCTTGATGCCGGCCAGATCCAGCACTGCGGTCAGCTGCCGGGAGATGACCTGCATCGTCTGTCCACGCTCACGCTCGTCCAGCGACTCCCCGACGCACAGGATGGGGGTCAGTCCCTGCGACTGCGCTGCAAGAAACTTTCTCGCCACCAGCGCGTCGTCTTCCTTGTACAAGGCACGCCGCTCCGAATGCCCGACGATCACGTACCGGCACCCTACGTCCTTGAGCATCGCCGCCGACACCTCGCCGGTGAAGGCGCCGATCGACTCGGCACAGACCGACTGGGCGCCCAGCGAAACGCTCGAAGCCTTCAGCTGCCGCGCCGCCTCCCACAAGTAGACGAACGGTGGACAGACCGCGATTTCAGCCGTCGGCTGCGCGGGCACGCCCAGCAGCAACGCCTCGATCAAATCGGCGTTCTCGGCGCGCGTTCCATGCATTTTCCAGTTTCCGGCAACGAAGGGCCGACGCATCGTGAATCACTCAATCGGGGCAGATGAAACGCTCGACGTGCACCCGACTCGAGAGCCGGCGGCCCGCCAAAAAGGCGCGGCAGCTTAACGGTGACCCGCCGGGAAAGCAAACCCGGGCAAGCTCGGCGCGAGCCGAGCGCCTTCGGGTTTTCAACGATCTAGCTGATCGAAGACCCGCTCATCGAGCATGCGACGCTCCGTCGCGATGCCAAACGAGTCGGGCGCGGGCGCTGCCCTCAGGCACCCTGGGCTGCGGCAGCAGCCACCGAGGCGGCCAGGCTGCGGGCCAGCTCCTGGACCAGCTTCTCATCGCTCCCCTCCACCATCACCCGGATCACCGGCTCGGTGCCCGAGGCCCGCAGTACGATCCGGCCGTTCTGGCCCAGGCGGCGCTCGGCATGCGACACGGCTTCCTGCACCGCCGGCGAGGCTGCCACGTCGATCTTGCGAAACAGCTTCACGTTCTCCAGCACCTGCGGGTACTTGGGCATGGGCGCTGCCAGCTCCGCCAGGCTGCGGCCGGTCTGCTTCATGATTTGCAACACCTGCAGGGCCGCGATCAGCGCATCGCCGGTGGTGGTCCAGTCCAGGCACAACAGATGCCCCGAGGTCTCCCCGCCCAGTGTGCCACCGGTCTCCCGCAGCATCTCCATGACGTAACGATCGCCTACCTTGGCGCGGCGGAACTCGATGCCGGCGCGGCCCAGCGCCTGCTCCAGGCCCAGATTGCTCATCACGGTGCCAACCACCGGGCCCTTGAGCACCCCCGCATCGTGATACGCCTTGGCAATGACATAGAGCAGCTGGTCTCCATCGACCACGCGGCCCAGGTGATCCACCATCATCAGCCGATCGCCGTCCCCATCGAGCGCGATGCCGACCTGGGCGCGCACGCCCGGAACGGTGAGTTGCAGCAGCTCCGGCGAAGTCGAGCCGCAGTTCAGGTTGATGTTGCGGCCGTTGGGCGAGCAGCCGATCGGCACGATCTCCGCGCCCAGGTCGGCGAGGATCCGCGGTCCGACCTTGTAGCCGGCGCCATTGGCGCAATCGATCACTACCTTGAAATCACTCAGGTCCAGCCCAGGCACGGTGGACATGCAGAATTCCTGGTAGCGCACCCGCGACTTGTCCATGCGCGTCGCCTTACCGAGCTCCCCCGAGACGCGGGTGACCGGCGGCTCCTCCAAGTGCTTTTCGATCTGCGCTTCGATCTCGTCGGACAGCTTGCCGCCGCTGGCATCGAAGAACTTGATGCCATTGTCTTCGTACGGGTTGTGCGACGCGCTGATCACCACGCCGAAATCGCATTCGAAGCGCTTGGTGAGATAGGCAATGCCCGGCGTCGGCAGCGGTCCCATCAGCATGACGTTCACGCCGGCGGCAACGAAACCGGCTTCCAGCGCCGACTCGAACATGTAACCGGAAAGCCGCGTGTCCTTGCCGACCAGCACGGTGCCGCCTTGCGGCGCCAGCACACGCGCCGCCGAACTGGCCAGGCGCAGCGCGAAATCCACCGTCATGGGATGACGACCCACGTGTCCCCGCACGCCGTCGGTTCCGAAGTATTTCCGGCTCACGATTCTTCTCCCGTTCGTAACGTGTTCTGGTTCGTTGCGATATCTAAAGGCGATAGCCCGCGGCGTTCAATGCCGCGGCAGTTCTGACGGCGTCCACGGTTTCGGCTACGTCGTGGGCTCGCACGATGGCAGCTCCCGCCAGCACGGCCGCCGTGGCAACGGCCAGGCTCCCGGGCAGACGCTGCTCGACCGGACGCTCCAGCAAAGCGCCGAACATCGATTTCCTGGAGACGCCGATCAACACTGGCAAGCCCAGCGCTGCGAGCTGCGGCATCGACGCCAGCAGCCGCAGATTGTGCTCCAGCCGCTTGCCGAAACCGATACCTGGATCGATGAGCAGACGCGCGCGATCGATGCCGGCAGCCTCGCAGGCACGGATGCGCTCATCGAGAAAGCCGCAAACCTCGGCGACGACATCGCCGTAGTGCGGGTCGTGCTGCATGGTGCGAGGCTCGCCTTGCATGTGCGTCAAACAGACTGCGGCCGATCCGGCGGCAGTTGCTTCGAGTGCACCCTCATCGCGCAGCGCGCGTACGTCATTGACGATTGCGGCACCGGCTCGAACCGCCGCGCGAATGACCGCCGCCTTGCTGGTATCCACTGAAATTGGAGTGCGCGTCAGCGAGGCCAACGATTCGATGACGGGCACGACGCGGTCGATCTCCTGCGCTTCCGAAACTGCCTGCGCGCCGGGCCGGGTGGATTCGCCACCGACATCGATGATGCCGGCGCCCGCCTCGATCATGGAAAGCGCGTGTTCGATGGCGTGATTGAAACTGGCGAAGCGACCGCCGTCGGCGAACGAGTCGGGCGTGACGTTGAGAATGCCCATCACCACGGGCGTGGACAGATCGAGCCGGTGCGGTCCGCAGTGAAGCAGCATGGGAAATCGAGTTGCAGGCGACGGAAGGAAGGCTACACGTTACGGGCGGCGGGCCAAAGCCGACCGGCAGAAACGAAGAAGCCGGCTTGCGCCGGCATCTTTGCGTGAAAGCGGGACCTCGCTATCGATGCCCCGCTTTCCCGAGGCTCTCAATGCCGGCTCGCCGGCTTGCCGATGGGCGCGTCGGGCGCCTCGCGGTCCCGGGGCTTGCCGCTCATCGGCGGCGGCGTCGCATCGTCCCAGCCCGTCGGCGGCTTGGGATCGCGACCCTGCATGATGTCCTTGATCTGGCTTTCGTCGATGGTCTCGAACTTGATCAACGCCTCGGCCATCTTGTGCAGCTTGTCGAGATTGGTCTCGAGAATGTCCTTGGCGCGCCGGTAGTTCGAATCGATCAGGCTGCGCACCTCTTCGTCGATGGCGTGCGCGGTCACGTCCGACACCTGCTTGTGCTGCGTGACCGAGCGGCCGAGGAACACCTCGCCCGACTCCTCGCTGTACGTCAGCGGCCCGAGCTTGTCGGACAGCCCCCAGCGCGTGACCATGTTGCGTGCGATTTCGGTCGCGCGCTCGATGTCGTTGGAAGCACCGGTAGTTACCGACTCGTGACCGAAAATCATCTCTTCGGCCAGGCGACCGCCGAACAGCGTCGCGATACGGCTTTCCAGCCGGCGCTTGCTGGTGCTGTAACGATCGGCTTCCGGCAGGAACATGGTGACGCCCAGGGCGCGGCCGCGCGGAATGATCGTGACCTTGTAGACCGGATCGTGTTCCGGCACCGACAGGCCGACGATGGCATGACCGGCTTCGTGATAGGCCGTGAGCTTCTTCTCCTGTTCGTCCATGACCATGGAGCGGCGCTCGGCACCCATCATGATCTTGTCCTTGGCGCGCTCGAACTCGTCCATCGTCACCGTGCGACGGTTGGCACGGGCGGCGAACAAGGCAGCCTCGTTCACCAGGTTCGCAAGATCCGCGCCCGAGAAACCCGGGGTGCCGCGCGCAATGATCTGCGGCCGCACGTCTTCGGCCAACGGCAGCTTGCGCATGTGCACTTTGAGGATCTGCTCGCGGCCGCGCACGTCGGGCAGCGGCACTACCACCTGACGGTCGAAACGACCCGGACGCAGCAGCGCCGGATCCAGCACGTCGGGGCGGTTGGTGGCGGCGATGACGATCACGCCTTCGGTGCCTTCGAAACCGTCCATCTCCACCAGCAGCTGGTTCAGCGTCTGCTCGCGCTCGTCATGTCCACCGCCCAGGCCGGCGCCACGATGACGGCCGACCGCATCGATCTCGTCGATGAAGATGATGCAGGGCGCATGCTTCTTCGCCTGCTCGAACATGTCGCGTACGCGCGAGGCGCCCACGCCGACGAACATTTCGACGAAGTCCGAACCGGAAATGGTGAAGAACGGAACCTTGGCTTCGCCCGCGATGGCGCGCGCCAGCAACGTCTTGCCGGTACCCGGCGAGCCGACCATCAACACGCCACGCGGAATCTTGCCGCCCAGGCGCTGGAACTTGGCCGGGTCCTTGAGGAACTCGACGATCTCGACCACTTCGTCCTTGGCCTCGTCCACGCCGGCCACGTCGGCGAAGGTGACCTGTACCTGGTCCTCGCCCAGCAGCCGCGCTCTACTCTTGCCGAAGGACATGGCGCCACGTCCTCCAGCCCCGCCTTGCATTTGTCGCATGAAATAGACCCACACCGCGATCAGCAGCAGGATCGGGAAAGAGGAAATCAGCAGTTGCGTCAGCAGGCCCTGGCGCTCGGCGGCGGTCTTGCTGAACTTGATGCCGGCCTTCTTGAGCTCGCCGATCAGCGCCGAATAGTCGGTCTCGGGATTGTTGACGGTGAAGCGCTCGCCGTTGCTGCGCACGCCTTTGAGCTGGTCGCCCTTGAACACCACTTCGGCAATGCCACCGTCCTTCAGCTGCTCCAGGAAGGTCGAGTAGGCGATTTCCGGCTCGGCGCCCGCCTTGGTACTGAAATTGCTCACCACGGTCGCAACCACGACCGCGATCACAATCCACAGGACAATGTTCTTTGCAAGATCGTTCAAGATCGAACCCTCGGAAGCCCCATCAGATATTCAAGCGTCAGGTCCGGTGCGACAACCAGTTCCGCGACGTGCTCGCCGAAACTGTCTGACTTGTCTCGCCTTCGGATCCCCACCACATCGGGGACGTCCGCAATGGAGCGCAACTTGAGGAAGCGGCAGCAGATGGCATGGCGTGTGCAATCGACACTACTACATTCTCAACCGGCAAAGCCAGAACCCCTTCGCGTGCGCCACCTTAGCTCCAAGCAGCCGCACTGCTCGTGGCCCGAAGCCACCTGGCGCCGACTCCTGCAAGGGCGCCTGCGGCACCGCCTACGACTGAAGAATTCAAAGCAAGTTCAACCAGATACATCGACTCTAGCCAGGTCACGCCGCGACTGTGCCTGTCATGGTTGGGGCGAGCTGCAGCATTGCAAGCGACCCTGCGGACGGCAGCCCGATCTGGTACGGTTGCGCCCCCTTTTTCACCACCCTGCTCCAAGCAATGACCCAGCTGTCCGAGAAGCAACGAAAGTACCTGCGCGGCCTCGCCCATGGCCGCGATCCGGTGGTGTTGATCGGGCAGTCTGGTCTGTCGCCTGCCGTGACCAAGGAAGTGGACATTGCCCTCGCGGCGCATGAACTGATCAAGGTTCGCGCCCGTGTCGGCGACCGCGAGGAACGCGACGCCATCCTGGATGCCATCGCCACCCAGACCAGCAGCACGCTGGTCCAGCGCATCGGCAACGTCGGTGTGTTCTATCGACCGCACCCGGAACGCCCGAAGATCATCCTGCCGGGCGGCTGAATTTCCAGACCAGCACCGCGGCGCTCAAGCAGGCGATCAGGAAACAGCCCCCTGCAATCCCGTGCAGGATGCCGAAACGGGTCATGTCGCCCGCGGCACGCGCCTGATCCATCAAGGGTCCCAGGATCAAACGGCTGGCGAGCGGAAAGCCGGCCGTGATCAGCACCAGCGCGCGATTGAGCAGTGGCAGCCTGCCGGTGAAATTCATGGCGAGCAGCATTACTGCCACCGTCACGCCAATCCAGGTCAACGCGGTGAAGAAGGTTGCGGCCAGCTGCCCCGCCAGCCGCCGCTCATCCAGCAACCTGAACAGGGTCGGCGCAACCAGCCCACAGATGGTCCACAGGCTGCCGGCCCAGAAGGTAATGAGAAGAGACGCGAAGCGCTCCATTGGCCGGGAGATCTTCAGGTACGTCGTCAGACGTACTTGACCGCGACGATCTCGTACGAGCGCGTGCCGTTGGGCGCAACCACGTCGACGATGTCGCCTGCGGATTTGCCGACCAGCGCGCGGGCGATGGGAGAAGACACGGAAATCCAGCCGTTCTTGATGTCGGCCTCGGCGTCACCGACGATCTGGTAGACCACCTTGTTGCCGTCGTCCTGATCCTCCAGATCCACGGTGGCGCCGAACACCACCTTGCCGTTGGCGCTCAGGCGCGTCACGTCGATGATCTCGGAATTGGACAGGTGCGCTTCGACGTCCTTGATGCGTCCCTCGATGAAGCTCTGCTGCTCACGCGCTGCGTGATATTCCGCGTTCTCGCTCAGATCACCGTGGCTGCGCGCTTCGGCAATCGCCTGGATCACGCGCGGACGATCTTCGGTCTTCAGTCGCTTGAGCTCGGCGCGCAACCGCTCAGCGCCCTTCAGGGTCAATGGCATCCGTTTCACGAAGCAACCTCCCGATGCAGGTCCTGCAGACGATTCACGTCCGCTTCGTTCATGTGGGCAATGGCGTCGCAGGTCGCAATGCCGGCGGCCACCGTCGTGTAGTAAGTGACTCGCTTGTGAACCGCCTCGCGGCGAATCGAGCGCGATTCGAAAATGGCCTGCTTGCCTTCGGTGGTGTTGACGATCAGCGAGATCTCGTCGTTCTTGATCATGTCCACGATGTGCGGCCGGCCTTCGCGCACCTTGTTGGCGCGGCGGCATGGCACACCCGCCTCGGTAATGGCCTTCGCCGTGCCTTCGGTGGCCACGATCTCGAACCCTTGAGCAACCAGCCGCCGCGCCAGCGTCACAGCCGCCGGCTTGTCTCTTTCGCGCACGCTGATCAGGCACACGCCGCGAGTCGGCAGCGTGACGCCGGAAGCGAGCTGCGCCTTGGCATATGCCTCGCCGAAGGAACGGCCGGTACCCATCACCTCGCCGGTCGACTTCATCTCCGGGCCGAGAATCGGATCGGCTTCCGGGAACTTGGCAAACGGGAACACCGCTTCCTTGACGGCATAGAACTTCGGCACGCGCTCGCTCGTCAGCCCCAGCTCCTTGAGCTTGCTGCCGGTCATCACTCGCGCCGCCATCTTTGCGATCGGTACGCCGGTCGCTTTCGAGACGAACGGCACGGTGCGCGAAGCACGCGGATTGACTTCCAGGATGTAGATCACGCCGTTCTGGATCGCGAACTGGATATTCATCAGGCCCACGACATTCAGACCGCGTGCGAGCTTGCGCGTTTGCTCACGCAGCTCGGCCTGCAATTCCGAGCTGAGACTGTTCGGTGGCAACGAGCATGCCGAGTCGCCGGAATGCACGCCGGCCTGCTCCACGTGTTCCATGATGCCGCCGATGTAGACGTCCTCGCCATCGCAGACGGCGTCGACGTCGACCTCGATGGCCTGATCCAGGAAGCGGTCCAGCAGCACCGGGCTGTCGTTCGACACCTTCACTGCGTCGGTCATGTAGGTACGCAGGTCGTCCTCGTTGAAGACCACTTCCATGGCGCGTCCGCCCAGCACGTACGACGGCCGGACCACCAGCGGGAAGCCGATGGTGCGCGACATCGTAATCGCCTGCTCCTCGGTGCGCGCCGTGCAGTTGGGCGGCTGCTTCAGGTTCAGCTTCTGCACCAGCTGCTGGAAGCGCTCGCGATCCTCCGCGACATCGATGGCGTCCGGAGTGGTTCCGATGATCGGCGCACCCGCAGCTTCGAGCGCACGGGACAGCTTCAGCGGCGTCTGGCCGCCGTACTGCACGATCACGCCCTCGGGCTTCTCCTTGTCGATGATCTCCATGACGTCTTCGAACGTCAGCGGCTCGAAGTACAGCCGGTCGGAGGTGTCGTAGTCGGTCGAGACGGTCTCGGGATTGCAGTTGACCATGATGGTCTCGAACCCGGCTTCGCGCAGCGCCAGTGCGGCGTGCACGCAGCAGTAATCGAACTCGATGCCCTGCCCGATCCGGTTTGGTCCGCCGCCCAGGATCATGATCTTCCGGCGATCGGTCGGATTGGCTTCGCATTCCTCGTCGTACGACGAATACATGTATGCGGTGGACGTGGCGAATTCGGCAGCGCAGGTGTCGACGCGCTTGAACACGGGACGAATGCCCATGGTCAATCGCCGCCGCCGCACGCTCGCTTCATCCACTCCGAGCAGCGTAGCGAGCCGACGATCCGAAAAGCCCTTGCGCTTGAGTTCGCGTACACGATCGCGGTCGAACGCTTCCAGTCCCTGCGATTGCAGCGCCTGCTCTTCACGGATGAGATCGGCGATCTGCGCCAGGAACCAGGGGTCGATCCCCGACAGCTTGTGCACTTCTTCGAACGGCTTGCCGGCGCGCAGCGCATCGGCGAGATAGCGGATGCGGTTCGGCCCGGGCATCTGCAGTTCTTCGCGCACCCGCTGCCACTCTTCATCCGTCAGCGGCAGCTTGACGATCGGATCCAGGCCGTCGGCGCCGGTTTCCAAGCTGCGCAGCGCCTTCTGCAGGGATTCCTGGAAGGTGCGCCCGATCGCCATCGCCTCGCCGACCGACTTCATCTGCGTGGTCAGCCGGTCGTTGGCGCCCGGGAACTTCTCGAAGGTGAAGCGCGGAATCTTGGTAACGACGTAATCGATGCTCGGCTCGAACGAAGCCGGCGTGGCGCCGCCGGTGATTTCGTTCCTGAGCTCATCGAGCGTATAGCCGACGGCGAGCTTGGCCGCGACCTTGGCGATGGGGAATCCGGTGGCCTTCGACGCCAGCGCCGAAGAACGCGACACGCGCGGATTCATTTCGATGATCAGCATCCGTCCGTCTTGCGGATTCAGCGCGAACTGCACGTTCGAGCCGCCGCATTCCACGCCGATCTTGCGCAGCACCGCGATCGATGCGTTGCGCATGCGCTGGTATTCCTTGTCGGTGAGCGTCTGTGCCGGGGCGACAGTGATGGAATCGCCCGTATGCACGCCCATCGCATCGAGATTCTCGATGGAGCAGATGATGATGCAGTTGTCGGCGCGGTCGCGCACGACTTCCATCTCGAACTCTTTCCAGCCGATGATGGATTCTTCCAGCAGCACTTCGCTGGTGGGCGAAGCGTCCAGACCGCGCTCGACGATCTGCTCGAACTCTTCGCGGTTGTACGCGATGCCGCCGCCCGAGCCGCCCATGGTGAACGAGGGGCGGATGACGGTCGGAAAACCGATCTCGGCCTGCACGGCGTGCGCCTCTTCCATGCTGTGCGCGATGCGCGAGCGCGGCGATTCCAAGCCGATCTCGCGCATGGCATTGCGGAAGCGCTCGCGATCCTCCGCCATGTCGATGGCTTCGCGCGACGCAGCGATCAACTCGACGCCGTGCTTCTCCAGCACGCCTTCGCGCACCAGATCGAGCGCGCAGTTCAACGCCGTCTGTCCGCCCATCGTGGGCAGCAGCGCGTCGGGCTTTTCCTTCTCGATGATCTTCTCGAGTGCGCGCCAGCTCACCGGCTCGATGTAGACGACATCGGCGGTTTCCGGGTCGGTCATGATGGTGGCCGGGTTGGAGTTGACCAGGATGACCCGGTAACCCTCCTCCTTCAGCGCCTTGCAGGCCTGCGCGCCGGAATAATCGAATTCACACGCCTGGCCGATGACGATGGGGCCGGCGCCTATGATCAGGATGCTGCGGATATCGGTGCGTTTTGGCATCGAGACTCTTCAATCGGCTGGAGACGTGACATGGGGACCGGCAACCCGGCGTCGGGCCGTGCGCATCTCAGCGCTCGGCCGCACGGCGCACACCTTCCTTCGCGGGCTGGGCGTTGAGGCGTTCGTTGATCATCGAGACGAATCGGTCGAACAGCGAGCGCACTTCGTGCGGGCCGGGGCTGGCTTCCGGATGGCCCTGGAAGCTGAAAGCCGGCCGGTCGGTACGTTCGATGCCCTGCAGCGAACCGTCGAACAGCGACTTGTGGGTGGTCCGCAGATTCGGGCCCAGGGTGCTCTCGTCGACCGCGAAACCGTGATTCTGGCTGGAGATCAGCACCCGGCCGCTCGCCAGTTCCTGCACCGGATGGTTGGCGCCGTGATGACCGAATTTCATCTTCACGGTCTTGGCGCCACTGGCGAGCCCGAGCAGTTGATGCCCCAGGCAGATGCCGAACACCGGGATGTCGGTTTGCAGGAACGCGCGGATCGCCTCGATGGCGTACGTGCACGGCTCCGGATCGCCCGGCCCGTTCGACAGAAAAATGCCGTCGGGACTCATCGCCAGCACCTGCTCGGCCGGCGTCTGCGCCGGCACCACCGTGACGCGGCAACCGTGGTCGGCCAGGCAGCGCAGGATGTTGCGCTTGATGCCGAAGTCGTAGGCCACTACGTGCACGCGCTGACCGGGGCGCGGCTTGGGTCCGGTCTCGATTGCCCAGTGGGTGCCTTCGTTCCACTGGTACGGCCTCTTGGTGGAGACCACCTTCGCCAGATCCATGCCTTTCAGGCCCGGGAATTTCCTGGCCGCATGCACCGCGGCCGTGGCGTCGACCTTGTCGCCGGTCATGATGCAACCGGCCTGTGCGCCCTTCTCGCGCAGGATACGCGTCAGCTTGCGGGTGTCGATATCGGCGATGGCGACGATCTTGCCGCGCTGGAGAAAGCTCTCCAGCGATTCAGCAGCGCGCCAGTTGGAATACGTTGCCGGAAGATCGCGGATGATGAGACCGGCGGCGTACACCGAAGCGGCTTCGAGATCCTCTGGATTGGCACCGGTGTTGCCGATGTGCGGATAGGTCAGCGTAACGATCTGTCTGCAATACGAAGGGTCGGTCAGGATTTCCTGATATCCGGTCATGGCGGTGTTGAACACCACTTCACCGGTCGTATTGCCTTTGGCGCCGATCGAGCGGCCGTGAAAAACCGTACCGTCTTCGAGCGCCAGGACAGCTCTATCGCCTTGAGTCACATCCGCTCCTGTCCGTCATTTCAGGCACGTGCGCGAACAGCGGGAAAGGCTTTTTCGCCGATCCCGCTGCACAAAAAATCGCCGCGTGCTGAAGACGGCAGTCTACGCGAGTGAGCCGGGTGAGGAAAGCGGAAAAAGTCGTCGGCAGCGATTTCCGAGGTCGCTCGAGCGCTGCCCGAAGTGCCTGCCAGGACGGCGGACGCAAGGTTTCTCAGCGACGTGCTGCGCGGCGCTCATGCACCGCCGTCAGGACAGGCCGAGCACGTCCTGCATCGAGTAAATCCCGGGCTTGCGGCCGCCAACCCACTGCGCCGCTTTCAACGCGCCACGTGCGAACGACATGCGATCGCTGGCGCGATGCGTCAGCTCGATGCGCTCGCCGATCCCGGCAAAAGTGACGGTGTGATCACCGACCA
>DATMEZ010000003.1:0-2611 GCA_035556415.1 Povalibacter sp.
ATCCTTGTCGACGATGTCCGCCACTTCTTCCAGCAGCGCAGCCGAGCGCGGATGCAGCTCGCCCGTGGCCTTGTGCGTGAACAGCGCAATCGGTACGCCCCAGGTGCGTTGGCGCGAAATGCACCAGTCGGGGCGCTCGGCAATCATGTTGCCGATGCGGCTTTCGCCCCACGCCGGCATCCATTTCACCTTGGCGATCTCGCGCAGCGCGGACTTGCGCAGCCCGGCCTGCTCCATGCTGATGAACCATTGCGCGGTGGCGCGGAAGATCACCGGCGTCTTGTGCCGCCAGCAATGCGGATAGCTGTGACGCAACGGCTCTTCGTGCAGGAGCTGGCCGCGTTCCTTCAGCACTTCGCTCACATGCTTGTTCGCATCGAACACGCGCTCGCCTTCGAAGAACTGCGTGCCGGTCACGAAGCGACCGTCGCTACCGACCGGATTGTCGATCAGCAACTTGTACTTGAGGCCTACCGCGTAGTCTTCCTGGCCGTGACCCGGCGCCGTGTGCACAGCGCCGGTGCCAGCATCCAGCGTGACGTGATCGCCGAGGATGACGGGCACGGTGCGGTCATAGAACGGGTGCGCGAGCTGCAACCCTTCCAGCACCGAACCGGCTACCTGCGCGAGGCGCTGCGAATCCGTAACACCGGCGCGCGTCAGCACCGTCGTCGCCAGCTCGGTTGCGAGCACCAGCAGCTCGGTTCCGGTATCGATCAACGAATACTGAAACTCCGGCCCGAGCGCAACCGCCTGGTTGGCGGGCAGCGTCCACGGCGTAGTGGTCCAGATCACGATGCTCGCGGGACGTGCCGGAACCTGCTGCAAGCCGAAGCGACGCGCCAGCTCGGCGGCATCCTTCACCGCAAAGCGCACATCCAGCGCCGGCGAGGTCTTCTCTTCGTACTCGACCTCCGCCTCGGCCAGCGCCGAGCGGCAGTCCAGACACCAGTGAACCGGCTTGAGCCCCTTGTAGACATGGCCGTTGCGCAGGATCTGCGCGAACGCCCGTAGCTGCTCGGCCTCGTAGCCCGGCTGCAAGGTCATGTAGGGATGCTCCCAGTCGCCCATCACACCCAGGCGCTTGAAGTCCTTGCGCTGGCCATCGACCTGCTCCAGCGCGTAATCGCGGCAGGCCTGGCGGAACTCGCGTGGCGCCAGCGTCTTCACTTCCTTGCCGCGGGTCTTCTCGATCTGGTGCTCGATCGGCAGGCCGTGGCAGTCCCAGCCCGGCACATACGGCGCGTCGTAGCCGTCGATGGTGCGCGACTTGACGACGATGTCCTTCAACACCTTGTTGATCGCATGGCCCAGGTGGATCGCGCCGTTGGCATACGGCGGACCGTCGGCCAGGATGAACGACGGCCGGCCACGCGACACTTCGCGCAGCTTGGCGTAAATCGCGTTCTCCTCCCACCACTTGAGCATGTCGGGCTCGCGACGCGCGAGATCCGCTTTCATCGGAAAGTCGGTCCGGGGGAGATTGAGGGTGTCTTTGTAATCCATAGCGCTCAACGAATCGTCTGCCTTATTCAACTCGGGTTCGCCGCCAGAATTTCCCGCGCCTGCGCCGCGTCCTTGTGCATCTGGACCACCAGGTCGTCGACGCTCGGAAACCACAGCTCGTCGCGCAGCCGCGCAATGAAATCGACCGTGACGTACTGGCGGTACAGGTCGCCGTCGAAATCGAACACATGCGCCTCGAGCAGCAGCTCCTTGCCATTGACGACCGGACGCGTGCCGAGACTGGCCACGCCCGGCGCATTGCTCAGCCCGCCGCCCGAAACCTTGACCGCGAAGATGCCAGCCAGCGGCGTCGCGCGCCGATGCAGGCGCAGGTTCGCGGTCGGAAACCCGAGTTTGCGCCCGAGCTTGGCACCGTGGATCACCTTGCCCGTGATCCCGTACGGCCGGCCAAGCAGCTTCGCGGCTCGCACCATGTCACCGGCATCCAGCGTCTCGCGAATCAGCGAACTGCTGACGCGCTGGCCGTCGATCTCGAACGGCGCTACTTCGGTCACTTCGAAGCCGCATCTCGGCCCATATTCACGCAACGTCGCGACGCTGCCCGCCAGGTCGCGCGCGAAACGGAAATCGTGCCCGACTACGATGTGCCGAGCACCCAGCCCGCGCACCAGAATGTCTTCGACGAACCTGTCCTGCGGCGTCGAGCGCATCCGCTCGTTGAAGCGCAGGCACACGAAACGACCCACGCCATAGCGCTCAAACGCCATGAACCGCTCGCGAAAGCGCGTCAGCCGGGCCGGCGGGGCGCCCCGGGCAAAGAACTCGCGCGGCGTCGGCTCGAACGACAGGACAACGGCCGGCAGCCCATGACGGGCGGCCTGCTCGCGCAGCACACGGATCATTTCCTGGTGGCCGCGGTGCACGCCATCGAAGGCGCCGATGGTCAATACGCAGCCGCGATGCCACGCCCGCAGGTTGTGCAGGCCCCGGACAAACTCCATCGCGGCCTCGTACTCATGCAAATCCGAACTGAGCCGATTATATGGGGCCGGCTGCGCCGAACTCACGGCGTTTTCCGCCACGGCCGCTTTCCGGCTCATTTTGCTGCCGCCGCGGCGCGCATCCGGAATTGCCCGGGACGCAC
>DATMEZ010000004.1:0-9970 GCA_035556415.1 Povalibacter sp.
TGCTGTGCTGTGCTGTGCTGTGCTGTCGGTGGCGTTGGCCTTCCATCTGCTCTCGTTCGGCACCAAGTTCTGAACCCGACCTTCAGAGTTTGTGGGTCGACAGCAGCAGGCTGGTCTCGGTGTTGGAGATGCCTTCGATCATGCGAATCCGTCCCAGCACCCGGTCGAAAGCCTCGAGGCTGTCGGCGCGCAGTTCGGCAACGATGTCCCAGCGGCCGTTGGTGCTGTGGAGCGCCGCCACGGCCGGCTCGCCGCGCAGTGCCTTGAGGACGGATTCGCTGCGGTTGCCTTCCACTGCGACAGTCATCAGGGCACGGATGCGCTGCTCCTCGACCTGCGGCTTGAGTCGTACGGTGTAGCCGACGATGGTGCCGTTGGCTTCCAGTCGCGCCAGCCGGTTCTGGACCGTGCCGCGGGCGACGCGGAGTTTTTTGGCCAGTGAGGCGACGGAGATCCGCGCGTTGTCGCGCAGCTGGGCGATCAGTTGCCGGTCGATGTCATCCAAGCAGGACCTCCTTATTTATGAGAGGGTCCGCCCATTCTAATCAAAGTGCCAGGTCTATATGGCATTTTGTTCAATTAACCTCGCTTTCAGACCAGTCTTCTGGCTTTTCATTGGCAGCGGTTCGCCTGAACACTATGGTATTCCGGTGCCGGGAAGCATCCCGGCGCGTTGTCATTTTGAGGGCCGCACCATGGTGGATTACATCGGCATCGAACGGGTTCAGGAACTGGTGGCTCAGGTCGGACCCGCACGCTTCATCCAGGAACTGGCCGCCGAAATCGAGGCGGATTACCGGCGCTGGGGCGAATTCGACAAATCCGCGCGCCATGCCACGCACTCCAGCGTCGGCGTGATCGAGTTGATGCCGACCAGCGACGGTCATCTGTACTCCTTCAAGTACGTCAACGGCCATCCCAAGAACACCGCAGCGGGTCTGATGACCGTTACCGCGTTCGGTGTGCTCGCCGACGTTGATACGGGCTATCCGCTGCTGCTCTCCGAACTCACGTACACGACGGCGTTGCGCACGGCCGCGATGTCGGTGCTCGCTGCCCGCTCGATGGCGCGGCCGTCGAGCCGTGTCATGGCATTGATCGGCAACGGTGCGCAGAGCGAGTTCCAGTCCGTTGCCTTCCATCACATGCTGGGTATTCGTGAATTGCGGTTGTACGACACGGACCCGCGGGCGACCGCCAAGCTGGAACGCAATCTCGCCGCGATGCAGCTTCCCGGTCTGCGTGTCGTACGTTGCGGCTCGGTGGCAGAAGCCGTGCGCGGAGCCGACATCGTGACGACAGTCACCGCCGACAAGCGCAATGCCACGATTCTCACTCCCGAGATGATCGAGCCCGGCATGCACTTGAATGCGGTGGGCGGCGATTGCCCGGGCAAGACCGAGCTGCACATCGACATCCTGCATCGGCCCGATGCGCGCGTGGTGGTGGAGTACGAGCCGCAGTCGCGTATCGAGGGCGAGATCCAGCAGGTCGAAGCCTCGTTCGCGGTTACCGAGTTCACGGACGTGCTGGCCGGCAAGGCCAGCGGACGGGCCAGCGATGCCGAAGTGACGATTTTCGATTCGGTGGGCTTCGCGCTCGAAGACTTCTCGGCACTGCGCTATCTGTATCGGCTGCATCGTGAGCAACGCGGCAGCCACCAGCAGATCGACCTGGTGCCGGATCTGGATGATCCCAAGAATCTGTTCGGCGGCTTGACGGATCGCTCGTCCGTGCAGCGCCCGGCGCGCTCCGCGTCCCTGACGCAGAAGGTGCAGGCATGAGCGAGACCACCGTCCGCACGGCTACCCTGATCGGTGCGCCCACGGATGTGGGTGCAGGCGCCCGTGGCGCCTCGATGGGACCGGAAGCGTTGCGGGTCGCAGGACTGCAGCAAGCGTTGATGAACCGCGGGCTGCGCGTGATCGACCGCGGCAACTTGAGTGGCCCGGGCAATCCGTGGCTGCCCCCGGTGAACGGCTATCGGCATCTTGCCGAGGTGGTGGAATGGAATCGCCAGCTGCACGACGCGGTGTACGAAGAGCTGCGGCAGGCGCGGTTGCCCATTCTGCTCGGCGGCGATCATTGCCTAGGGGTCGGCAGCATCAGCGCGGCAGCCCGCCATTGCCGTGACACCGGAAAGAAGCTGCGAGTGCTGTGGCTCGATGCGCACGCGGACTTCAATACGTCCGAGTTGTCGCCCAGCGGCAATATCCACGGCATGCCGGTGGCTTGCCTGTGCGGCTTCGGTCCGAAGGAACTGGTGGAGATCGGTGGGCACGTGCCCGCGATCAGCCCGAAATGGATTCGCCAGATCGGCATCCGCAGCGTCGATGAAGGCGAGCGCCGCTTCGTTCACGAGCAGGGCCTGGAAGTGTTCGACATGCGCTTCATCGATGAGATGGGGGTGGGTCACACCATGGAAATGGCGCTGGCCGGAATGGATGCCGATACCCATCTGCACGTGAGTTTCGACGTGGACTTTCTCGATCCCGAGATCGCGCCGGGCGTCGGGACCACCGTGCCGGGCGGTCCGACCTACCGAGAAGCGCAGCTGTGCATGGAAATGATCGCCGATACCGGCCGGCTGGCTTCGCTCGACATCATGGAGCTGAACCCGGCGTTCGACGTGCATAATCGCACCGGCGTGCTGGCCGTCGACCTGGTCGAGTCCCTGTTCGGCAAGAGCACGTTGATGCGACCGCACTCGCGGCGTTGAACAGGCGGCGACAGCGGCTCGTTCGGGCTGTCGCCGATCGTTCTCGGATAGCGCGCGGGTCGACTGCGCCAGCCATCTTCAGGATTGATCCCGCTTCGAATCAGCTCGCGTCGATCAGGATGGCGCGAAAATCGTTGACGTTGGTGCGCGTCGGTCCGGTCATCACCAGATCGTCCAACCCCGCAAAGAAGTCATAGCTGAGATTGCGTTGCAGCAGCTCGGTCGCCGACAACCCGAGCTGTCGTGCCCGGTGGAGCGTCGAGGGGGAGATGACGGCGCCAGCATTGTCCTGTGTGCCGTCGATGCCATCGGTATCGCAGGCGAGCGCGCAGATATCCGCAGCAGCGTCCAATGTGAGCACGAGGCTCAGCAGGTATTCGGAGTTGCGTCCACCACGCCCTTCGCGATTGCGTACGGTGACGGTAGTCTCACCGCCCGACAGCAGTGCCCAGCGGCCGGCTTTCCGGGCATAGCGCCGTGCCAGCTCGCCGTGAAACTTCGCTGTCGCAGTGGCATCGCCGTCGATGTCGCTGCCCAGATAGACCGGAGTGTAGCCAGCCGCCTGCGCACGTTCGCCTGCTGCTCGCAATCCATCCTCGGAACGCGCAACGACACGTGTAACAGCGCGATCGAGTCCCGGTGAATTTGCCGCTGGCGTTTCGTTCGATGGATTTTCCAATGCCGCGCGCACCGGTTGCGGCGGATGGATTCCGTGACGCCGAAGGATTGCGCGCGCATCCGCTAGCGTGGTTCGACATGCAACGGTGGGACCGGATGCAACCAGCGACGGATCGTCACCTGTCACATCCGAGAGCACCAAAGTGATGACCTTGGCTGGATAGGCCACAGTCGCCAGCCTTCCGCCCTTGATCGCCGAGAGGTGTGCGCGCACACAGTTGATCTCGGCAGTCGGCGCTCCACACAGCAGGAGCTCGCGAGTGACTTGCTGCTTGTCCGCCAGCGTGACGCCAGGTGCAGGCAGGGCAAGCAAGGCCGAGCCACCTCCCGACACCAAGGCCAGCAGCTGATCCGACTCGCCCAGCGATCGGGTTGCTTCGAGAACGTGCTGCGCGGCCGCTACGCCGTGTGAGTCCGGCAACGGATGGCCGGCTTCCAGGACCATGAAGCCTGGCGGCATTTCAGTCGGCGGATAGCCGTGGCCGTAACGCGTCAGGACGATGCCTTCGAGCCTTCCGGACAAATGCTCCGCTGCCACGCGCGCCATTGCCGCACCGGCCTTGCCGACACCGAGGATCAAAGTCCTGCCCGCAGCCGGCTCGGGTAAATGAGGCGGAACGCACGTTCCGGCCGAGACGGAGCGCACGGCGACGTCGAACAGCTCGCGCAGCAGGGCGATGCGCTCGTTCTCGCGGGCTTCGCGAGGCACGGATGTCGCGGGCGATTGCGTCACGGTTCAACCATAGCAGATGATGCGCGCTCCCCGATCGACGCGGAAATCCTCATGCAGACCAGATACACCTTGTCGTTGGATGAAGCCAAGAGCGTAGCTGCGGCCGCCGCAACCAAAGCCACAGCGGAAGGTTGGCGTGTGGTCATTGCGATCGTGGATATCGGCGGACACCTGGTTTACCTGGAACGGCTCGACGGCACCCAGATCGGCTCGATCCAGGTGGCGCTGGAGAAGGCCAGGACGGCGATCTATTTCAACCGGTCCACCAAGGTCTTCGAGGATGTCGTGCAGGGCGGCCGGACCAACATGCTCAACCTGCAAGGCGCCACGCCGATCGAAGGCGGGCTGCCCTTGCGCTACGAGGGCGAGATCGTCGGCGCCATCGGCATTTCAGGTGTGACGGCGGCGCAGGACGGACAAGTGGCCCAGGCTGGGGCCGAGGTGCTCGAACGTCTTGCTTGAACGGCTTATCGCGCCAGGTGCCGCACCGGCACGCGTGCCGATCGCTTGAACGTGTTCAACACGATGCTCGAGTGCACGTCGCGCACGAAGCGGATCTTGAGCAGCTTCTTCAGCACCACGTTGCTCAGCGAGGCCAGGTCCTCTACCACCACCTGCAGCAGTAGATCGTATTCACCCGTCATGGCGTGACAGCCGACGATCTCCTCCATGGCTTCGACCGCGCGCCGGAACTGTTCCAGGTTCTCGTCGGTGTGGCGTTCCAGCTTGACCTGGATGAACGCCTGCACCTTCAGCCCGAGCTGACTCGGATCGACGATGGCGGTGTAGCTCTGGATGATGCCGGCCTGTTCCATGAGCTTGACGCGCCGCGCGCAGGGCGTGCCCGACAGCCCGACCTTTTCCGCCAGCTCCACGATGGAGCAGCGGCCGTCCTTTTGCAGTTCGGCCAGGATGGCGGCGTCGTAGCGATCCAGCGTCATGGTGGAATTCTCTAAAAACCGGACACAGGACGCAGATTATCACCAATCCGGAACCCGGGCCCCAGGTAGTTTGTTGCTTTCCGCTGCGGCCGCGAAGTTAGGCTCTGCCCGCCGAACAAGCCTGACGCGTTTTTTGAGTGAGGAAGCCATGACTGCGATTGCAATGCAGCGTTCCAGCCAACACCAGCCGCCGCAGATCGACTGGCAACGGGTGGTGCATACCGTGCTGGTGTCGCGGGCGCTGGACGAACTGGAGGAGACCCGGCTGGTGCCGGCCCGCAAGGTTCTGTATCAGTTCACTGCACGCGGTCACGACGTATCGCAGGTCATGCTCGGGCAGATGCTGACGGGCGCGCGCGACGGTGCCGGTGTCTACTATCGGTCGCGTCCGCTCATGCTTTCCGTCGGGCTCGCTCTCGATGACGCGCTGGCTTCGACCATGATGCGCAGCGGCAGCGTCAGTGAAGGCCGCGACATCGGTGTGGTGTTCAACCTGCCGCGCAAGGAAGGTGTCGCGGTGCTGCCGGCCTGTGGTGGCGTCGGTGCGCAGTACACGCCGGCGATCGGCTGGGCACAATCGATTCAATATCGCACCCGCGTGCTGCGCGATTCCAGTTGGGAAGGCAGCGTGGCTGTGGCGCACGGCGGCGAGGCTTCCGCGGCCACCAACGGTTTCTGGTCGGCGTTGACCATTGCCACCACCCAGCGCCTGCCGATGATCTTCTTCATCGAGGACAACGGTTACGGCATTTCGGTGAAATCCGAGTTTCAGACGCCGGGCGGCAACATCGCTGCCAACCTGGCGTCTTTCCGCAACTTGCAGATTCTCGAAGGTGACAGCAGCGACCCGCAGGCCGCCGCAGCGCTGATGGATCGCGCGTTCGCTTCGGTGCGCGCAGATGAAGGTCCTGTGCTGCTGCGCATTCTGGTGCCTCGGCTGTCGGGTCATTCGGGTCAGGACACGCAGGCATACAAGACGCCGGAAGAAATCGCTGACGAACGCGCACGCGATCCACTCCTGAAGCTGCGCGAGCAGTTGGTTCCTCGGGTCATCTCGGAGCAGGCCTGGGCCGATCTGGAAGCGCGTGCTCGTGACGATGTGGAACAGGCGCTCGTGCGCGTCGAGCAGCGGGCGCTGCCGGACAGCACGCAAACCACTCGCTTCGCGTTCAGCGAGCACCGGGCTGATGGCTCGGTCGAAGTGCAGACGCAGGGTGGCCTGCTGAGCGAAGGCATCGAGCCGGCTGCCGGTTCGGAAGTGCCGCGACCGGAGGGCCCGCGCATCAACATGGTGGCGGCGATCCGTCGCACGCTGGAACACGAACTCTCGATCAACCCGCGCGTCGTGGTTTTCGGCGAAGACGTCGGCCGCAAGGGCGGTGTTCACGCGGCCACGCTGGGCTTGCAGGAAAAATTCGGTGCCGGGCGCGTGTTCGATACCAGCCTGTCGGAAGAAGGCATCATCGGGCGCTCCGTCGGCATGGCGCTGGCGGGGCTGATGCCGGTTCCGGAAATCCAGTTCCGCAAGTACGCCGACCCGGCGGTGGAGCAGCTCAATGACTGCGGCACCATGCGCTGGCGTACCGCGAACCGCTTTGCCGCGCCGATGGTGGTGCGCATGCCTGGCGGCTTCTTCAAGTGCGGCGATCCGTGGCACAGCCAGAGCAATGAAGTGCAGTTCGCACATGCCATCGGCTGGCGTGTGGCCATGCCTTCCAACGCCGAGGACGCGGTCGGCCTGCTGCGCTCGGCCATGCGCGGCAACGACCCGACGATCTTCTTTGAGCACCGCGCCATGCTGGACGGCGCCTGGGCCCGCCGCCCGTATCCGGGCGATGATTTCGTGGTGCCCTTCGGCAAGGCGAAGCTGATCCGTTCCGGCATGGAGCTCACCATCATTTCCTGGGGTGCGATGGTGGAGCGTTGCGAACAGGCTGCGGCCGAATCCGGCATCGATGTCGAACTGCTCGACCTGCGCACGCTGATGCCGTGGGATCGCGAGGCGGTGCTGGCCTCGGTGCGCAAGACGCATCGCTGCCTGATCGTCCACGAAGACAACCTCACTGCCGGCTTCGGCGCGGAGATCGCAGCGACCCTGGCGAAGGAGGCGTTCTTCGATCTGGATGCGCCGCTGGAGCGGGTTACCATGCCCGATGTCCCCAGCCCGCACAGTCCGCTGCTGCTCGATTCCGTGGTGCCCAGCGTCGCGCGCATCGTGCAAGCCGTCCGTAATCTGGCCAGTCTCTAGAACAAGCGAGCATTGAGAACGATGAGCTCAACCATTGAAGTTCGCGCGCCCAGCGAGCAGTCCGAAGGCACCCGCTCCCAGGTGCAGCGCTGGCTCAAATCCGTCGGCGACGCCGTGGCGGAAAACGAGCCGCTGATCGAAGTGGAGACCGACAAGGTCGTGGTCGAGATCGCCGCGCCGGCGGCCGGCGTCCTGCAGGAGATCCTCAAGCAGGAACAGGAAGAGATCGCTCCCGGCGAGTTGCTGGCCCGGATCGAAGTTGGCGTTGCGCCGCAGGCCGAACGGCAATCGGAGCCGAAAGTTGTCGCGGTTGCTCCGGCGGAGAGTTCGCCGCCGCCTAGCAAAACTGCCGCTGCGCTTTCCGCGCACGCCGCCGCCATGATGGCCCGCCGCTTGAGCCCGGCAGTGCGGCGATTGCTCGCCGAACGAGGGTTCGAAGCATCCGCGGTGCGTGGCACGGGCGAGGGCGGTCGAATCACTGTCGACGACGTGCTGGCGCATGATCCGGCAGGCTCGCCGGTTTCCAAACCGGCTGCTGCTGAGCCCAGCGCAAGACCGCAGCCGAGCCCCGGCGCGCGCCTGCTGCCGCATTCCAGCATGCGCAAGCGGATTGCGGAGCGCATGGTCGAAAGCCTGCTGCACACCGCGCCGCATGTGACGACGGTGTTCGAAGTCGACATGGGCGCCGTGCTGGCACATCGTGCCCGGCATCGCGCCGACTTCGAAGGTCGTGGTGCCTCGCTCACGCTGACGGCCTACATTCTGGCCGCGTGCGTCGATGGCATCCGCGAGGTTCCGGAGGTGAACAGCCGCTGGACCGACGAGGCGCTGGAAATTTTCGACGTGGTGGACATCGGTGTCGGCACCGCGCTCGAAGGCAAAGGCCTGGTGGTGCCGGTGGTGCGCAATCTGCAATCGCTGGATCTGTTCGGTATCGCCCGCGAACTCGGCGACTTGGTCGCGCGTGCCCGTGAGGACAAGCTGACTCCGGCCGATGTGCGTGGCGGCACGTTCACCATTTCCAATCACGGTGTCAGCGGCAGCCTGGTTGCCGCGCCGATCGTCATCAATCAGCCGCAGTCGGCGATTCTCGGCGTGGGCAAGCTGGAGAAGCGCGCCGTGGTGCTGAGCGAGAACGGTGAGGATCGCGTCGTCATCCGTCCCCGCTGCTATGTCACGCTGACCATCGACCATCGCGTGATGGACGGCCATCGCGCCAACCGGTTCATGGAAGTGCTGGCACGCCGGCTGGAGAGCTGGGCCGACTGATCAGAGTCTGCGCAAGCCGCCGAAGCGACGGAACGTTTCGGCATCCGGCGTCGGCAGTGAACCGCTCAGTTTTACGGCCGTCTGCGAAAGATGCTGTTCAGCCGCACCGAACAGCTCGCCGTACAGCTCGCGGCACAGATCGTAGGCGGCGGCTCCGATCCAGTCCGGCGGCAGCAGGTTCGCCGGTAGCAACGGATCGCGCAGGTGGATCTTGCGGTATTCGTGCACCAGCAAGGTGCGGATGATGAAGGCCGTCTGCGGACTGGGATCGTCACTGCCTCCCAGGGCGGCGCGGATCGGCTCGAACATGTCGACGAAGCGCCGGTAGCGGGATTCGAGTTCACCGAGGTCCCAGCCTGCGCTGGCGAATTTGCGGTCCGATTCCGGGCTGTCGTTGCGAGCTTCCAGAACGATCGCCTGTGATGCGCCACTGAGATCTGAAAGCTGCTCGCGTGCATCCCGAGCGCTGCGTGCCGGATGTGCGAACACGCCAGGCGTGGGCTGACCGAATCCGAGCCACTCCAGTTCCTTGCGCAGCCGGTCTCGCACGGCTGCCTTTGCCGGCGGCAGCAGCACCAGCGTCCAGGAGCCATTCCAGGGCGGTGGCGCCGCGGCATAGATGCGGCGGGTGGCATCGGCGAAGCTGCTGCGACCATGCGCCGACAGCTGGTATTCGCTCAAGCGACCTTCACGACGGGCCATCAGCCAGTTCTCATTTGCCAGCCGCGCCACGGAAGTACGCACCAGTCGTTCCGTCAGGCCGAAGGGCTGCGCCAACGCAATCAGGCTACCCAGCGTTACCGCGCCGCCGCGCGGGGACACGGCGTCGCCGAAAATCGTGATGATCAGGGAGCCGCCCCGCATCGGGCGCTGCCGGCGGAAGCGGCTCACCAGGGCGCGGGTGGCGAGATCGAGTTGTTTGCTCATGGCGGTGCAGCAAAAAGCACTAAGTAGTGCGTCTTGTAAAGAGGGGGCGGGGCTTTTCGTTCTTCTGAGGGAGCTGTTGTGAGGTCTGCTCGAGAGGTGGCTGTTGGGTGAGCGCAGGGCTTTCGCTTCCGTTGGGGAGAGCAGTTCATTCGGCCGGCCGGCGCTTGAGGGCGGCTTGGTTTGAGAGTGTGCGTTTTTGCGGGGCCGCGGCGAAGAGGGTAGCTTCGATCGGCGGTGTTTGGTTCTGGTGGGCTAGCGTCCGAGGTAGGCTTTCGATGGGCAGTGTGCGGTTGCGGCGGGGGGTGTCTCGTTTCGGGACCGCCGTGAACCCCTCCCTGGGGGCTGCCGTCGAAAACATCCTGTTTTCGAGGCTCCCGAAACGAGATACCCCGCCGGATCCGCAGAGGCTTCCAGGTCCGTGGCGCTCGGAGAGCGCGCTTCCGGAAAGAAGGGTG
>DATMEZ010000005.1:0-6245 GCA_035556415.1 Povalibacter sp.
AGCAGGCATGTCACGCTGCCCGCCGCGCCGATGATCGCGAGCAGCAGCGGTGGCGGCAGCTGGAAGTACCGCGCAATCACCCCCCAGAAAGCGAAAATTGCGATCGAGACGGTGAACTGCAGGCGGGGTTCGTCGCGCATCACTGGACAGACAAGGTTAGAACGTGCTGCGCGATGTCATGCCGCGTGTGTAATCGCTCACCAGTATGGGACGGTGAATCATCAAAGCTCGGCGCTCCAGCAGTTCGGGCTCGAGCTCGGGCCCGGCGAAGAATTCGAACCGGAATTGATGGATGCCCTGATCGATGGGCATGGCGTGCGGTGGGGTCGCCGGATGGCTCGGATGATGATGTGCCATGAAGGGGCTGCGCAGCAGCGTCAGGCGCACGGTTTGCGGGCTTGCATCTAGCGCGAAGACGTCCGGACAGACGATGCCGATCCGCATGCCCGAGCGCAGCCGGATCAGACAGAAGTCGCGCATGGGTCGCTCGTGACAGGTCCGGCCGCGCTCGATCCAGCCGCCCATGATGCCGTCCCGTCGTCCGACGATTTCCTCATCGAAGGGCAGCACCAGCTTCAGCAGCCGATGCGTGGCATGCCAGTTGATTCTGAGCCCCAGCTCGACCATTGGCTCGCCGGCATATACACGCCAGTCCGCGATTACTTCGGAGTGCTCCAGGCTGCCGTGCTGGACGATCGAACTCAGCAGCGGGCCCGAATGGACCGCTTCGATGCGTGACCAATCCACCTCGGCCAACGCGTGCTCATCGAAGCGGCTCACGCCATGAGCCCAAGTGCCGGTGCTATCCTCGATGAGATGCAGCGCAGGACGCAGCATGCAGCCAGGCAGCTGCACGAGCGGTGCGGAGTTGACGTCGACGCTCACCGGCCCGGACTCGATGCGGCCGCCGCAGTGAGTGGCAAGGGTAAGGCATTGGACGGCCGGTGCCGATTCAATTGGCGTCCGGTCGATCAGCAACGCGCGCAATTCTCCAGGCTCCAGTGCGGTGCGTAGCACGATACGCGGCGAGTGGCGGGCCAGAGCTTCTTGCTCGATGATTTGATAGGGTACGTCGCGGCCGTCGTGATCGAGAATTCGCCAGTGCGGCTCCCACAACTGCTCGGTCCAGGGCGCAAGCGTCAGGTAGCCGTCGAAGCGCTCGTCCGACGCATTACAGAGCGCGATGCGCTGACGCACGTCGTCGGCAAGACCGCTCAGCTGGCGACGGAAGCTGAATTGCATGGTCCCATCCGCGAAAGTGAGAGCAGCTCCCAGCTGATTTTCCAATTGCGGGTAGGCTGAAGGTACACAGGCACCGCCCAGCGTGTCGTGAAAGTGATTGAAGCAAATGTGACGCCACGCTTCATCGGAGCGCGTGGCAAGATCGGCATCGGGGGCAGAGTCGGCGGCAGCGACGATCTCGGCCTGGCGCATTCGATGCTCGGCATCGCGCACGGCCGTTTTGATCTTGCGCATCGAGCTGTAGCACCCCACGGCGTGATATTGCAGCTCGCCGGTGTAAAGAGGTAACTCGATACCGTCGGCGGCGATGGCGTCGAAGAAGCGGGTCGGCGATGAGAAGACCAGCTCGCAGCCGGCGAACGCGTGCTTGTGTTCGCGACACCATTGGATCTGGCGCTCGGTCGGACCGCCGCCATGATCGCCGACACCGACGAAACACATGGTGTGTCGCGCTCCCGCGGGCAGATTTTGCAAGCTCGCCATGACGTGCTCTTCCGTGATTTGCGAGATCTCGTAGTTGCGTGCGATACGGAACGTGACGACCTCCTCGTCCCCTTCATGTCCCCGCCAGCGAAAGATGCGCGCCGGCAGCTCCAACTCATGTTCCTGTGGCCGCATCATCACGTATCGGTCCTGGCCATGGGTGCGCATCAGTCGAGTGAGCCCGGCGGAATGCCCGAAGGAGTCCACGTTGTAGGCGGTGCGCGGGAAGCTGCCGAAGCGGCTCGAGAAATAGGCTCGTCCGAGTTCGATCTGCTTTTGCATGCCGTACGCGCTCGGCTGATTGCAGTCCGGCTGGATCCACCAGCCTCCGGCGATTTCCCAGCGGCCCGCGGCGACGTGAGCCTGGATGCGCCGGAACAGTGGCGGATCGAGCCGCTCCACTGCGTCATACACCCAGGCTTCGCCGCGAGTGAAGATGATGTCGGGGTGGTTGTCGAGCCGGTCGCACGCCGAGCGGCACGTTGCCAGCGCCTCATCGAGGCCGGATTGCCACGGCCACAGCCACACCGGGTCGATGTGGGCGTTGAGCACCAGGTGAACGGTGATGCTGGGATTGGCGGCGGCGGACGGTGGGTGCATGGACACGGTAGCGGCAAGTCACTGGGTCGAAAACCTGCGGCATCATGACATGAAAGTGAATTTAAATTCAATAATGGAATCGACGCTCCCAGTTTCTTACCGGCCTCCCCCGCGGGCGGCGTAGAATGCGCCCCCCTTAAACCCGTTCAAGAGGGCCGCTGACGGCTCGACTCATGCGTTTTCCGGATCATTTCGAGGTCATCGTGGTCGGTGGCGGCCACGCCGGTACCGAGGCAGCCCTGGCGGCTGCCCGCATGGGCGCGCGCACCCTGTTGCTGACCCAAAGCATCGAGACTCTGGGGCAGATGAGCTGCAACCCGGCCATCGGCGGTATCGGCAAGGGGCACCTGGTCAAGGAAATCGACGCCCTGGGCGGCGCCATGGCCCGGGCTACCGACCGTGCCGGCATTCAGTTCCGCATCTTGAACGCCAGCAAGGGACCTGCGGTAAGAGCGACCCGCGCACAGGCCGACCGGGTGCTCTACAAGCAGGCTATTCGCGCCATGCTGGAAAATCAGCCCAACCTGACGCTGTTCCAGCAAGAGGTGGCCGACCTCATCGTCGAAGGCGATGCCGTGCGAGGCGTGGTCACGCAAACCGGAATCGAGTTCAGGGCGCGTGCTGTGGTGCTGACCGTCGGAACGTTCCTGGGCGGCAAGATTCACGTCGGACTGACGAATTATCAGGGCGGCCGTGCTGGCGATCCGCCTTCGAACCGCCTTGCCGAACGACTGCGTGCGCTGCCCTTTCGTGTCGGCCGCTTGAAGACCGGCACGCCGCCGCGCATCGATGGACGCACCATCAACTATCAGGGGCTGGTGGCCCAGCCGGGCGATGAACCGGTCCCAGTGTTCTCGTACCTCGGGCGGCGCAGTGAGCATCCGCGCCAGATTTCCTGTCACCTCACCGCGACCAATGAGCGTACCCACGAAATCATTCGTGCGGGTTGCGACCGCTCGCCCATGTTCACCGGGGTGATCGAGGGCGTCGGCCCGCGCTACTGCCCGTCGGTGGAAGACAAGGTGCACCGCTTCGCGGACAAGACCTCGCACCAGATTTTCATCGAGCCCGAAGGGCTGACCACGCACGAGATTTATCCCAACGGCATTTCCACCAGCCTGCCGTTCGACGTGCAGTACGAACTGGTGCGCTCGATGAAGGGTTTCGAGAACGCGCACATCACTCGCCCCGGCTATGCCATCGAGTACGACTACTTCGATCCGCGCGATTTGAAGGCGAGTCTGGAAACCAAGTTCATCGCCGGGCTGTACTTCGCCGGTCAGATCAATGGCACCACCGGCTATGAAGAGGCTGGCGCGCAAGGCTTGCTGGCTGGCATCAACGCCGCGCTGCAGGTGGGCGGGCGTGCGGCATGGTCGCCCAGCCGCAACGAGGCTTACCTCGGGGTGCTGGTCGACGATTTGATCACTCGCGGGGTCAGCGAGCCGTACCGGATGTTCACCAGTCGGGCTGAATATCGCTTGCTGCTGCGCGAAGACAATGCCGACCTGCGCTTGACGCCGCAAGGCCGCGAGCTGGGATTGGTCGATGATGAGCGCTGGGCGTTCTTCGAGCGCAAGCGGGCAGCGGTCGCTGAGGAAACCTCTCGATTGACCGCTGCCGTGGTTCACCCACATGCGTTGACTGCGCAGGAAACGGAATCGCTGGGCTCCCCGCTGCAGCGCGAGTCGCACGCATATACTTTGTTGCGCCGTCCGGAAGTGTCGTACGACGCGTTGACGGCCTTGTCGACCGTTGGACGGCCGGATTGGATGATTGCCACTGACGCCGATGAACGTCTGATCGAACAGGTGGCGCTGCAGCTCGAAGTGCAGGCCAAGTACACCGGCTACATCGACCGCCAGCAGGATGAAATCGAACGGCAGCGCCGCCACGAGCACACCCGGCTGCCCGAGGATCTGGATTTCGCACAGGTCCGCGGGCTTTCCACCGAGGTCTGCCAGCGGCTCAAGGAAGTCCGGCCTGGCACGCTGGGTCAGGCGGCGCGGGTGCCTGGTGTCACGCCGGCGGCGATTTCACTGCTGCTGGTGCATCTCAAGCGCCGCTCCGCCTGAGCGGCGCCATATCCCGTGCCCCGAAACCCCGGTCACTGCGCCTTTGCAGGCGCCGGCGAATAGATCAGCTGCTGCGTCGATACGGCGACGGCCTTCACTTCATCCGGCGCCATCACGATCTTCTTGTACTCGTTCTCCACGTGCATCATGGTTTGATCGGTCAGATGCGGATTGCCTTTGCCATCCGGGCCGATGAACTGGTTCTGGCCGCCAAGTTCGGTCACCGTGTAGATCGCGGGGTGATCACGATCGATCTCCATCAGACCCACCCACCCTTCGCCACCGTGATGCCGAACCATGGCCGGTCCCAAGCCCAGCACGGCTGACAGGCGGGCGTGGCCCGGTTCGTCTTCTCCGGTCAGTGCCGGCCGATCGGCTCGCCGCTGCGCTGGATCATAGTATTTCCAGAACACCGGCAGGCGCCAGTCGGCCATGGCCTTGCCTGGATACTGGGTGCGCACGGTATCGACGGTACGCCGCAAGGTGTCCAGGATGACCGCTTCACGCTCGCGGCCGTTGAAATAATCGACTTGCAATGGCGCACCCGCGTCGCTGCCCTGCAGGGCGCGCAGCAGCAGGCTGCTCTGGTACTTCAGGTAGCGGTCCTCGTCGATCTTGTGCCACCAGTCGCCCATGTCGTCGCCGAAAATCATGTCGGGTGCGATGTTCAGCCAGGCCCGAAACAGCGTGGCGCCGGCATTGTCGTAGAAGTCGTCGCGGTCGAGATCTTCGTAACGACCGTTGTACGACAGAATCAGTGCGCCGGCCTGCTGCAGCTCAGGATCGTTGGTTTTAGCCAGAGCCGCGCGAATATAAGGCGCGAAAAAGTCCGGCGAGGTCTGGGTCAGATCCTGGGCACCCTGCGCATTGAATATGTTGCGATTGAACTCGCGCATGTCGAGCAGCGTGATGCCTTGGTGCGTGGCCGCCAATCGATTGCCCAGCCAGGTCCGAAATGTCGCGCCCATGCGCCCTTCGTCGCCTTCCCGCGACCAGACGGTCGCCTTGCTGTTCCAGTTGTGGAAGTAGCCCTGCTTGGGGTTGCGCATGTGCGGCCGCTCCTGAGGCGAGAGAAAGCCGTTCCATTCATATTCGCCGGTGCCGGGCGTGGGCAGGCGTGAATCGACACCTGGTGCGCGCTTGGGCAGCAAACCGCCTTCCCAGAAGGCGATCTGTCCGTCCTCACCGCCATAGCAGACGCCGATATTCCAACCCAGGCGATTGACGCCCTGGCTTTCGAACTCGTCGATGTTCCTGGCGCGTTGCATTTCCACGATACCCACCCAGGTATCAAGTTCCTTGCCACGCAACGCATAGCGGTGTGAGTAGGCGATGCCGTGCTCCATGTCCCAGTGAATGACCGGGCCATGCAGTGTCCACACCACTTCGTGCTCGACAGACGGAGCGTCCTTGACGGCGATCCGCTCCTTGCGCCGGGTCATGTCCAGCCACTTACCTTTGAACCAGTATTGATAGCGGTTCTTCGGGTTGAGGCGTTCGGCGAAGATGTCACTGCTGTCCGCGTGGCCGGAAGTCAGCAGCCAGCCATGCTGTACGCCACGGCCCATGGCGGGTGGCCCCCAGCCGGTGAAATTGAAGCCGGTGCTGTCGAAACCGCCACCCTGCAGATGCACTTCCGGACCGTCCGCCGTCGCCTGTAGCATCAGCACGCGACCGTTGGCTGACTTCTTGGGTCCGATGACTAGGCAGCGGCTGGCCTCAGCCTTGAGTTCGGCGGGTGGCACTGGCATTTCCCGCAGCGCCGCCGTCTTGGCGCCCTCCGATCGCAGGGTCAGGTGAGTGGGCACGGGCATTGGCTGGGCGGGTGCCAGGTCTTCGCCCGGC
>DATMEZ010000006.1:0-12952 GCA_035556415.1 Povalibacter sp.
CGAGGCGGCGACCCAGGTGATTCTCGACGGCATGCAATGGCTGGGGCTGACGGCCGACGAGGGGCCGTTCTACCAGACCCGTCGCATGGACCGTTATCGCGAGGTGCTCGACCAGTTCCTCGCGGACGGTCACGCGTATCACTGCTACTGCACCAAGGAAGAGCTGGCTGAAATGCGCAGTCGCCAGGAAGCAGCGAAGCAGAAGCCGCGCTACGACGGCACCTGCCGGCACGGCCGGCAGCCGCGCCCCGGCGTCGACCCGGTGGTACGCTTCAAGAATCCGGTGGAAGGCACGGTGGTGGTGCAGGACGTGATCCACGGCAACGTGGTGTTCGAGAACACCGAGCTGGACGACCTGATCATCGCGCGCTCCGACGGTACGCCGACCTACAACTTCTGCGTCGTGGTCGACGACTGGGACATGAAGATCACGCACGTGATCCGCGGCGACGATCACCTCAACAACACGCCACGCCAGATCAACATGCTCAAGGCCCTCGGCGCGAGCGTGCCGGCTTATGCGCACGTGCCGATGATCCTTGGTACGGATGGCGCGAAGCTCTCCAAGCGCCACGGCGCGGTCAGCGTTCTTCAGTACAAGGAGGAGGGCTATCTGCCGGAGGCGCTGCTCAACTATCTGGTGCGGCTGGGCTGGTCGCACGGCGATCAGGAAGTATTCTCGATGGAGGAGATGCAGCGGCTGTTCGACATCAAGGACGTGAACAAATCCGCCTCGGCGTTCAACCCCGACAAGCTCCTGTGGCTGAACCAGCAGCACATCATGCGGGCGACACCGCAGCGGCTGGCGCAATATCTGAAGCCGCAGCTCGCCGCGCTCGGCGTCGAAGCGGCTGACGATGCCAAGCTCGCTGCCGTCGCCAAGGCGCAAGCCGAGCGGGCGAAGACGCTGAAGGAAATGGCGCAGAACAGCGTGTTCTTCTTCAAGGATCTCGATGGCTACGACGAGAAGGCGGCCAAGAAGAACCTCACGGCGGAAAGCGCACCGGTGTTGGCGGCTGTGCGCGAGCGGCTTGCAGCGATGCAGGATTGGTCAGCGGCTGCCATTCACGGAGCCATCAACGAAGTTGCGACCGCCTTCGATCTCGGCCTCGGCAAGGTAGCGCAGCCGATCCGCGTCGCCGTGTCAGGTACGTCGGTCTCGCCGCCGATCGATGTCACGCTGGAAGTGCTGGGCCGCAACAGCGTGCTCGAGCGCCTTGGCGCCGCCATCGAAGTGGCTCGCGCCGCGTGAATTCGCGGGCGACCTCTGCGGCAGACAAGCAATCGATCAATCAATTGAAAATCGGACAGAACTTTTCTTGACAGTCCGAGGACCCTCCAATACATTGCGCGCCTCCCGCGTGGGGCTATAGCTCAGCTGGGAGAGCGCTTGCATGGCATGCAAGAGGTCGGCGGTTCGATCCCGCCTAGCTCCACCAAGCCTTCGCTTGGTTTTCGCGTCCCCATCGTCTAGAGGCCTAGGACATCGCCCTTTCACGGCGGTAACAAGGGTTCGAATCCCTTTGGGGACGCCACCAATAAACGGACCGGCCCCCGGCGCTTCGGCGGGCTGATCGCTACTATCCGAAGCTCGCCTTCCCAACAGCGGGACACTCTTTTCGCGGTTCCACGCGCGCACGCCCAAGTGCGCATCCGCCGATGCAGGTGAGTGCGGCGGCTGTGCCAGTCTCTACGACATACCCTCGGATGCTGTCTGCTTCCTCAGGAGTCGTCTCATCTCGCAACACGTCACCCTGTCGGTGAATTGCTACATGATGGAATTTGTATAAAAAACAAATAGTTGAAGAGAGGACCTCAGCGCTGTAGAGGACGTATGTTGGTGCACAGCGACAGCCGTGAGCAACGCAGACCGCCGGCGTATCGTTGAAGCGGTCTAAGTTATTGATATAAAAGCGTTACATGGCTTCTGGCATGGCTCTTGTAGCCAAGGCTGTCCAAGGCGTGACCGATTACCGACTCGGGGCGCCGCGGAGCACCATGTCAGACGTCAATCTTCTGAGTAGATTCAAGATCGCGATACTGGTTGCCAGCGCTATCTTGCTGGTGGCTTGTGGAGGCGGGGATGACGATTCGGGTGCCAGCGCCCCTGCTTCGCAGGTCGATTCGCCCGCCGCGAGCGACGCCAATTCGGCGCCCACCATCCAGGGCAAGCCGGCCACCAGCGTGCTGGCGGGGCGGTCCTACAGTTTCCAGCCGCAGGCGAGCGACTCCAACGGCGATACGCTGAAGTTCAGCGCCGCCAACCTACCGGCCTGGGCATCGTTCAACGCCGATACCGGCCGGCTCACGGGCACACCGACGGCAGCGGACGTAGGGACCTTTGCCAATATCAAGATCTCCGTTTCCGATGGCACTACGACCACGTCGCTGGTGGCGTTCAGCATCACTGTGACGGCGTCCGGCACGGGCAGCGCGACGCTGTCGTGGACGCCGCCGACCGAGAATACCGATGGCAGCACGCTGACCGATCTGGCGAGCTACCGGATCCTGTACGGCCGCAGCGCCGATGAGCTGGATCAGTCGATCGACATCGGCAATCCCTCGATCAGCTCATACGTGGTGGAGGACCTGACTTCGGGAGCCTGGTACTTCGCCGTGGTTGCGGTGAACTCGCACGGCGTCAGCAGCGATCCTTCCGATATCGCGTCGAAGACGGTGAGCTGAGAGCGCCCGACTAGCTCTCTTCGAGCTGCGACTGGCAGTAGTTCTCGATTCCCAGCCGCTCGATCAGACCGAGCTGCGTTTCGAGCCAGTCGATGTGCTCCTCTTCGGATTCCAGGATGGAGGCGAAGATCTCGCGCGAAACGTAGTCGCCGGTGGTTTCGCAGTCGGCGATGGCGGCACGCAGGTCGGGATGGGCCTGCATCTCCAGCTTCAGATCGCACTCCAGCGCCTCGCGGACGTTTTCGCCGATCAGCAGCTTGCCCAGATCCTGTAGGTTCGGCAGTCCGTCCAGGAACAGGATGCGCTCGATCAGCCGGTCGGCGTGCTTCATCTCGTCGATGGATTCCTGGCGCGAATGCTTGCCCAGGCGCTTCAACCCCCAGTTGTCGAACATCCTGGCGTGCAGGAAGTACTGATTGATCGCCGTCAGCTCGTTCTTGAGCACGACGTTGAGGTGCTTGAGGATAGTCGGGTTACCTTGCATCGCGAGACTCCGTGCGGGGGGTTGTTCGTCGGGTTGGCCGCAGACGGACAATCTTCCGCGACGGGCTGCACATTAAGCAACCCGGACAAGAAGCAATCGTGGGGGGAGAGGGCGCCGCTTCAGGCGGCAACCGGGCGATTCGCCGACTCGATGTGACCTTCGATCACTTGCTGCGCTGCCTCTTCGCAGCGTCCGCAGCAATTTGCCACGGGCAGGTAGGTCTGCACTTCGCCCAACGAGCCGGCGCCGCGGTCGACGATCTCACGAATCTGGCGATCGCTGATTCCATTGCACAGGCAGACGTACATGGCTTGGGCAATCCGGGTTGGACAGGACGATGCAATCTAAATACAAATGCGAATGATTGTCAATTATCCAGGGAGCGGCGATATTTCCACCGCGGAGCCGGTAGCCGGTTCCCCCGCTGATCCTCGGATTTAACAGTAATGTGTGTGAAACCCTTCACGCGCTCGCGTGAGGGATGTGATTAGACTTCGGTCCGGCTTGCCGGCCGGCCATTTCCACGCAATTGCCGAGGAAGACCGCGGGCCGGTTCGAGAAAGAGCGAACCAGAACCTCTGCCGGGCATCCTGGCCGTATCACTAGAAGGCGTTTGAGTTAAGTGGCGATCAGAATCTTCCAGCATTATTGGCAACTTCCGCTCGCGCTTCTTGCCACTGTCGAAGCCTTGGTCTTTTTCCTGTCGCCATATGCCGCGGTCGTGCTTGGCCATGAACCCGGTGTCGCCGCCGATAACGGCTTGTTCGGATCACTGGTGCCAACGGCGCTGTCGTTTGCAGGGGTGATGTTCGTCTGCATGACAGCCATGGGGCTGTACAACGCCCGCCAGCGCTCGCGGTTGCTGGGGTTGCTGGCGCGGGTCGCGGCCAGCGTCATGGCCGGCATGATGCTTGTCGTGGTGGTGTTCTACCTGTTTCCAGCTCTACAGATTGAGCGGTCGGCATTGCTGTTCGCAGCGCTGGTGGCATTTGTCGGTGCCGCGCTGGTGCGGATCGTGTTCGACAAAGTGGTGCAGGAAGACATCTTCAAGCGCCGCGTTCTCGTCTATGGCGCGGGCAAACGCGCGCAGAGCATCGCTCGGTTGCGGCGCCGCTCGGATCGGCGCGGCTTCGTGGTGGTGGGCTACGTCGAAGCCGACGGGGATGATCCCGACGGTGTGCCCGCCGCAGAGAAGCTGCTTGCAGCGCAAACATTGCTGGAACTGTGCCGCGAGCATCGCGTCGATGAGATCGTGGTCGCCATGGACGACCGCCGGCGCCGGTTTCCCATGGATCAATTGCTGGAGTGCCGGCTGGAAGGACTGGAGATCATCGAGCTGGTCAGCTTCCTGGAGCGCGAAACCGGAAAGGTTCGCCTGGACGTGCTCAATCCGAGCTGGATGATCTTCTCCGAAGGTTTCCGCCAGGGCCGGATCCACAGCTCGCTGGAGCGCTGCTTCGACGTCATTGCCAGCGTGATCCTGCTGACGGTCGCGCTGCCCGTGATGCTGGTGACGGCGCTGGCGATCAAGCTGTTGGAAGGGCCGCGTGCCAGCATTTTTTATCGGCAGGTGCGTGTCGGCCAATATGGCCGGCCGTTCCGGTTGCTGAAATTCCGTAGCATGCGGGAGGACGCGGAGAGCGACGGCAAGCCGCAGTGGGCGCAGAAGAACGATAACCGCGTGACGCCCATCGGCTCGTTCATCCGCCTGACGCGCATCGACGAGCTGCCGCAGATTCTCAACGTGTTGCGGGGCGAGATGAGTTTCGTCGGCCCGCGTCCCGAACGTCCCGAATTCGTGGCGCAATTGAACGAGCGCATTCCGTACTACCGTGAGCGGCACTCCATCAAGCCGGGGATCACCGGCTGGGCCCAGCTGTGCTACCCGTATGGATCGTCCGAGCAGGATGCGGCCGAGAAGCTGCAGTACGACCTGTTCTACGTGAAGAATCACAGTTTGCTGTTCTATCTCGCGATCATCCTGCAAACGGTGGAAGTCATCGTCTGGGGCAAAGGGGCTCGCTAGAAGCCAATCGATCAATGAAGACGCTGGGGGTTGCCGGTTACGGCGTGGCGGCGCTGGGATTCTCGTTCCTCACCGCACTGCTCGCCATCAGTTGGCGCGGCCGGAAGGTCGGTGCGCGCTTCATCGCCGCGAGCGCTGTAACGGCAGTATGGGCGGTGGTGCTGGCGATCGAAAGCCGCCTGGGCCCGATGCCGCTGCTGTTCGTTTATGTCGCCGAGGTCGCGCGCGATGCGACATGGCTGCTGGTGCTGACGGAGCTCGCGGGTGCAGCGGCTCCACGCATTCTCACCGTCGGCACGCATGTGCTTTGGATCGGCCTTCTGGTGCTGGTCATCGCCGCGCCCACTTTGCCGCAACTGGCCGCGTACATCGAAACGCCGGCTCTGATCTTGTCGCGTTCGGGACTCGCGTTGTCGCTGTGCGGGCTGGTGCTGCTCGAACAAATCTACCGCAACTCCAGCCAGACGGCCCGCGGCGCACTGCGTTATTTCGTACTGGGCGTCGGCACCATCCTGGCCTACGACCTGTTTCTTTACTCCCAGGCCGAGCTCATGCGCGGCATTTCGGCCGATGCCTGGAACACGCGCGGCCTCGTCGTGGCATTCGCGGTTCCATTTCTGGCGCTGGCGGCCAAGCGCAATCCGCAATGGTCGCTGGATATTTTCGTGTCGCGTCAAGTGGTGTTCTACACCACCACTTTCATCGCAGTCGGTATCTACCTGGTGGTGATGGCGCTGGCCGGCTATGTCATTCGCGATCTGGGGGGTGGTTGGGGGAGTGTCGGGCAGATCCTGTTCTTTGCTGGCGCGGCGGTGGTGCTGGTGTTCCTGATGGCTTCCGGGGCGCTGCGACGGCAGGCGACGGTTTTCATCAGCAAGCACTTCTACAGCAACAAGTACGACTATCGCATCGAGTGGCTGCGTTTCATCCAGACGCTGTCGTCAACCGCTGAGGGCGACGTGCGTCGCACCTCGATTCGCGCGGTAGCGCAGATCTTCGACAGCCCCGGCGGCATTCTGTTTTTGAGTGATGAGCGCGGGCGCCAGTTGGTGCCGGTGGCGGCCTGGCCGCTGTTGCTGGAGGGTGTGCCGGAGCTGGAGCCGATTGGCGCGACCAGCGAGCTGGTGCAGTTCGTTCGGCAGAAGCAGTGGATCGTCGACCTGCAGGAATACCGACGCATGCCGGATTTCTATCACAACATCGAGTTGCCGGCGTGGCTCGAGCGCAATCCGGCGCTACGCATCGTCTCACCGCTGCTGGAGCTAGACCGGCTGTTCGGTTTTTTCGTGCTGTACGATCCGCCGTCGCCGTTCGAGCTGACGTACGAGGATCGCGATCTGCTCAAGACCGTGGGCCGGCACGTGGCCACGCAGCTGGCGCAGCACGACGCCGACCGCAAGCTGGCCGAGAGCCGCCAGTTCGAAGCCTACAACCGGCTCACCGCCTTCATGATGCACGACCTGAAGAACTCGGTGGCACAGCTGCAGCTCGTGGTCGCCAATGCGCAGCGTCACAAGCACAATCCAGAATTCATCGACGATGCCATCGGCACCATCGACAACACGGCAGAGCGGATGAGACGGCTCATCGAGCAGCTGCGCCACGGCGGCGTTACCGCGCCGACCCAGACACTGCGCCTGGACGATCTGGTGCGTAATACCGTGGATCGCAGCAGCCTGCGCGCACCGCCGCCACAGCTTCAGATCGGCCTGCAGCCGATCATGGTGGCTGCCGATCCGCAGCGCCTGTCGGCCGTCATCGAGCACGTAATTCGCAATGCGCAGGAGGCGGCCGCACAGGGCACGGTCGCGGTTTCTCTGACTGCAACCGAGCATGAAGCCGTGCTCGTGGTGGCGGACACAGGCCTGGGCATGTCACCCGAATTCGTACGCGAACGTTTGTTCCGTCCCTTCGACAGCACCAAGGGCGCGAAAGGCATGGGCATCGGCGCCTACCAGACGCGCGAGTACGTGCAAATGCTGGGGGGGCACGTGGAAGTGCAGAGCAGTCCCGGGCAGGGCACCTCCTTTTCCATTAGTCTTCCGCTTGCCCTCTCCTCAGAAGCACAGGCCCTGTCGTGAATGACGCCAAACCGAAACTGCTCATCGTCGAAGATGACGTGGGCCTGCAGCGCCAGCTCAAATGGTGCTTCGACGACCACGAAGTGCTGATTGCAGGCAACCGCACCGAAGCGCTGGCGCAACTGCGCCGCTTCGAGCCGCCGGTAGTGTTACAGGACCTGGGCCTGCCCCCCGACGCCGCCGGTGTCACCGAAGGCATGGCGACGCTCAAGGAAATCCTCAGCATCGCGCCGCAGACCAAGGTCATCGTGGTGACCGGCAACAACGATCGCGACAATGCCGTGCGAGCCGTCGCGCTGGGCGCCTACGATTTCTACCAGAAACCGGTAGTGACCGATGTGCTGCGGCTGATCGTCAGTCGCGCGTTCAACATGCACGCGCTGGAAGAGCAGAACCGTCTGCTGCGCGAAAGCCAGGCCGGTACGCCGTTCGAAGGATTTATCGCTACCGACGAGGCCATGCTCAAGGTCTGTCGCATGATCGAGAAGGTCGCGCCAACCGACGTATCGGTGCTGCTGCTCGGCGAGAGCGGTACGGGCAAGGAACTGCTGGCGCGCGCGGTGCATACGCAAAGCGAACGCCGTTCCGGCAAGTTCGTGGCGATCAACTGCGCGGCCATTCCGGAGCAATTGCTCGAGAGCGAGCTGTTCGGTCATGAAAAGGGCGCGTTCACCGGCGCGGTGAAGCTGACGCTCGGCAAGGTCGAGCTCGCCGATGGCGGCACCTTGTTCCTGGACGAGATCGGCGACATGCCGCTGGCGCTGCAGGCGAAGTTGCTGCGGTTTCTGCAGAGCCGCGTCATCGAGCGTGTCGGCGGCCGCCAGGAAATTGCTGTCAACGTGCGCGTGGTGTGCGCTACCAACAAGGATCTGCCCTCGCTCATCGAGACGCAGGCGTTCCGGCAGGATCTTTATTTCCGGATCGGCGAAGTGGTGGTGAACGTGCCGCCGCTGCGCGATCGGCCCGGCGGAGCGACCGTGCTGGCGCACGCGCTCATTCGCAAGTTCGGCGGCACCCACGGGCGTCCCAAGCGTGGCTTCACGGAGGAGGCGATCGCGGCGTTGGAGGCCTATGACTGGCCCGGCAACGTGCGCGAGCTGGAGAACAAGGTGAAAACCGCGATGATCATGGCTGAGGGTTCGCTGCTGACCGCGGAAGACCTGAGCCTCAAGGAAGCCGTCGATGGAGGATTGCTGTTCAATCTGAAGGAAGTACGCACGCGTGCCGAGCGGCAGGCCATCCAGCAGGCGCTGTCGATCACCAACGGCAATATTTCCAAGACCGCCGAGATATTGGGCGTGAGCCGGCCCACGTTGTACGACCTGATGGACAAGTACGGAATCCGGGCGCCGCAATGAATTTACGGCGCGACGCGCAAACCGGCACAGCGGCCCTGGCCGCAGGGAATGTAAGCATTCCCTGGCAGCTGATCGCGACGGTTCTGGCGTTGTCGGCCGTGGTTGCGCTGCTGTTCTGGCCGACCATCGAGTCCCTGCAGGTCGAGTGGCGCGACACGGCGAATCTCACCTACACCCATGGTTATCTGATCGTCGCCGTCTGCATCTGGATGGCGATTCGTGCCGGGGGGGCCGCGCCGGTCGCGACGCTGCCGGACTGGCGCATCGCCCTGCTGCTGGTCGCACTGAGCCTGTGCTGGCTGATCGTCTATCGCGCCGGAATCGAGCTGCTGCATCAGGCGTTGCTGCCGGTACTAGGTTTCACGGCGTTGTGCGCAGCCGTCGGAGCGAGGGCGGGGCGCCGCTTCTGGTTCGCATATGCCTGCCTGTACTTTGCCATTCCGGTGTGGGACGTCGGCAATGGCCTGTTGCAGTCGCTGACCGTGGTCGCGGTGCGCCTCATGCTGCAACTGACCTCGGTGCCGGCGTACGTGGTGGGTAACTTCGTACACATCCCCGCGGGAACCTTCGAGATTGCCGGAGGGTGCAGCGGCCTGCATTTCTTCATCGTGGCGTTGTCGATCGCTGCGATCTACGGGGAGATGCACCGCGACTCGTTGAAGACCCGTATCTCGTTGCTGGCGCTGGCCGCAGTGCTGGCAGTGGTGAGCAACTGGGTACGCGTCTATACCATCGTGGTCGCGGGCCATCTCACCGACATGCAGCACTATCTGGTCCGAGTGGATCACTATTATTTCGGCTGGGCGCTGTTCATCCTGCCGATGCTGGCTTTCTTCTGGCTCGCCGGGCGCATTCCGGTCCAGGAGGAAAGCGGCAAGGCAGACGCCGCGTCGCCGTCACAACCCACGCCGATGCGCCCGATGTTGTTGGGGGCAGCGCTGGCAGTGGTGGCGGCCGCCTGCGGGCCGGTACTTGGCGCCGCTTCACCCTTGAAGTCCGCGCCGTCGCTGTCCGGCTCGCTACTGCCCGGGTTGAGCGGACAGTGGTCGGGGCCGTATTCAAGCGTCGGCGCCTGGAATCCGGTCTATCCGGGCAGCGACGAGCGACAGCTCGGTGACTATCGGCGCGGCGGGCAGATCATATCCGCGTTCGTGGCGCGGTATCGGGAACAGCGGCAGGCGAAAGAGCTGATCGGCTACGACAATTCACTTGCCGGCGGCTTGCACGAGGAAGTCATGGAAACGACGACCGTGGATTCGCCGCATGGGCGCTTCAATCGGTTGTTCCTTGGCAGCAACGGTACCGGGACTTCGATCGTTCTGTACTACTACAAGATTGGCGAAAGGCGCATGACCGCACCATTCGCAGCGCAGGTTCAGTATGGTCTTTCATCCGTCGTGGCCGCGCCCGAATCGCTCATTGTCGCCGTGTATGCTCATTGCGGCGCCGATTGCGCTGCCGCCGAGAACGAGGCATCGCAGTTGCTGGCCGAGCTGGACGCCGCCCCGACAACTTCCGCATCCCACTGAGCCCGAGCCGGGACCCGCCATGCAACGTTACCTTCGACTGTGGATCCTGATTCTGACGTCAGCACTGCTCCTGTCCGCGTGTGACATGTTCATGAGTGCCGATGCCCGCGTGCAGAAGGCGCAGCAGCAGATTGCAGCCAACGACTATCGTGCCGCAGTGATCGAGCTCAAGAACGCGCTGCAGGACGAGCCGGATCATCGACAGGCGCGGCTATTGCTGGCGCAAGCCTCGTTGCAGCTCGGCGATGTGTCGGAAGCGGAGAAGGAGCTGCGTCGCGCTGTCGAGCTTGGTACGCCCGCCGAAGAGGCGGCTGACCTCATGGCGCGGGTGCGTTTGGAGGCAGCGCAGTATCGCGAGCTGCTGGCGCAGATAGATGCTGGAGAACTGCCATTGCCGGAGCCGCAGCGTTCGACCTATCGCGGCCGCGCTCTGCTTGGTTTGGAGCAGGCCGGACCGGCAATGGAGGCGTTCAAGACCGCACTTGCTGCTGATCCGCAGTTCGTGCGAGCGCAGATGGGGGTTGCCGAAGCAACGGCAGCTTTGGGGGATACCGAAAAAGCACTGGAGCAGGTTCAGGCGCTCCTGGCGAACGGTTCCGTTGCTGCGCAGGCGTGGGCCTTACGCGGCACCATTCTTGTCGGGCGGGGTGATTTCGCCGGCGCCGAGGAAGCTCTTCAGGCAGCTCGCAAGGCGCCCCGGCAGCTGACCGTGCGCCAGGAAGCGGCGATGCTCGTCACGCTGACCGAGGTGCAGCTTGCCAAGGGCGATGCCACAGCGGCGTCCGCCACGCAGCAGCAACTCAAGGAGGTTGCGCCGGAAGCGCCGGTCACCCGTTTGCTGGGCGCGCGCATCTCGATGTCGAAACAGGACTATACGGCTGCCGTGGCGGAGCTGCAGCGGCTGGTTGCAACTGCGACGGATTTCACTCCGGCGCGTTTTCTGCTCGGGGTAGCGTTGATGGCCCAGGGCAATTTCGCGCAGTCAGAGGCGCAACTGGCGCAGGTCGTCGCTCGTGCGCCGGAGAATCTGGAGGCACGCAAGCTCCTTGCCCAGGTTCGTATGCGGCTCGACCGGCCGGAGGCCGCGATTCAGGCGCTGTTGCCGGCTCAGTCGGCCGACAGCGGTGATGCTCAGGTCGAGCTGATGCTCGGCGCTGCACGAATGCAGATGGGCGATTTGGCTGCTGCACTTGCGCATCTGGAGCGTACCGCGGCCAGCAGCAGCGACCGCAACGTGCAGCTCGAGCTTGCCGCCACCTATCTGCGCGCCGGGCAGGCAGATCGAGCGATCGAAGTGCTGCAGAAGATCGGACCCAAGCCGGGCGATCTGCGACACAGCGCATTGCTGGTGACCGCACTTGCCAACACCCGCGGCGTGGCCGCGGCCCGTGCCGAGGTCGATCGTCTGCTGGCAGCCCAGCCCAAGGAGCCGGGCGTGCTGAATCTGGCTGCTGCTTTCCATGCGCAGCAGCACGAGTTCGACACGGCGCGCAATCTACTCGAGCGTTCTGCCGCCCTCGATCCGAAAAACACGGCGCCCTTCCTCATGCGCGCGCGGGTCGAGGCGCTCGCCAATGATCTTCCGGCAGCCCGCAGGGCTCTCGATCAGGCTCTCGGCCTGGGTCCCGACAATGGCGAGGTACGGATGGCCCTGGCAAGCGTTGCCTTACGGGCCGGCGACCCGCAAGCAGCGATCGCATCGTTGGATGAGCTACGCAAGCGCGATGCCGCTGCGATCGAGCCGCGTCTGCTTCTGATGCGCATCTACCTGGAAAGAAAACAGGCCAGACAGGCCGACGAGCTCGCGACGGAGCTCACGACCCTGGCGCAGGGGCGGGCGGATGTCATCAATGCGATCGGCAACCTGTTTCTGAGCGCTGGCCGTTACGACGAGGCGCTGAGCCGCTTTCGCAGTGCGACCGAGCTCGACGGCTCCAACCCGGGCTTCTGGTTGAACGTGGCCCGGGCGCAACTGGCGCTGGATCAGGCGCCCGGCGCTCGCGAAGCGCTGACCAAGGCGTTGGCCGCCAAGCCCGACTGGGTGCCGGCCGTGGGCGCGCTGGCTCTGCTCGACGTGCGCGATCGCAAGCCCGATGCGGCGCTGGCGCGCATTGCTGCACTCAAGCAGTCCAAGCCGCAGGATGCGGCCGTTGCGGCTCTCGAAGGGGATGTATTGGTCGCCTTGCAGCAGTATCGCGAGGCGGCGGCGGCCTATGATCGGGCGGCGACGCTCGGACCGAGCAGGATGATCGCCGTGAAGGAATACCGCGCCCGTGAGCGTGGCAATCTTCCGGACGCCGCTGCTGTCCTCGAACGCTGGTTGGTGCGGCAGCCCGACGACGCGCTGGTACGCAGTCTCCTTGCCGAAGCGTATCAGCATGCGGGTCAGACCCAGCGGGCCATCGAGCAGTACGAGCAGGTGGTCCGCAACGGTCCGCCGGCAGCGGTGATGCTGAACAATCTGGCCTGGCTCTATCACGAGAACGGCGATGCCCGTGCTGCCGCGACTGCACAGCGGGCCTACGAGCTGGCGCCTCAGACTGCCGCCATCGCCGACACCTATGGCTGGATTCTGGTCGAATCCGGGAACCTGGAGCAGGGCCTGAAGATTCTGCAGCAGGCGGTACGGTTGGATGATAAGAACCCTGATATCGGCTATCACTTTGCAGCCGCGCTGGCCCGAACCGGCGACAAAGCTGGTGCGCGCTCGCGGCTGGCGGCCCTGCTCGAGGCAACGGCCGAGTTCTCCACCGCCCGGCAGGCACGGCAATTGCTGGAGTCGCTGCAGG
>DATMEZ010000007.1:0-56754 GCA_035556415.1 Povalibacter sp.
GGGGCGCTGGCGGATGCGGCGTTGAAGGAAGGCGGGCAGGTGATCGGCGTCATCCCGCAGCTGCTGCTCGACAAGGAAGTGGGCCATTCGGGGCTGTCGGAGCTGCACGTGGTGCGCACCATGGCCGAGCGCAAGCTCAAGATGGGCGACCTGGCGGACGCTTTCCTGACCCTGCCCGGGGGCATCGGCACCATGGACGAGCTGTTCGAAGCCTGGACCTGGACCCAGCTCGACCTGCACCGCAAGCCCTGCGGGCTGCTCAATTATCAGGGGTTCTACGACCCGCTGATCGCTTTCATCGATCGCGCCGTCGAGGAAGGATTTCTGCGCCCGCGACATCGCGCCGCGCTGATCGTCGATGCGGACATGACGAAACTGCTGCAACGCCTGCAGGATTGAGCCCGGACCGCCCTGCTTGACATGGTGGGCCGCGGTCTGCAGCCTTGGCGCCCTCCGTATCCGTCACTCCCACGGCGGCTGTCGAATTTTCCAGTCCGAGCGCGTCTTCCCATGCTACTGACCCTGCTGCAAGCCAAACTCCACCGTGTCCGCGTCACCCAGGCCGATCTGGATTACGAAGGCTCCTGTGGCATCGACGAGGGGCTGCTCGAAGCGTCGGGACTGCGCGTCAACCAGTACATCGAGCTGTACAACGTCTCCAACGGCGAGCGTTTCGCCACCTACATCATCAAGGCGCCGCGGGGCTCGGGTGCCATCTCGCTGAACGGCGCGGCCGCGCGCCGGGCCATGGTGGGCGACCTGCTCATCATCTGCGCCTACTCGCAGTACACCGAGGCGGAAGCCGCCCAGCACGAGCCGGTGGTCGTACTCGTCGACGAGAACAACCAGCCGCGCCGCGACCGCTCGCTGAAAAACGCGTCGTAAGCCGCGCCGGCAACGCCCGAATCCATGGAACTCATCGCCTGGTTCGTCGATGTCATCCTGCACCTGGACAAGCATCTTTCCGAGCTGGTTCTGCAGTACCACTTCTGGATCTACCTGATCCTGTTCCTGATCGTGTTCTGCGAGACCGGCCTGGTGGTGACGCCGTTCCTGCCGGGCGATTCGCTGCTGTTCGCCGCGGGTGCGCTGGCTGCAATCGATTCCACCGGCACTTTGAACGCGGTGTGGCTGTGGGTGCTGCTGATGTTGGCCGCCATCATCGGCAACGAAGTCAATTTCCGCGTCGGCCGGGCAATCGGGCCACGCGCTTTCAACGGCAGCATCCGCTGGCTGAAGCAGGAGTACCTGCTGCGAACGCAGGCGTTCTACGACCGGCATGGTGGCAAGACCATCGTGCTGTCGCGCTTCGTTCCGATCATCCGCACCTTCGCGCCGTTCGTTGCCGGCGTCGGCATGATGCAGCGCCGCCGCTTCGCGGCCTACAACTTCGTCGGCGCCTTCACCTGGGTGACCGCTTTCATCTGGGGCGGCTTCCTGTTCGGCAACGTGCCGCTGATCAAGAACAATTTCGGCGTGGTCACCATCCTCATCGTGGTGATCTCGGTGCTGCCGGTGATCTGGGGCCTGCTGCGGCCGGCACCACAGCGAGTCTGATGCGATGAGCGTCCGTGTACGCATCACCGATCGCTTCAACGGACCGCCGGACTCGGGCAACGGCGGCTACACCACCGGCCTGATCGCGCTGGCCATCGGCGAGCCGGTCGGCGTGCGGCTGGCGCGGCCGGTGCCGATGAATCAGGACCTCGTCATCGCAAGCGTCGGTGAAGGCTACTGGGAAGCACGGGCCGGGTCCGAGGTGATCGCGACGGCGGCGTTGCAACCGGTCGAAGTCGAGGTGCCGCAGCCGCCATCCTGGGTGGAAGCGCTCGGCGTTTCGCAGCACTTTTCAGGATTCACCCGGCACATCTATCCCACCTGCTTCGTCTGCGGTCCGGCGCGGGGGCAAGGCGATGGGCTGCGGATCTTTCCCGGCTCGGTGCCCGGCACCCAGCTGTTCGCCGCGCCGTGGCAGCCGGACGCCTCGCTGGGCGATGCGACCGGGAAGGTGCGGCCCGAATTCGTCTGGGCATCGCTCGATTGCCCCGGCTATTTCGCATCCGCCAATCCCAAGCCCGCGCTGCTCGGGGAACTGGCCGTCCGCGTCGATCATGTACCGCGCGTCGGCGAGCCGTGCGTCGTGACGTCCTGGCGCATCGAAGGCGCGGGTCGCAAACACAAGGTCGGCACAGCGCTGTTCGGCGCCGACGGACAGCGTTGCGCGCTGGGTGTGGCGACGTGGGTTGAGTTGAAGGGCGGTTCGTAGTCCTCGTCGCAAGCCTGGCATACGCCTGTCATCCATCCCGCGATGACTGGCATCGTTGCCGGCAAAGCGGACGGACTACCTGCGTGAATACCAAAGCGTAGCTGCGCTCGCGAGTATCATCGTAATACCCGGCCACAGGGGATCTCGATGCAGCGAGAGCCAGAACAGGCCTCCCAGCAGCACGATGGCAGCAACCACGGTGGTATCGCGGCGGCGAGCGTCTTCGCGAATTTCGCGGCGCAGCGCCTCGATGTCCGGCGACTGCATCGGCACTGCGAGCCTGCCATCGGCGGCGCGCTGAATCGTGTTCTGGATCAGTTGCGGCGTCATGCGCAGTGAATCGACGAAGCCCGGCAGCTGATCGCGCGCCTGCTTGAGCATGGAACGCACGCTGTAGCGCTCCTGCATCCATTGCCGCAACAGCGGCTGTGCCGTCTCCCACAGATCCAGATCCGGATACAGCTGCCGGCCGACGCCCTCGATCTGCAGCAGGGTTTTCTGGATCAGCATCAACTGCGGCTGCATCTGCGCATCGAAGCGCTGCGCGGCTTCGAACAGGCTGATCAGCACCTGGCCGAAGGAAATTTCCTTCAGCGGCTTGTTGGCGATTGGCTCGCAGACGGTGCGCACCGCCGATTCCAGCTCGTCGACGCGCACGTGCGGCGGAATCCAGCCCGCATCGATGTGCAGCTGGGCGATGCGCCGGTAGTCATGATCGAAGAAGGCGATGAAATTTTCCGCCAGATAATGCTGGTCGCGCGGATCGAGCGTACCGACGATGCCGAAGTCGACCGCCGCATAGCGCGGGTGCTGCGGATCGTCCAGCAGCACGAAAATGTTGCCGGGGTGCATGTCGGCATGGAAGAAGTTGTGGCGGAACGCCTGCGTGAAGAAGATCTCCACGCCGTTCTCCGCCAGGCGCTTGATGTTGGCGCCGCGCCGTTGCAGCTCCGCGATGTCGTTGATGAGCACGCCGTGCAGGCGCTCCATCACCATCACGTTCTTGCGGCACAGGTCCCAGTAGACCTCGGGTACGTACAACAGGCGCGAGTCGGCAAAGTTGCGCCTGAGCTGCGCGGCGTTGGCCGCTTCGCGCATCAGGTCCAACTCATCGAGAATGGTCTTCTCGTACTCGCGCACCAGTTCGACCGGACGCAGGCGATGTGCGTCCGGCCAGTAGCGCGCGGCGAGCTGCGCCAGCGCGTACATCACTTCGATATCGCGCTGGATCTGCTCGCGAATGCCAGGTCGCACGATCTTGACCACGACTTCCTTGCCGCTGGCGAGCTGCGCGGTGTGAACCTGCGCAATGGTTGCGGCAGCCAGTGGTTCTTCGTCGAAGCGCGCGAAAACCTCGCTGAGCGGCCGTTCGTAGGCTGCTTCGGCAATGCTCTGGGCTTGTGCGCTGGAGAACGGCGGCACTCGATCCTGCAGTTTCTCCAGCTCATCGGCGATGTCCCGCGGCAGCAGATCGCGTCGCGTCGAAAGCGTCTGGCCGAACTTCATGAAGATCGGGCCGAGTTCCTCCAGCGCCAGCCGCAGGCGTTCCGCACGACTGCCGCCGCGTTCGCGGTGAAACCAGGTTGCCGGCGACAGATAGAACGCGAAACGCAGCGGCCGGAACAGGTGAGTGGCCAGGATGATCTCGTCGAGACCATGCCGGACGAGAACGCGCTGGATCTGCAGCAGGCGCGAGAGAACCCGAAGCCTCACTGCGTCTTCCTCGCCTCGAGCAGCGACAGGCGCGCTTCCAGTCGCTCGACGTCGTCACGCAGTTTGTCCACGCCGACGATGAACTCGTCCGCCTCAGTGCGGGTCGGCAGATCGCGGCCCTCTTCCTGCAAATACTCCGCGACGTTCTGCGCAAACGTATCCGAAGCGCGGCGCCCGAAGGCGAGAACTGAGCGTGCCACATTACCGACCTGGTGCGCGGCGACATCGCCGATGACGCGTGACAGCTCTTCTTCGAGATCGGGGCGAGCGGCTTTGAGCAGCTCACTGAAAGTCTGTGCGACCTCCGCATCGCCTTCGATGTGGACTGCGCCGGTGCGCAGGGCGGCTTCTGGTGTCGCGCCGGTCAGTTGCATGAAAGAGATCGGAGTGCCCGACAGCGTCGCGCTCGCCGCTTCCGGCTGCGCGGTATCGAGCGTCATGCGCTCGCCATCGGAGCGAAAGCTGATGCTCAGCGGCAGGCCGGTGAAGCGCAGCGCCAGCACTTTGCCATCCAGCCGCTTGCACAGGCTGCGAGCCGCGACGGAGCCGGCAATGTTGCGATTCAGGATCGATTCGAGCGGGGTCAGGCGCATGTCAGAACCGGTAGCCGCGATGCAGCGCCACGATGCCGCCGCTCAGGTTGTGGTAGCTGCAGTTCTCCAGTCCCGCCTCGCGCATCATGTTCGCCAGCGTCGGTTGGTCCGGAAAGCGGCGGATCGACTCGGCCAGGTAGCGGTAACTGGCCTCGTCCTTGGCCACTACTTTGCCCAGCCACGGCAGCACCGAGAACGAGTATGCGTCGTAGATGGGCTTCAGGCCCGGCGCCACCGGATGCGAGAACTCCAGCACCATCAGTTGTCCGCCCGGCTTCAGCACTCGCGTCATCGACCGCAACGCCGCGGCCTTGTCGGTGACATTGCGCAGGCCGAAGCCGATGGTGACGCAATCGAAGCTGGAATCCGGGAACGGCAGGCGCTCCGCATTGGCCAGCGAATAGCGGACGTTGCCGACCAGCCCGCGATCGGTCAGGGCATCGCGTCCTTCGGCAAGCATCGCTGCGTTGATGTCGGTCAGCACCACCAGCCCTTCGGCACCGACCTGCTTCGCCATGCCGGCCGCGATATCGCCGGTGCCACCGGCAACATCGAGCGCGCGCTGGCCGGGGCGCAGCCCTGTCTGCGACAGGGTGAAACGCTTCCAGACCCGATGCGCGCCGCCCGACATCAGGTCGTTCATCAGGTCGTAATTGCCGGCAACGGACTCGAACACCGCGCGCACACGTGCAGCTTTCTCGGCAACCGGAACTTCCTGGTAGCCGAAATCGGTGGTGCCGCCCGAAGCGGCCGAACGAGAAGGGTCGTTGGCAGTCATGGTGAGCTTCGCAAGAGCCCGCATTGTAGCCATGAGCCGGCGAGGGGACGAGGAATTCAGGTCTGATCCGTCGTGGCAAGCCTTCCGAGCGCCGCGATACTTGCGAGTTGCCGCGGTCCCGGTAGGGATGGCTTGTTTCGGGACCCTCAAAAACATGGATGTTTTTGGGGAGCCCCCATGGATGGGTTTACGGCGTTCCCGAAACGAGCGACCCCGGCCCAGACCGCAACGCTGTCAAACGAGCGCCTCTTCCAGAGCGAGCCCCTGAACCAGCCCGCTATCGCTTCTTCCCGACCGGCGTTGGATAAGGAACCCCCAGCTCCTGCAGCCGCCCCAGGTAGTGCGCCCATTTCTGCTCGCGCTCGCGCCCCAGCTCGTGCAGGTAGGCCCAGGTGTAAAGGCCGGTGTCATGGCCATCGTCGAACACCAGGCGCACAGCGTAGTTGCCGACGGGCTCGACCGCCTTGATGCCCACTTCATGCTTGCCGAGCTGCAAGGTCTCCTGCCCCGGCCCGTGGCCACGTACTTCGGCGGAGGGTGAGTAAACGCGCAAATACTCGAAGGGCAGCTCGAAATGGGCGCCGTCGTCGAAGCCGATGTCGAGCAGCCGCGATCTGGTGCGCAGTTTGATGGAGGTGGGATGTGGCATTGCTTCGTTCTACTTCGTCATTCCCGCGTCGGCGGTACTCCATCCGTCTCAATGCCCGCTTCCGGTCAGGTCGGGAGCAGGGGCTACACCAGAATCGGCATGCGCGTACGTCTCAAAGAATGTATCGCGTCAGGTCCTCATCCTTCACCAACTCGCCCAGGTGCTTGTCGACGTAGTCCGCGTCGATCGTCACCGTGGCGCCGTTGCGGTCGGCGGCCTCGAACGAGAGGGTTTCGAGCAGCCGCTCCAGCACCGTATGCAGGCGGCGCGCACCGATGTTCTCGGTGCGCTCGTTCACCTGGAAGGAAACCTCGGCGATGCGTCGCACGCCGCTTTCGGCGAACGTCAGGCTCACGCCTTCGGTTTCGAGCAGCGCCTTGTACTGAGTGCACAGCGAAGCGTCCGGCTCGGTGAGGATGCGGATGAAGTCCTCGACCTTGAGCGCCTGCAGCTCCACGCGGATCGGAAAGCGGCCCTGCAGCTCCGGAATCAGGTCCGACGGCCGCGACATGTGGAAGGCGCCGGAGGCGATGAACAGGATGTGATCGGTCTTCACCATGCCATGCTTGGTGCTGACGGTGCTGCCTTCCACCAGCGGCAGCAGGTCGCGCTGCACGCCTTCGCGACTCACGTCCGCGCCCTGTGTTTCCTGGTGGCGCGCGATCTTGTCGATTTCGTCGATGAACACGATGCCGTTCTGCTCGGCGTTGCGCAGCGCCTGCAGCTTGAGCTCTTCCTCGTTGATCATCTTGGCTGCTTCCTCGTCGGTGAGCAGCTTGAACGCCTCGTGCACCTTCACCTTGCGCATCTTGGTGCGCTGGCCGCCGAGATTCGAGAACATGCCCTGCAGCTGCTGGGTCAGGTCTTCCATGCCGGCCGGCGCCATGATCTCCACGCCCATCGGCAGGGCGCGCACTTCGATTTCGATCTCGCGATCGTCGAGCTGGCCCTCGCGCAGCATCTTGCGGAATTTCTGGCGTGTGTCGTGATCGCGCGGCTCGGGTTCCGGCTCGGACGTGAAGCCCATCGGCTTGGGCCGTGGCAGCAACGCATCGAGCACGCGTTCTTCGGCTGCATCCATGGCGCGATGGCGCACTTTCTCCGTTTCCACCTCGCGCGTCATTTTGACGGCGACGTCCATCAGATCCTTGATGATGGAATCGACCTCGCGGCCGACATAGCCGACCTCGGTGAACTTGGTGGCTTCGACCTTGATGAAGGGCGCGCGCGCGAGTTTCGCCAGGCGTCGTGCGATCTCGGTTTTGCCGACGCCGGTCGGGCCGATCATCAGGATGTTCTTCGGCGTGATTTCCGCGCGCAGTTCTTCCTGTACCTGCATCCGGCGCCAGCGATTGCGCAGCGCGATCGCTACGGCGCGCTTGGCGTCAGCCTGTCCGACGATGTGCTTGTCGAGTTCCTGGACGATTTCTCTGGGGGTCATGGAGGACATAGGCAAGGAGATGCGGAGATGACGGACAAAGATGGAACGGGGTGGCAGCGATGGCGCAATCGGCTGAGCCGGGACGCGCCTTCAACCTCCGAGCACTTCTATCGTGAGATTACGATTGGTGAAGACGCAGATGTCGGCTGCGATGTTCAGTGACTTCTCGACCACGCTGCGCGCGTCGAGTTCGGTGTTCTGCATCAGGGCGCGCGCGGCCGCCTGTGCATACGCGCCGCCGGAGCCGATGGCCATGATGTCGTCCTCGGGCTCGATCACGTCGCCGTTGCCCGAGATGATGAACGAGCTGCGCAGGTCGGCGACGCACAGCAGCGCCTCCAGGCGGCGCAGGCTGCGATCCGAGCGCCAGTCCTTGGCCAGTTCGATGGCGGCGCGCGTGAGATTTCCGTACTGCTGCAGCTTGGTCTCGAAGCGCTCGAACAGGGTAAAGGCATCGGCCGTGCCGCCGGCGAATCCCGCCAGCACCTTGCCTTCATAGAGCGGCCGCACCTTGCGCGCGTTGGACTTCATCACGGTGTTGCCGAGCGAGACCTGGCCGTCGCCGCCGATGGCGACCACGCCGTTGCGGCGCACGGAAAGGATGGTGGTGCCGTCGAACTGCTGCATGGGATTCTTAAGATTTCCTGCGGGCGCGAGGGTGAGCCTGGTCGTATATCTTGGCCAGATGCTGGAAATCAAGGTGAGTGTAGATCTGGGTGGTGGCCAGGTTGGCGTGACCGAGCAGTTCCTGCACGCCGCGCAGATCCTGGCTGGATTCCAGCAGATGACTGGCGAATGAGTGCCGGAACATGTGGGGATGCAGGTGTACGCCCAGACCCTGGCGTTTTGCCCACAGCGTGATGCGTGTCTGCACTGCGCGTTGCAACAGGCGCCCGCCGTGGTTGGCGACGAATACAGCCTGCTCGCCAGGTTTGGCCAGGGCGGAGCGCTCTCGCAGCCACGCCGACAGTGCATCGAGCGCATAGCGGCCAACCGGCACGATGCGGGTTTTGCCGCCCTTGCCGGTGACGCGCACGGTCCGGTCCGGCAGATCGAGACTGTCCAGATCCAGCTCGACCAGCTCGGACAGGCGCAATCCGGAGGAATAGAACAGCTCCATGATGGCCTTGTCGCGCACGTCCAGCTGCTCGTCGGTACGGAAGGTCAGCAATCGCGCCATCTGATCCGCATCGATGGTCGCCGGCAGGCGCTTGCTGGCCTTGGGGGCGCGCACGTCGATCGCCGGATTGCCTTGCACCGGCGGCTGGTCCTGGCGCAGCAGGAAATTGAAAAAACTACGCAGTGCCGACAGGCGCCGCTGGATGGTGCGCGGCGACTGGCCCTGGCGAAATTCCGCAGCGGCGAAACTGCGGACATGCTGGCTGTCGACGCTGCGCCAGTCGGCGACGTCGTTGCGCTCGCAGAAGCGCATGAACAGCTCCAGGTCGCGGCGATAGTTGGAATCGGTGTGCGGCGACAGTCGTCGTTCCGACGACAGGTGCTTCAGGAACTTCGGCAGCCAGCTGCGTGCGTCGTCATGCATGGCAGTGCGACGCCACGACGCTCACGGCGTTGCGACAGCTTCGCTCACCAGATTGCCGATGCGGGCGAGAAATTCCGTGCTCATGGTCGGATGGAAGCGCTCGGCATCCGGGCTGCCGACGGCCAGCAGGCCCGCAGCGGGCTGCGAACCCAGCGGCACCAGGGCCGCCGAGCCGATCTCGATCGTGCCCGCGCCGAACAGGAAATCGCGCTGGCTGTCGCGGATCTGGCCGCAACGCGGCTTGCCGGACTCGAACAGCGTCTCGAACATCTTGAGCTCCGGCGCGGTCGGTTCGATCAATCGCAAATGACGATTGCTGAGGCTGGCAAAGCCTGAAGTCTTGGCCGGTGCCAGCAGGATCAGCCATTCGGAGGCGCCGAAATCCTCGCGCAGCGACGATTCCAGCGTATCGAGCACGGCTTCGGCCGAGCGCGTGCGAATCAACCGGCAGGACAGGCGATGGATCTTGTTCGCCAGCGCGTCGTTGGCACGCGCGACGCTGATCAGTTCCTGCAGATGCGTTTCCAGCTTCTCGTTCTTCTCCCGCAGCACCAGCACCTGGCGTTCCACCAGCGAAATCGTGGATGCGCCACGGCTGTGCGGCAGCTTGAGCTTGGCCAGCAGCGGGGTGTGACGCTCGAAGAAGTCGGGATTGTGCTGCAGGTAAGTGGCGACGGCATCTTCGGGAAGCGATTCGGCTTCGATACCGCGGACGGGTTGCTTGCTCATGGTGTCTCTATGGACAGGGCTACAGCGCAGCCAGGATGGATTTTCAAATTTCGACCGTGCCTTCGAACACCTTCACCGCCGGGCCGGTGAGCCAGAGATGTTCGCCCGGGCCGGGCCAGCGCACGATCATTCTGCCGCCCGGCGCGTCGACCGCGACTTCGTCGGTCAGCAGGCCGAGCCGGCGACCGACGGCCACCGCGGCGCAAGCGCCGGTGCCGCAGGCCTGGGTCTCGCCGACGCCGCGCTCGAACACTCGCAGGCGGATGTGATTGGGACTCACCACTTCCATGAAGCCGACGTTGGCACGCTTGGGAAAGCGCGCATGATTCTCCACGGCCGGTCCGATCGTGTCCACGGCCGCGTTCTCCACGGAGGGCACCTGCATCACTGCGTGCGGATTGCCCATCGATACTGCGCTGATGCGCAACTCGGACTCGCCGATCCGCAACGGATACACGTCGGCTTCGCGCGACGCATCGAACGGCAGCGAGGCAGGATCGAAATTCGGCGTGCCCATGTCGACGGACACCAGGCCGTCTTGACGCAGCTGCACATCGACACGTCCGCCCAGGCTGTCCATGTGGATCTGCTGGCGCGCGAGCTTGTCGGCCACTAGCTTGCCGACGCAGCGGGCGCCGTTGCCGCACTGTTCGATCTCGGAGCCGTCGGCGTTGAAGATGCGGTAGTACACGTCGGTGCCGTCCTGGCGCGGCGGCAGCAGCACCAGGGCCTGGTCGAAGCCGATGCCGGTATGCCGGTCGGCCAGCCGCCGCATGACCTCGCCACCGGGCACGGCGGTGTCGGCAGGCGCATCGAAAACGATGAAATCGTTGCCGAGGCCGTGCATCTTGGTGAAGTGCAGAAGCATTGCCGGAAGGATACGGGGTGAGCGGGACGGGCTCAATCGATTCGCATGCGCTCGACCTTCAGGCACTTGTCCATGACGACCGTGATGCCGGCGTCGACGGCGCGTTGCGCTGCTGCCTCATCGACCACGTCGAGCTGCAGCCACAGCGCCGGCAGCTTCAGCCGGATGCAGTCATCGACCAGGCCGCTCACGTGCTGCGGTTGGCGGAACACATCGACGATATCGACCTGCTCGCCGGGTCCGAGCACTTCGGACAGGTGGTCGAGATCGGGCACCGCGCGGATGCCTTCCCACACGGCCAGCGCCGGATTCACCGGGATGATGCGATAACCGTAGTCGAGCAGCGTCGAGGCGACTCCATAACTCGGCCGGTTGGGGTTGTCGGACAGGCCGACCACGGCGATGGTGTGCGCCGAGCGCAGCAGCGACTGGATTGCGGATTGAGAAGGGTTGGTAAAGGCCATCGAGGGTCTCCGTATCACTGGGGGGCATTATCACTGTTAGTGAGTGGGAGTGGGGCTCGTTGGGAAGATGAAGAGTGGCGGCGTCATGACGATGTTGCGGTGTCGGTTCGGGCGGTCACATATCGGGCGGCGCGAGCTGATTTTTTTGGGGGGAGGAGCTTGCGGTCTGAGGCGGGTCTTCGGGGCTGCGGCAAGCTCGATCGAGAGGGGATTCTCGTCGGAAGGCGCGATTCCGGTTCATTTCTGCACGCTTGCGAGCTGGGGCAAGAGTCGCTTCGTTTGAGGTGTGTGGTTTCGGTTGGCTTGCGTCCGGAGGTGGGCTCTCGATGGGCAGCGTGCGGTTTCGGCGGGGGTGTCTCGTTTCGGGACCGCCGTGAACCCCTCCCTGGGGGCTGCCGTCGAAAACATCCTGTTTTCGAGGCTCCCGAAACGAGACACCCCCGCCGAAACCGCAGAGGTTGCTGGGGTCCGTGGCGCTCGGAGAGCGCGCTTTCGGGAAAAGAAAGTTGGCACTCTCTTTCTGGCCCCGCCCAGAACGGCGCCTGGCACGATGCCCCTCTGAAATCTGCAATCCGGAATCGCGTCACCCTCTGAAGCCTGTCCTTCAGCAAAAATCCGGGTTAATTTAGGGCCCGCTGCCAATAACGACACAGCCAGCGACTCCCATGAGCGATGAAGCGAGGCTTGCATGCGTCATGTGATGGTGATGAATTCCAAGGGTGGTTGCGGCAAGAGCACGCTGGCCACCAATGTCGCCACCTGGTTCGCCAACGAAGGGCACAAAGTCGCGCTCGCCGACTACGATCCGCAGCGGACCAGTCTCGACTGGCTGGCGACGCGGCCGGAGGATCTGCCGAAGATCGCCGGCGTTGACGCCAATGAAGAGGGCTTGCGCGGTGTGCCTCGCGATACCGAGGTGCTGGTGATCGATGCGCCGGCGCGGACGCATGGTTCGGAAATGAACGAGCTGGTGCGCCGGGCCGAGACCATCCTGGTGCCGGTCATGCCTTCGCCCATCGACATGAAGGCCTGCGCACACTTCATGGCCGAGCTGCTCGAGCTCGGCCGGGTGCAGCGCCAGCAGGCGCGGCTGGCGCTGGTGGCCAACCGGGTGCGCGAGAACACGCTGATTTATGAGGAGCTGGACCAGTACCTGGGCAAGCTCAAGGTGCCGTACCTGACCTCACTGCGCCAGTCGACCAATTACCTGCGGGCCTTCCAGCGCGGCATGGGCATTTTCGAGCTGCCCGAATATCTCGCCAGCCCCGATTGGGAGCAGTGGCGCCCGATCACGAAGTGGCTGGGAAGCAAAAAGAGTCAGCCGAACTGATCCCGTTCTTCCTGCAGGCTCTGCGCAATGCCTTGGTCCAGCTGCGCGTATTTCAGTTTGACGCCCAGGTGTTTCAGCATGCGTTCGTTGCTGACGCGGCGCGATTCGTGAAGGTAGGAAAGGCGTTCCGGGCTGAAGGTCAGCTGGGCTTCGTCCATTGAAATCCGCGGCGGGCAGGGCAGATCGGCAAGCGCGGCCAGCCGGTCGAGGAACGCGGTGGAGCTGCAGGCGTTGCCGTCGGTGACGTTGTAGACGCCGCGTGCTTCCTGGTTCAGCGCAGCTGCCGCGCAGGCTTCCACCAGGTCATCGACGTGGATGCGATTGGACAGGCCCGCATCCTCCGGACGTAGCGCCGGCTCGCGCTGCTTCAGGCGCTCGATGGGTAGCCGGCCGGGGCCGTAGATCCCCGGGACTCGCAGAACGATGCGTCGTACCCGGCGCTCCGAGCACCAGACTCGCGTCATCTCTTCTGCGCTGACACGGCGTCGTGCACGATCGGTCAGCGGGCGGACCGGCGTGCTCTCATCGACGCCTGCACCCTGCGTATCGCCGTACACACCGGTGGTGCTCACGTAGATGAAGGCGCGTGGCGGCACCGTCGCCAATTGCAGGAAGCGGTCCAGTCGCAAGTCGCTCTCGCCGCTGGCCGGCGGCGGCGCCAGATAGAAGATCGCTGCCTGCTCCAGCTTTTCCGGAATCCATGAGCTGAGCCGGACTCGATCGAGATCCAGCGCCACGGCACGAATGCCGGATGCATTCAGTGCAGCGGCGCGGTCCGCCGAGCGCACGACAGCCGTTATGTCATATATGGCCGCCAGCCGGCGGGCCAGGCGCTGGCCGACATAGCCGCAGCCGACGATGAGGGCGTGAGGAAGCTCGACGGTCGTTGTCAGTCGCATGGTGCGTAATTGAGCGGCAGGGCCGTGGTGTTCTTCATGACCTCCAGCGAGAAGCTGGCGCTGATGTCGAGGAATTCGCCGCCGGCGATCAGGCGCTTGTACAGCGCGTCGTAGGCGTCGATGTCGGGCACCACGATGCGCAGCAGGTAATCGATGTCGCCGCTCATGCGGTGGATTTCGGTGACTTCGGGAATTTCGCGCACGGTGCGGATGAAGTTTTCGAGCCAGGCGGCGCTGTGCCGGGCGGCCTTGACGTTCACGAACACCGTGGTGCCGACATTGACGGCCTTCGCATCGAGCAGCGCCACCGTGCGCACGATCACGCCGGTTTCCTGCAGCCGTTGTATGCGGCGCCAGCATTGCGCTTTCGACAGGCCGACGCGTTCGGCGATGTCGGCCGAAGTGAGTGAGCCGTCCCGTTGCAACAGCTCGAGAATGCGTCGATCGAGTCGGTCCATGGGAGTGAATCCGCAAGGCGTTGCTGCGGATCACAGCACGCTCGGCAGCAGAATGCCACCCAGCTGCGGCGCACCCGGCCCGTTCCCGGGCAAACCAGAATGTCGCTTACCGCGAAGCCAGTCTGAGTGGCGAAGTGCGGCGAGCGGCCGTGCGATTCACCACCATGCGCTCGTACAGCTGGCTGATGTGACGGCTCGCGGTGCGTTCGAACAGGAACGGAAAGATTCCGTGCACCAGACAGGCGAACCCGCCGATCAGCATGCAAGCGCCGAAGCTCCATGCGGTGCGCTGATGCTGCCAGTAGGTCTCGCCGACGGACGCGGGGTGCTGCGTAAAAATGTGATGTAGCGTCATATCTGTACGCTACGCGAGCCCGAGCGCAATCCGGTTGCGAAGTCGGTGCGGCAGGTCGGTGGTAGTGCAACATCGTTGTGTCGAGTTGCAACTTCGAACGAAGACTGCTGACGGAGTCGCTGTTTTCCGCAGGAGAACGCTGACGTGCTTAGCTGCTATGCAGCAGGCGCGGCAAGCGCACGCTGCGCTGCGTGTTTGAGAATTGCTACGGTCGATCGCCCGGCACGAGCTGTGCCGTTCGACGCAGTTTCTCCAGCACGTCGGGCGCATAGTCGAACGAATCGAAGAACAACTGCTGCGGCGGCAGACCGCGTTCGATGAACTCATGGCGGATGGTTTCCACCATGGCCGGCGGGCCGCTGGCATAGACATCGATGCCGCTCAGGTCAGGATGATCCTCGAGTGCCGCGGCATGGACCCAGCCGGTACGCCCCTGCCAGCGATCCAGCGGCTGAGGGTTGGAAAGCACCGGCGTATAGGACAGATTCGGGTAACGTTCGCACAGACTGCGAATCATCCCGTCTTCATAGAGATCGGCGAGGGACTGCGCGCCCCAGTACAGATGCAATGGCCGGCGGTCGCCGCGTTCCAGCAGATGTCGCAGCATGGCGCGCAGCGGTGCATAACCGGTGCCGCCGCCGATCAGCAGCGCGGGTCGCGGCGATTCCTCGCGAAACCAGAATTGCCCGAGCGGACCTTCGATGCGCAGCAGCGTCTTTTCCTTCATCCCTGCGAACAGCTGCTGCGTGAATTCGCCGCCGGCGACGCGACGAATGTGCAGCTCGATGAATTCCGCATCGTGCGGCGGATTGGCGATGGAGAAACTGCGCCGCCGGTTGTGCGGCAGCATGATGTCCAGGTACTGCCCAGCGACGAAATTGAAGGGCTCGGCCGCGGGCAGGCGCAGGAACACGGCCATCACGCCCGGCGCCAGCGCCTGCATTCTCTCGATGCGGCAAGGCAGGCTGTGGACGCGATCGTCGACGATGGCCGGCGGATGGATCTCGCGGATCTCGACCGTCAGCTCGGCACTGGCGGCGTGTGCCTGGCACAGCAGCGTGTAGCCTTCCTGCTCCTCGCTCGCGCTGATTCCGAGCGGCCGGCCTTCGGGATAGCGCACCGCGCCACTGATGATGCGTGCGCGGCAGGACGAACAATGCCCACCCTTGCAGCTGTGCGGCAGGTTCAAGCCGGCACGCAGGGCCGCATCCAGGATGGTCTCGTCGTCCTCAACCGGCAGGACCTGTTGCGACGGAAGCAGGGTCAGTCGGGTATAGGACATCGCGGAGGGTTCAGTTCCTTCTTCTGTCGCCTTGCCGCCGCTCCAACCAGCGGCGGGCGCGGATCTTCGGCAACGCGGGCTTGCGACCCAGGGCGTGCACCAGCGCGTCGTTCAGTGCCTTGACGGCCCGGTCGCGTTCGCCCAGCTGTTCCATCAGCCCGGCGAGCAGGTGATAGGCCTCGAGCCGGGGACGGATCGCGAGGCTGGTTTCCAGGTAGCTGCGCGCTTTGCCGTAAAGCTCGGCACGCATGCACAGGCGTGCGCAGGACAGCAGCAATGCGGCGTCCTCGCTGTGTTGCGGCAGCCATTCTTCCGCGCGTTCCACCGTGACGAGCGGCTCTTCGGGGTCCAGCTCGCCGTAGACGAGAACCACCGCCTCGTCCCATTGCTTGTTGAGGAACTTGCGCAGCTCGGCTTCCGCCGCTTCGGGTTGGTCGCACGCCATCGCCGCGCGGGCGTAGGCCACCGCGATCTCGGCCCGCTGTGACAGCGATTTGGGGACTTCCTTCCAGGCAAGCTCCAGCCGTTTCACATCCGCCGCGGTCCCGGCCGCTTTCAGGCGATCCAGATAAATCTGGGCCACGGTTTCATCGGCAAAGGCCGTGCTGATGCCGCGTGTGCTGCGCAGCTTGGGCTGCAGCGCCTGCAATTTTTCCCAGTCGCCGGTCTGTCGGTAGATGCGGGCGAGCAGCATCACGCCGCGTGCGCTTTGTTCGCCGCTGGCTTCGAGCTGATTCAGCGTGGCCAGCGCTGCCTGATACTGCTTGTGCTTGAGGTAGACCTCCGCCTGCATGATGAGCGCGGGCGCTCTTCGCTCCGGCGACGCTTCGACCGCTTTCGCCAGCAACTCGTCGCGACGCTGCGCGGCCCCCTGCAGTTCCGCGGCGCGGGCGGCAACCAGATAGTGAGCCGCTGGCATCTCGGCATCGCGGGCGGCACGAGTGAGCGTTTCTTCTGATGCCGACCATTCCCCTTCGGACATCTCCAGCAAGCCGCGCGCCAGGCTCTTGCGGGCACGCTCCTGGCGGCGCTGGGCTTGCGCTTCCCGCCACAGCCGACGTGCGTTGAAGATGCGGACCAGCAAGCGGACCAGGAGTCCGCCGGCGATCAGCACCAGCAGGAAGGTAACCGCCGACATCTCGAACAGATAGCCGGCGAAACGGATGGCGACGTAGCCGGCGTCGGCCAGCAGGAATTGCGCCAGCAGCGCGCCAGCGAGCAACGCTGCCGCGATGTACAGGCCGTATCTCATGGCGTGCCTCGCCGGGCCGGCATCAGGCGCTGCAGGGCGCGCGAGGAGCCGGTGACATCCGGCAACGGCGGGTCGATGTCGATGGCTTCGAGGGCCTGGACTTCCTTGAGCAGGGCGGCGGTGGCCGGATCCTTGAGGTCGAAGAACTCGTTCAACCATTGCCGCGCGCCGGTCAGCGAGCTGCGGTAGCTGGCGCCATCGTGCCGTGGGACCGCGGCGCGGGCCGAGTACAGCAGCAATTGCAGATGCTGGCGACGCAGCGACTGTTCTTCCAGCGTCACGACGTTGGCGCCGCGATCGTCGACCTTGCGCACGCTGATCAAGCCGGAAATGGCATTGCGTGCCACGGCCCAGGCGCGTGAGAAAAAGCCTTCCGGCAGGACATTGGCCGGTGCAGTGCGCTCGACAGCGACGATGCCGAGCACCGCCGCAAGCGTCGCTTCCTCTTCCGCATTCGTCAGTCGCGCCAGAATGCCGGCAACGTCAGGCCGGCTCACGGCGCGTAGCGCCTGCACTTCCTTTGCAACTTGCTGCCGCACCGCTCCCACGCTCGGGTCGCGCAGTGAGGCGAGACGCGAGTCCGCAGATTCCAGTGCGACGATCGCCGTATCGATATCGCGGTCGAGGGTCAGCCGGCGCTGCGCCAGCTCCATCAGGAAAGACGCTTCGGCCCGCGACCAGGCGCGTTCCGGCCCTTCGGCGCGGCCCCGCAGCTCTTCGAGCGCGGTCCCGAATTCCTGCAGCTGTTTCGGCGCTTCGTCCAGCACGTCCAGCCGGCGCTTCAGTTCGTTGCGTGCGAGACGTTCGCTGTTCGCCAGCGACTTGATCTCGCCGCGCAGGACGGCGCGATCGGAATCGATCTGCGCCACGGTCTGGTTCAATTCGCCGAGGCGATCGCGCGCTGTGTCGAGCCGCCATAGCGCATAGCCCGCGGTTGCCAGCGCCAGTACTGCTGCCGCAGTCGTCAGGCGTCCATACGTATGAACGCGCTTGTGTTCGGCTGGCGGCGTCGGCAGGCCGGAAGCGGGCGGATTATGGGAAGGATGGTCGGCCATGAGGCAAATGCGGTGCGGGACGGACGCGAGCAAGTATGGCAGCAGGCCCGTCGGCGCGCCAAATCAGTAGCCTCAATGTGGTACCCAGTTTGTACCCGTCATGCCCGCGCAAGCTGGCATCCGCTCGAATGGATTCCCGCTTGCGCGGGAATGACGGAGTCGCGACGGCCTGCTAACTCAGGCGCGCACGTGCGTGCCACTGCGCCAGCGCACCGATCATGGACTGATCGTCCGCTGCCGCCGCTACGACGCACTCCGCACGCACGCCCATCTCCGCAGCAGCGTGAGCGATGCGGCGGCTGGCAACCACCAGCGGCGTGTCCTTGAGCAGCTCACGGCCCCGCTCGGTCAATAGCGAGAACAGGTTCCGCAGCGTTTCGACGCTGGTGATCGTCGCAATGTCGATGGTGCCTGCAGCCCACGTGGCTTCGAGCTCGGCCCGCCGCTGCTCGTCGAACGTCGGCATGACGCGCTCGTAGACGTCGAGGATTTCGACGGTGCAACCGCGCGCCGTGAAAGTCTCCCGCATCAGCTCGCGCCCGCCGCTGCCGCGCACGATCAATATCCGTGCATCGGGCGGCAGGATCAGCTCCGGATGCGCGAGCAGCGCTTCGCTGTCAAAGCCAGCGTCCGGCACGATGTCTGCCGGCATGTCGATGGCTGCCAGCGCCGCAGCGGTTGCCTTGCCGATGGCGGCGATGCGCATTTCCGCCGTCTTCTCGATGTATCGGGCGCCGTGCTCGACGGCATTGACGCTGGCGAAAATCACCAGCTGATGACCGGCGACGCGGGCGGCCTCGACCGGCCGGATCTCGATGGCCGGTTGCACGATCGCTTCGCCACCGAGCTCACGGATGCTGGCGGCCAGCACCGCGGCTTGCGGGGCCGGGCGCGTGACCAGCACGGTCAGGGCGGTCAAAGGCGGAATGACGGCAGGGATCAAGATATGGGTCCTGTCGATGCGGCGCGCTGCGCAGCAAGCAGCACGTCTGCGCCGGCAGCGAGCAGCCGGTCGGCGAGCTGGATGCCGAGTGTCTGCGGATCGGAAGCGGCGCCCCTGGTGTTGCCGCGATAGAGGGTGCGGCCGTCTTCCGAGCCGACCACGCCGCGCAACGTCAATTCGTTACCGTGCAGCTCGGCGTAACCGGCGATCGGTGATTGGCAGCTGCCTTCCAGCCGACGTGCGAAGGCGCGTTCGGCCTCGCAGCAGCAGTGCGAGGTTGGATCATCCAGGGCACGCAGCAGCGCAATGACATCCGTTGCGTCGCTGCGGCACTCGATGCCGACGATGGCCTGTCCTACGGCCGGCAGCGAGTCGTCGAAATCGAGCAGCTGCACGATGCGCTGCTCCAGTCCCAGCCGGCTCAAGCCGGCGGCGGCGAGAATGATGGCGTCGTACTGCCCTTCGTCGAGCTTGCGCAGGCGCGTATCGACATTGCCGCGCAGCGGCAGGATCTCGAGATCGGGTCGTGCGGATTTCAACTGCGACTGGCGACGCAGGCTCGACGTTCCGACGCGGGCGCCTTGTGGCAGCGCCTGGAAGCTCGCGTATCGTGGGGAAACGAAGGCGTCCCTCGGGTCGGCACGTGGCAGGAATGCAGCGATGGTCATGCCTGGCGGCAACTCGGTCGGCACGTCTTTCATGGAGTGCACTGCGATATCGGCGCGGTCCTCGCCGATCGCGACTTCCAGCTCCTTGATGAACAGCCCCTTGCCGCCGACCTGCGCCAGCGGCCGATCCAGCACGCGGTCGCCGGTGGTGGTCATCGGAACCAGCACGACCTCCAGATCGGGGTGCGCTTCGCGCAGACGCGCGGCAACGTGCTCGGCCTGCCAGAGCGCGAGCCGGCTCTGGCGGGTGGCAATGCGAAGAGTGTGAGTCATACGGATGGGGGTGGCGTCGTTTCGGTGCGGCGCTGTTCGAGCATGAGACGGATGAGCGCAATGATCAGCGCGAGCACCACCGGTCCGAGGAACAGGCCGATGGCGCCGAAGGCGGCCAGTCCGCCGAGCACGCCGATGAAGATGGTGAGTGTACCGACGTTGGCGCGGCCGGAGACGAGCATCGGACGCACCACGTTGTCGACCAGCGAGACCAGCACCGCGCCCCACAGCAGCATGAACACGCTGGCGCCCCAGCGCCCCTGCGATGCCAGCACCAGCGCGGCCGGCAGCCAGATCAGCGCCGTGCCGCCGAAGGGCAGCAGCGAGGCCAGCAGCGCGATCACGGCAAAAACCAGCGGCGAAGGCAGCCCGACGATCAGGAAGGCGATGCCGACCAGCGTGCCCTGGATCAATGCGGTCAGTCCGGTGCCCAGCACCATGGCGCGCGTCACCGCACCCAGATGATCGAACAGCTGCGCCTTGGAGGCTTCGGTCATCGGGATCAGCGCCCGGGCGGTCGCGAACATCTCGTCGCCGTCGCGGATGAAGAAGAACAGCATGAACACCATCAGCACGAAACCGACCACGGTGCCGATCGCGCCCAGGAACACCTTGCTGCCCAGCGAGGCAAGCCATTGCAGCAATTGGCTCGCACCCTGCTCGACCCAGCCGCGCACCTGTGCGGTGTCGATGCCGAACAGGCTTTCGAGCCGCTCCAGCCCGGTCTGGATCCACGGAACATTGGCGAGATTCAGCACGTTTGAAGTCGTCGGGTCCGCGAGTGTGGTTCGCACGTAGCCCAGCAGGTCGCCGACCTGCGCGGCGAACGTGGCGCTCAGGGCAGTCAGCGGTCCGACGAACAAGATGAGCGTCAGCAGCGTGAGCGCGAGTGCCGACCAGTGCGGGCGATTGTGCAACCGCTTGGTCAGTCGCATGTGCAGGGGATGCAGCAGGAATGCCAGAAAGATCGCCCAGAGCAGCGGCCCCAGGAACGGAGTCAGGATCCGGTACAGCGCAAAGCCCAGTGCCAGGCACGCTGCCAGCGCGAATGCTCGTGTGTAGAAGCGGTCGCGATGCACTATCGCAGGTGGCGACGACTCCATTGAGGGCACTCCGGTGGGGGGCGACTGAGCTGCAGCGCGCACAATGCTATCACTTGGCGCCAAGGCTGCGGGAAACCGAGATCGCGGCGGCGCGTTCCGGCTCGCTGGCAGAAGTTGCCCGGCGTTGCGGGCCCGGCATACCATCGCCGGACTCACCGCACGCAGTGCCTGCCGCGCGCAGCACCAGTGTTTACGCCGCGCTGAAGCGATTGTGCTGCACGCAACGTCCAGACCAAGAGGAAAGAACATGAACGAGGTAACGACCGACAAGCTGGTGGCGGATCTGAAAGCGGTGGTGCAGGACGCCGAAGCGCTGCTGCGGGCCACCTCATCGCAGACCGGTGAGAAGATCCAGGAAGCCCGCGCTCGCGCCGAAGACTCTCTGCGACAGGCCAAGGCCCGCCTGACCCAGGTCGAGGAAGAGGCGTTGAAGCGCGCCCGCGAGCTGGCCGACGCCACCGAAGAATACGTCCGCGACAACCCGTGGCAATCGGTGGGCATCGCCGCCGGTATCGGCCTGGTGCTGGGCGTGCTGATCAGCCGCCGCTAGTACCGGGTTCGCAGGACTATGGACGAAAGCTCCACCCAGCGCGCTGGCGCGCCGCTCAGCGGGCTGTTCCAGTCGCTGAACAACTTCGTCGCGACGCTGGTCGGCATTGCCCACACGCGGCTGCAGCTGCTGACCACCGAGTTGCAGGAAGAAGTGCAGCAGGTCGCACAGCTTCTGATCTGGTCGCTCGTCGCCCTGTTCGCGGTAATGATGGCGCTGTTCCTGGGCGCGCTGACCATCATCTTCGTGTTCTGGGACACGCACCGGGTTCTCGCCGCGTTGCTCATGACCGGCGCTTTCCTGCTGATCGCCGCGGCGGCGGCGCTCATCCTGGTGCAGAAGGTGAAGGCGAAACCGCCGATGCTGGATGCGACGTTGAGCGAACTTGCCAAGGATCGCGATCAGCTGCGTGCACGCTTATGAGCGAGCGTACCCTGTCGCTGGCCCAGCGCCGCCTCGCGCTGCGGGCGCATTGCGCCGTGCAGCGCGCAGAGCTGGCAGAGGCGATGGAGGAGATTCATCACCGGTTGGGCGGTGTCGATCGAACCCTGCACATGGTTCGCCATTACGCTGCGCGGCCGGCGTTGATCGCCGGCGCCCTCGGCGTGTTCGCCATGATCGGGCCGCGTCGCATGTTCCGCTGGATGGGGCGTGGCCTGGTGCTGCTGACCGCCGGTTCGCGCGTCATGCGTTTTCTGCCGCTGGCCCGCATGTATCTGCGACGCTGAGCGTCAGTATCCGGGTGCACTTGTCGCCAGCCATCGGCAGCGGCTCAGGTCCACGCCGGTGCGATCGACTCAGTTCAGGACTCGCCGCGAATCCTTCGCAACAGCTCGGCAGCGTGGCGGCGACTCACTTCCAGCACATCACCACACTGACGGATGCGTACGGCGTACCGGCCGTCCTCGGTGCGCTCCACGGCAGAGATCTGCTTCTCCGCCACCAGCGCGTTGCGGTGAATGCGCACGAAATCGCTGGCGAATTCACCGGCCAGTGACTTGAGCGGCTCGTCGATCAGGCTTTCGCCGCCGGTGTGGCGCACGGTGACGTACTTCTGGTCGGCGAGAAAATAATAGATGTCGGAGAGCGGAATCAGCCGCAGCTGCTCGCCGAGCCGTGCGCAGATCTGCTCGCGCCGATGTTCCAGCCGTGCCGACTGTGCCACCTTGATGAGGCGCTGAGGTGAAATGCGCGAGGCATGCCGTAACGCATGCGCGAGTTTTTCCTTGCGCACGGGTTTGAGCAGGTAACCCACGGCCTCGGTCTCGAAGGCTTCCACTGCATACTGATCGTAGGCCGTGGTGAAGATGACGGCGGGCGGATCCTCGAGCGAATCGATGTGGCGGGCGATCTCGATGCCGGACAGCCCCGGCATCCGCACGTCCAGCAGCACCACGTCGGGCTGCAGCTCGCTGCAACAGGCCAGTGCCTCCTCGCCATTGCCCGCTTCGGAAATCTGTTCGTAATCGCCGATCTCTTCGATCAGGCGTCGCAGGCGATCGCGTGCCGGCGGTTCGTCATCAACTATCAGCAGCTTCATGCGCGGGAGCATAAGGGAAGATCAGTCGGGCGGAAAATTCGCGGTCGTCCTGCCGGGTTTCGATGCGTGCGCGGCGCGGCCAGGCCAGTTCCAGGCGCTGGCGGATGTTCTCCAGTGCCATGCGGTTGCCGTCGCGTGCGCCGTAGTCGTTCTGCACCGGGATCGGGTTGCGCACCTCGATCTGGATCTGGCGATCGACCAGCCGGCCGGTGATGGTGACGGTGCCTCCGGCGGGCAGCATCTCGATGCCGTGATAGACCGCGTTTTCCAGCAACGGTTGCACGATCAGGCTGGGCACGGCGGCGTGCGTCGGCAGCTGCTCGACATCCCATTCCACCCGCAGGCGATCGCCCAGCCGCAGCTGTTCGATACGCTGATGCGTGCGCGCAATGTCGAACTCTTCGCCGAGTGGAATCATCGAACGCGCCTCGTTCAGGCTGGCGCGAAACAGATCCGCCAGGTCTTCCACCGCTTCCTCCGCCTGCGCGGCGTTGGAGCGGGTCAGGGAGGCGATCGTGTTCATGCTGTTGAAAAGGAAGTGCGGGCGAATGCGTGCCTGCAACGCGCGAATGCGGGCCAGCGCTTCCATTTCGACGCTGCGTTTCCATTCCGCGCTGACATAGAAATAGCGCAGTGCCAGGGCGCTGACGATGAATCCGACGGCCAGGTTACGCAGCAGAAAGCCGGTGTGATCGATCGGAAATACCGAGCTCACGTCGATGAAGCCGCGGCTCCAGTAGCGACCGACCTGGAACGCCAGTTCCGATACGACGCCGACCGTGACCACCAGCAGCGTGACCGCGATCGTCGCAGCGCGCGCCGCAGGCATCCGTTGCAGCCACGGTCGCGCACGGCACAAGACGGCCGCACACGTCAGTCCGATCCACAACAGGAACAGCGAGCAGCTCGCCAGGTCGATCCAGAAATTCTCGTGCAGACTCTGGCGCGCGATCGCGAACATGATGGCCACGATCTCGCTGATCAGCACCACCGCGAGCACTGCGCCCGCGGAGCAGAAGTCAGGGAGGAAAAACCGCGGACCCTGGGACGAAGGCTCGCCCTGCCGCACGCCGCGAGCTTCGGCGACGGCACCCGAAAAAGTGTGCCTGCTGTCTGGGCCGCGGCTTTCGTGGGCGTTCGCGGTCATCGCTCGACGGGTGTCAGCTGTCGCCCGGCGGACGTTTGAGCTCGCCCGCCGCAACGGTGAACAACGCATCTTTGAGATGGAACAGCGTGGAGATGTCCTCGTCGCCGTGACCCTGCTCGATCAGCCGCCGGTAATGCACCAGCGTCATCTCGATCAGCGGCAGCTGCACGCCGTGCCGCGCCGCCATGGCGCGGCAGATCTTCAGATCTTTCTCATGCAGACGCACGCGGAAGCCGGCCGGGTAGCTGTCGCGCACGATGTTGGGAGCGCGATTGACGAAATACCAGCTCGAGCCTGCGCCCTTGCTCAGGGTCTCGATCAGCTTGTCCAGCGGCAGATCTTCGGACTTGGCGAAGGCCATGGCTTCGGCGACCGCCTGGATCACGCCGGCGCACATGATCTGATTGGTGGCTTTGGCCGCCTGGCCGGCGCCGCTGGCGCCGAAGTGGGTGACGATGCGGCCCATCGCTTCCAGCACCGGGCGCGCCTGATCGAATGCGCCGGCATCGCCGCCGACCATGACGGCGAGCGTGCCGTCGCGCGCACCTTCGACGCCACCGCTGACCGGTGCGTCCAGGAAGTACGCGCCGCGCTCACGCAGGCGATGTGCCGCGGAACGTGCCGTATCGGCGCTGACGGTGGAGCAGTCGATGACGATAGAGTCGCGACGGATCGTCGGCAGCAGCGAATCGACGACATTCAGGACATCCGTATCGGCGGAGACGCAGATCACGATGACGTCGCACAGCGGCGCGAGCGCTGCCGTCGAATCGGCGATCGCGCAACCTGTTTCCTGCGCGATGAGCTGTGCTTTGCTCCTGGTGCGGTTCCAGACCGCGGCCAGCAGTCCTTGTTTATGAAGATTGCGCGCCATGCCGGCGCCCATGGCGCCCAAACCGACGAAGCCGACGCGGGTGGGAGAAGAGGAGGGACTGGTCATCTGCAATGGGCGCCTGGTTGGACGATTCGACGAACCCGAAGGCGGGGCGATTGTACGTATTCGCGCGCGGCTTTTTCACCCACCCGGGCGCAATCGGGCGGCAGCGCCGTCCCGGTTCCGGCCGCGGCTTACTTGCACAGTTCTTCCATCGACACTTTCGCGGCATTGCGTGCGGCATCGAGTTCGGCGGCGTCCAGATAGCGACGCTCGCCTTGCTCGTCCATCTGATACAGGCGCTGCGAATTCATGTAGTTGTCATAGCGCTCGCGCGCCCGGGTGCAGCGCTCGGCCTTGTCCTTGGCGGTCAGCTCCTGCGCGGCTCTTTGATCGGCCTGCTGCGTGCTGCTCTGCTGGCGGGCGCGATCGGTCTCCTGCATGCGCTTCATTTCCGCTTCCTGGTGGGCCTGGGCGGCGACGACGTCCGTCTTGTTCGACTGTATGTTCAGGCGCTCGGCAGGCAGCGTGGCGGGCTTGTCGGTGTAGAGCACGTTGCCCTTCGAATCCGTGAACTTGTAGACGTCGGCGCTGGCGCCGGCGCCGACCAGTACCAGGGCAGTGAAGGTGATCGTCAATGCGCTTCGCAGCATGGCCTACTCCCGATCCGAATCCAGGTGAGTCCTCAAATCGCGCGCGAATCTGTCTCGCCGGTGCGGATGCGCACCGCGTGTCCCAGGGCGGCAACGAAAATCTTGCCGTCACCGATCTTGCCGGTGCGGGCTACGGCCGCGATCGTCTCGACGACGCGCTCGGCCTGATCGTCGTCGACCGCGATCTCGATCTTGCACTTGGGCAGGAAATCGACCGCGTACTCCGCGCCGCGATACAGCTCGGTGTGACCGCGCTGGCGTCCGAAACCCTTCACCTCGGTGACCGTCACGCCTGCCACCCCAGCTTCCGAGAGCGCTTCGCGCACCTCGTCCACCTTGAACGGCTTGACGATCGCGGTGATCAGTTTCACTAGGAACTCCAGAGACTTGCGTCGGCCACCCGGAGGGTGCCCGAAGCGCTGGAAAGTGTAGCAGGAAGGTCGCTGGACCGGATTAAGACAGTCCCTGGCAGCACTGCGGATTGAGCAGTACGTCACGCTCGGCCAGCTGGACAAAAAAGAAACGGGCGCTGTCCGCGCCCGTTTCGATGCTCGACGTGCCGAGTCTTCTTAAAGGCTGTAGCCGCGCTCGCCATGCTCGACGGTGTCGAGCCCCTCGGTTTCCGCCTCCTCGGTGACGCGCAGGCCGATGGTCCGGTCGATCACCTTGTAGGCGATCAGCGAGACCACGGTGCACCAGAGGATGGTGATGCCGACACCCCACAGCTGCGAGAGCAGCGCCGCGCCGGTGCCGGGGTAGCCCCAGGTTTCGGTGACATAGTCGTACACGCCAGTGCCGCCCAGAGCGGGATTGTTGAACACGCCGGTCAGCAGGGCGCCGAAAATGCCGCCCACGCAGTGCACGCCGAACACGTCCAGCGAGTCGTCGTAACCGAACGCCGCCTTCAGCTTGGTGACGGCGAACAGGCAGACCAGGCCCGCCAGCAATCCCATGACGATGGCGCCCATCGGACCCACCCAGCCGCAGGCCGGCGTGATGGCCACGAGTCCGGCGACCGCGCCGGAGGCCGCCCCCAGCATCGTCGGCGTGCCGCGGAAGATCCATTCACCGAACGTCCATCCGACCACGGCCGCGGCGGTGGCCACGAAAGTGTTCAGGAACACCTGTGCGGCAAAGGCATTCGATTCGAGGTTCGAGCCCACGTTGAAGCCGAACCAGCCCACCCACAGCAGCGCCGCGCCGATCATGATGAAGGGCACGTTGTGCGGTGCCATGGCGATGGTGCCGTAGCCCTTGCGTTTGCCTACGAGCAAGCAGCCGATCAGGCCGGCGATGCCCGCGTTGATATGAACCACGGTGCCACCTGCGAAATCGAGCGCACCTTTCTGAAAGATGAACCCCGCGCTCGCCGTCGCTGCGGCTCCTGCTTCTGGCGTGGTGTACGCATCCGGGCCCGGCCAGGACCACACCATGTGTGCAATCGGCAGGTAAGCGAACGTGAACCAAACCACCATGAACACGATCACGGCGGAGAATTTCATGCGCTCTGCGAACGCGCCGACGATCAAGCAAGGCGTGATGCATGCGAACGTCATCTGGAACGCCGCGTACAGGTACTCGGGAATGTAGACGCCCTTGCTGAAGGTGGCTGCGGGAGTCAGGTTGCCCGCGGCGTCCAACATGCCTTTCAGGAACAGGCGATCGAAGCCGCCGAAGAACGCGTTGCCTGAGGTGAACGCGATGCTGTAGCCGTAGATCGCATACAGCACTGCCAGCAGGCTGAAGGTGACGAAGATCTGCATGGACACCGACAGGATGTTCTTCGAGCGCACCATGCCGCCGTAGAACAGCGCCAGCCCCGGCAACGCCATCAGAATGACCAGCAGCGTGCTGACCATCATCCAGGAGATGTCGCCCTTGTCGTAAGTGGGCGCTGCCGGCGCGGTGGCCGCTGCGGCAGCGGCCGCAACCTCGGCCGCCGTTGCAGCAGGTCCCGCTGCATCCTGAGCCGATGCCGGTTGCGCGGCGATGAGCACGAACGCGATCAGCGCAAGGCTCCAGACGCAGGTGAGCCATCGGCTCGTTGACCAGGGTCGTTTCACTGTCGTTCTCCTGACGGCCGGCTTGAACGGTTTGATGATCGCGGTGATCGGCTGCATCGCGCGGCAACTCCAAGGTTTGATGGCGCGAGGCCGGCGCTCGATGTCTTGGTTGAGTCGTCGGTGCTCGCGTGCAGCGGAAATGCACTTTCTGTGCCACGGAATCAGCGGCGCGAAATGGACATTCGCGCGCGGTGCACGGCGCGCAACGCCCCGCGCTGGTGCGCGGCTTCTTCAGCGCTGCCTCAGGACAGAGCATCTGCGCCGCTGCAGCGGTCGCGGTCGGGTGGCTTGCCTTGCATTGGTGCGGTCTCTACAGTCGCGCACGAGCAAATCTGCCGGTGCAAGACGAGACAGGACCATGGACCCGAGATTCATCGACGATCTGGCGCGACGCCTGGCGGGCACGGTCCCGGAAAGCCTGACGGCAGTGCGGCGCGACCTGGAAGCCAACTTCAAGGCGGTGCTGCAGGCGGGCCTGGCGAAACTCGATCTGGTCACCCGACAGGAGTTCGATGTCCAAGCCGGTGTGCTGCGTCGCACGCGCGAGAAGCTCGAAGCACTGGAAGCGCGGCTCGCAGCTTTTGAAGGCAACACCACGGGTGCAGCAGAAGAAGAGTCGCGCCCGCGAACGCAATAGTTCTTGCGGAGATCGACAGCGCCCGCCGTGGACGACGGGCCAGTGCAGATGCGGCTGACTCGGTAGTGCAAGGGGTGAGCAGCCGCAAGCAAGACCTTTAGATCCAAGGAGGCCAAGGAATGGCGATGGCGACGGTCTTGAGCCGCGCGCAGCACGGCATGGAAGCGCCGCAGGTGCAGGTGGAAGTCGATGTCGGCAGCGGCCTGCCGACGTTCGCCATCGTCGGCCTGCCGGAGGCGGTGGTGAAGGAAAGCAAGGATCGTGTGCGCGCCGCGGTCGTCAATTGCAACTTCGAATGGCCCTCGGGCCGCATCACCGTCAACCTGTCTCCCGCCGATCTGCCCAAGGAAGGCGGACGCTTCGATCTGCCCATCGCGCTCGGCATCCTGCTCGCTTCAGGGCAAGTGCCGGGCGCCAACTTCGATCGCTGTGAGCTTTACGGCGAGCTGTCTCTGAGCGGCGAGTTGCGGCCTGTCAGAGGTGCGCTATTGGCGGCGCTGGCTGCTTCACGCGCCGACCACGCGATGATCGTGCCGCCGGCGAATGCTGCTGAAGCAGGCCTCGTCACGCGCTGCTCGGTCGCGACGGCAAATCACCTGCTCGATGTCGCTGCACATGCAACGGGCGCGCAGGGACTGTCGTTCGCTTACGGCGCAGCGCTCGCATCGAAGTCCGCTAACAGTTTGGATCTAAGCGAAGTGCGCAGCCAGCCACTGGCGCGTCGCGCACTGGAGATCGCCGCAGCGGGGCAACACAGTCTGCTGCTGATCGGTCCGCCCGGAACAGGCAAGAGCATGCTCGCGCAGCGATTGCCTGGATTGCTTCCGCCGATGAGCGAGGCGGAAGCGTTGGAGGTCGCGGCTGTTCGCAGCGTGACGGGTGCGCAGATCAAACTGAGCGAATGGCGCGTACGGCCCTTTCGCAGCCCGCATCACACGGCCTCGGCGGTAGCGCTGGTTGGTGGCGGTCAGCATCCGCGTCCGGGCGAGATTTCTCTTGCGCATCACGGTGTCTTGTTTCTCGATGAGCTGCCCGAGTTCGGACGTCGAGTGCTGGAAGTGCTGCGCGAGCCGCTCGAGACCGGTGTCATTACCGTCTCACGCGCTGCACGGCAGGCGGAGTTTCCTGCGAACTTTCAGCTGATCGCAGCGATGAATCCGTGCCCGTGCGGCTATTTGGGCGATCCGCAGGGGCGGTGCAAATGCGCGATGGAGAAAATAGAGCGTTATCGCGCGCGCTTGTCGGGCCCGCTGCTCGATCGGCTCGACATGCACGTCGAGGTGCCGCGTGTACCGATCGAAGCGATGCGCGCCAGGAAGAGCGAAGATGAATCGACGGCGATCGTTGCCGAGCGCGTCCTTCGTGCCAGAGAGAGGCAGAACGCGCGGCAGGGAACTACCAACGCTCGGCTGACCAACAGCGGCATCGAGCAGCACTGCCGCATGACGCGGCAAGGTGTGATCTTGCTTGAGCGCGCCGCGACGGCTCTTGGCATGTCAGCTCGCGCGCACCATCGAATCTTGAAAGTAGCGCGCACGATCGCCGATCTGGCGGCGGCTGACACCCTCGCGCCCGAGCACGTGAGCGAAGCGATTACGCTGCGCCGTCTGGGTCGCGGGCGGCTGAGTGGGGCGGGCTAGTCGATGGACGCGGGCCCTCGGCACATCGCCAGGGCCGCTTCGAGGAGAGGTTGGGCGATTCAGCTCTGGAAAGCCGAGCGGGAGGCTGCGGTCCGGTCGCCATTGGGCGACCGGACTCGTCTTGAGGATTACTTGCCGGCGGCCTTCATCATGTAGTCGACGGCGTTCATGACCGACTTGTCCGCCAGGTCGACGCGCCCCCCCTTGGGTGGCATCAGACCGGCTTGGCCCTGGAAGCCTTCGATGGCGTGCTTGTGCAGGGTGTCGGCGCCCTTGGCCAGGCGGGGACCCCAGGCGGCCTTGTCGCCGAACTTGGGCGCACCGGCGACGCCGGCGCCGTGGCAGGCCACGCAGGCCATGTTGTAGACCTCATCGCCGGCCAGCTCGGCTGCCGGAGCCGCAGCAGCAGGTTTGGCGGGCGCGAGCGCGGAATTGTCCTCGCCGGCGACCGCCAGCTTGGCCACCGGCGCGATTCTTTCGAGAATGGCCGCCCTCATGGCCGGATCGGCCTGGACCTGCGGCACCTGGGTATTGCCGGCAACGACCCGAGCGAGCGCATAAATGCCGGCCGCAATCAGTATCAAAATGGCCAGAACAATCGAGAAAATATTGAAAAACTTCTTGTCGTGCGCAGCGCTCACGTCGGCTCCAGTCTGAAAACGACCCTTAAAAGAGGCGCGCAAGTATAGCGATCCGCTGCGGGTGCTCCAAACCAGACACAGGGCCGCCGCGCCGGGGGCATTCCCGGCGGGACCCTTAAGGGGCCTGCGGCGATCGGGCGTATCGGCGTTTACCTTCCGCCGGGGCACCCGTAATATCTCGCCCCCGCATTCCCACCCACGCGCCCGTAGCTCAGCTGGATAGAGTACTGCCCTCCGAAGGCAGGGGTCAGAGGTTCGAATCCTCTCGGGCGCGCCAACTTTCCCAAAATCTGCTTTGATTGCGAACGGCGAATGCCGCCGATTGCCACCTGACGGGGCTTTCAGCTCCGGCGGTGGCCTTGCGCACGTAGGCGGAACCTGAGCCAGAGCGATTCGCGTGAGTGGAGCCGAGCGCCATCCTTTCCGTGCTGGAGCTCGAATTATTTTGGATGAGGGAGCCAACCGATGCTGACCCGCGGGCCTGCCGATGAAACCGAGCCGCAATTCTTTGGCTGCCTTTGCCACAGTCCGGCATACGCGCGGTTAAACGCGCTCATGGAGCAGAAGTTTTCGCGTCGGTCGTTCCTGACCGGGGCAGCGGCTGTAATTGGCACCGCGGCGCTCTGGCCGAAGCAGGCTTCAGCGGTGATACCGGATGCGCCGGAGGGGCCGGTCGTCTTCACCAACGTCAAGCTGTTCGATGGCAAGTCGAACCAGCTGGTCGAAGGCAAGACGATCATCGTGGACGGCAACAGAATCAAAGCGGTCGAGGCGGCGGGGAACAAGGCGCCTGAAGGCGCCACGGTGATCGACGGCGGTGGCCGGACCTTGATGCCAGGTCTCATCGACGCGCATTGGCACTCCATGTTGGCCGCCATTTCCATAGTGGATCTGCTGACGGCCGACGTGGGCTACATCAACCTGGTCGCAGCCGAGGAAGCGCGCAGGACCTTGATGCGCGGTTTCACCAGCATACGAGACTTGGCGGGTCCCTCCTTCGGCCTGAAGCGCGCGATCGACAGCTTGCTGACGCCCGGCCCCCGCATATGGCCGTCGGGCGCCATGATTTCCCAGACTTCCGGCCATGGCGACTTCCGCATGCCTTATGAAGTGCCGGCCCAGATCGATGCCCCGCTGAGCCGTGGCGAAGCTCTGAATGCAGGCGTGCTCGCGGATGGCGTTGATCAAATGCTCAAGCGCACTCGTGAGCAACTGATGCTGGGGGCCAGTCAGATCAAGCTGGCCGCCGGTGGCGGTGTCGCGTCGAATTTCGATCCGATCGACGTCAGCCAGTACACCGAAGCCGAATTTCGTGCCGCCGTCGATTGTGCAGAGAACTGGGGCACCTATGTCACGGTTCACGCCTATACGCCGCGCGCCATTCAGACTGCGATACGGGGAGGCGTGCGCTGCATCGATCATGGCCAACTCATGGATGAACAGACCGCAAAGATCATGGCCGACAAGGGCATCTGGTTTTCTTCGCAGGCGTTCCTGGACAATGAGTTCGCCAACCGCTACCCGGATGGATCGGCGAATCGCGCCAAGCAGCTCACGATGTTTGCCGGGACCGATACGGCTTACGGGCTGGCGAAGAAATACAAGCTCAAGACGGCCTGGGGCACCGACATCCTCCACGATCCGGCTGCGGCGAAGAACCAGGGCGCCATTCTCGGGACAATGTCGCGCTGGTACTCCAATGACGAGATTCTGATCATGGCGACGGGCACGAATGCCCAGTTGCTGGCCATGTCCGGGCTGCGCAATCCCTACCCGGAAAAGCTCGGCGTGATCGAGGCCGGCGCCTACGCGGACATGCTGCTCGTGGACGGGGATCCCATCTCCGACATCAAGCTGATCGCCGACCCGGAAAAGAACCTCAAGATCATCATGAAGGATGGCCGCATCTACAAGAACACGCTGGCCTGAGGGAAAGGAGCGTGCTGAAGCAATGCGCATTGCAGTGAATCGGCCGACCTGTCGTCGCGCGCCGCGATCATAGGTGTAGACGTGAGGGCGCCACTTCCCGGGCCGTTTCGCCGGATGCTTCAGTCCAGCGGGCAGTCTTTCTCCCATGCCGGCTCCGGTCCGAGTGTCTGCGCCAGGAAGTCGATGAAGGCGCGCACCTTGGGCGTGAGGTTGCGGCGTTCCGGATACACGACGTAGACGGCGATGTCCGCCGGACGGAATTTGCAGAGCACCGGTTTGAGCTCGCCGCCGCGCAGCTGATCGCCGACATAAAAGGTTGGTAGCATCACCAGGCCCACGCCCGAGAGCGCCGCGGCGCGGTTCACCAGGCCATTGTTGGTTTGCAGCGAGCCTTTCAGCGGCACCACGTGGGTTTCTCCCTGCGGATCGGTCAGCCGCCATTCGCGCGCGTTGGTGAGAAACGAGTACAGAATGCAATTGTGTTCGAGCAGGTCTTCCGGACGCTCCGGCACACCGTGCTTTTCCAAGTACGACGGCGCGGCACAGATCACTTGCCGACACGGCACGATCTTGCGCGCCACCAGGCTCGAGTCCTGCAGGTTCGCGATGCGGATGGCGATGTCGAATCCTTCGTCCACCAGGTCGACGCGGCGATCGTCGAGATTCAGCTCCACGCTCACGCCGGGATAGCGCTCCAGGAAGGATTGCAGCTTCGAGCCCAGCTGCAGAATGCTGAACGACATGGGAGCCGAAACCCGCAGCGTGCCGCGCGGCTCCGTCTGGAAGCGCGCTACTTCCAGTTCCGCGTTTTCTATTTCTTCCAGTGCGCGCACGCTGCGTCGATACAACTCCGATCCGGCTTCGGTGAGGCTGAGGCGTCGCGTGGTGCGATTCAGCAGGCGTACGCCGAGCTTCTCTTCGAGCCGGGTGACGGCCTTGCTCACCACCGGCTGCGACATTTCCAGTGCTTCGGCCGCGGCAGTGAAGCTCGACAGCTCGACGACTTTGACGAATACGGAGATGTCGGTCAGCGATTGCATGCGGAAGGCCCGGAAAAAGACTGCGGAGGGTCGGCATCGATCGGGTTCATTCTGCTATGGCCGCAACGCGAAGCCTAGGGAGGTTCGTGGCTGGGCCGAATCCAGTGGACTGGAACGCGGTGTCCGGCGCAGCAGGGCAGCGCCGCAGCCGCCTTCGAGATTCTCCAACGTCGGTAGCCTCGCGCCGCGGAATAAATCCCATGCCTGGCAGCCCGATGATCCGCCGGCCGGCGGCGATTACGGTAGCGCTTGCCGATTCTTCCGGTTTCCTTCTTCAACGAGGCATCCCATGTTGTCCCAGGACCCTCGCCAGGCTCGCGAGTTCTTCGCGCAGAAGCTGGCTTTCCTCACCGGTCCAGACGAGCTCGACGGCCAGATCAAGCGGCTCGAGCCCATCACCATCGTCGATGTGCGTCTGCCCGGCGACTACCAGGCCGGGCACATCCCGGGCGCGATCAATCTGCCGCAGGGCAAGTGGCACACGCTTGCCGGTCTGTCCAAGGACCGCACCACGGTGATCTATTGCTACAGTCAGACCTGCAAGCTGGCCGCCGCAGCCGCCGTTGAGTTCTCATCGGCTGGCTATGCGGTGGTCGAGATGGAGGGCGGTTTCGAGGCCTGGCAGAAGAACCAGTTGCCGGTGACGAAGGAGTAAGGTCCGAGCGGGCGCGGCGCCCTTCAAGGCTCGAGGCGTTCGCCCTCGGGCGGCGGAAACTGGCTGCAGACATCTCGCAGCCAATCGCGGAAACGAATCACCTTGGGCAGCTCGAAATGGTGTGGCGGCGCGATGAAATAGTAGGAATTGTGCTGCCGCACGCTTTGCGCCGAGGGTCTCACCAGTCTTCCCGACGCAAGATCGCCTGCAACCAGTGACCAGCGCGCCAGCGCCAGGCCGTGGCCCTGCTCGGCTGCTGCCAGTACTGAGGCTGAATCGTCCAGCACCGGTCCACGCTCCACGCGCGTCGTGTCACCGCCGACGCGTCGCAGCCAGTCCATCCACGGCTCGCTCGCGCTGTGCAGCAGCTGATATTTGTTCAGATCGGCCAGCGTGTTGATCGGTCCGAGCTCGGCCAGCAACGCCGGACTGGTCACCGGAAATACCCAGTCGTCCAGCATCTTCTCGGCCCGCAGCTGCTCCCATTCTCCGGCGCCGTAGCGCACGGCGGCGTGAAAATCCGTGTGCATGAAATCGACCAGCTCGCGGCTGGCATTGAAACGCAGATCGACTTCGGGATATTTCTGGTAGAAGTCGGAGAGCCGGGGCAGCAGCCATTTCTGCAGGAACGAGCCGAGCAGGCTGATGTTGAGCAGGCCGCTGGTGCGATCCTGCCGCAGTTGATCGACGGCGCGGATCAGCTCGCTCAGGCCGCGTTGCACGCCGGGCAGCAGACGGGCACCCTGCGGCGTGAGCCGCACCGAGCGGCTATGGCGCACGAACAGGGGCGTTTCGAGGAACTCTTCGAGCGACTTGATGTGCGAGCTGACCGCGGCCGTGGTGACATGCAGCGAGCGCGCAGCGTCGGTAAAGCTCAGGTGGGCGGCCACCGCCTCGAAGGCGCGCAATGCGTTGAGCGGCAGTTTCGAGTGCTCGGTCATTATTCAGATTATTTTGATTTCATCTGTCGAAGACCGTAATTTCCGCCCGAAAATATATCGAATGGCTTAACGATGCAAGCAACTTTCCCGGTTTGCCATGAGCGCTGAACTCGAAATCCGCCGCGCCACGGCTGCGGATGTGCCGACGATCGTTTCGCTGATCCGCGAACTCGCCGAGTTCGAGCGCCTCGCCCACGAGGTGGTCGTGACCGAGGAGTTGCTGAGCGAGCAACTGTTCGGCCAGCGTCCGGGAGCCGAGGTCCTGATCGCCTGCGTCGGCCAGGAAGTCGTGGGCTTTGCCTTGTTCTTCCAGAATTTCTCGACCTTCCTGGGGCGGCCGGGGTTGTACCTGGAAGATCTGTACGTGCGCCCGAAATTTCGCGGCCTGGGGCACGGCGAGCAGTTGCTGCGTCATCTCGCCCGCATCTGCATCGAGCGTGGCTACGGTCGCTTCGAATGGTCGGTGCTGGACTGGAATCAGCGCGCCATCGATTTCTACAAGAGCATGGGCGCGCGGCCGATGGAGGAATGGACGGTGTTTCGCGTGACCGGTGAAGCGCTGGCCAAGCTGGCATCGCCGGATAAGTGAATCGATTCTCGTTGCTTTCTCAACCGTCGGATGTCGATAAAACACCGATAAATATCGATGCCGCGCCTTGCCTTGGCGAATCGCATCTCGTTGCCAGTCCCGTTACGTACAGGCTCGGGTGTGCGGCTCGCCTCGACGGTTCATTGTCGATCGCCTAGATCACCGCGGCCGCTTTTGCCATCGCCGGTTTCTATGGATCCCCATCGGTTTGTTCTATTGGTTGCCCCAAACCCACCGTAGTAACGTCCGCGCGCCAGGCGTTTGGTGCTTGCAGTTGAAGAATCGGGGGGTTGCATGTCCATTCGCGCGCTTCGCTATCTCATCGCGTTGGCCGACTGTTTGAATTTCACGCGCGCGGCCGAACGCTGCTCGGTCACTCAGTCGACCTTGAGCATTCAGCTGCGCAAGCTCGAAGACTATCTGGGCGTGAGGTTGTTCGATCGCGATCGCGTGCATGTCACCTTGACCGCTGAAGGTCACAAGGCGCTGCGTTACGCGCGCGTAGCGGTTCGAGCAGCGGACCGCATCGTCGCTGTCGGTCGCGCCGAGCAGCAGCATCGGCGGGCGCAGGTTCGTCACCCGGAGCGTCTTATTGAGGAGATCAATTGCGTTGTCGGGCCCCTAGATTAGACTAATTCTAAGAAGCCTCCTGCCGCTCGGCGTGCGGAAACCCATTTGAAATCAAATGGATCCCGCTGTCGCGGTGCGGCCGGCAGGCAAGGCAACGGGGGAGACAGCATGGGACCATCGATTCACACCGTGCTTGCGGTGGCGTGCGCAAGTTTGTTTTCGGGCATTGCTACGGCCCAGCCGCTGGGCCTGCCGCCGCTGCCGGTTCCGGCCGACAATCCGCAGACGCCCGAGAAGATCCAGCTCGGCGACAAGCTGTTCAATGACAAGCGCTTCAGCAGCACCGGCGAGGTGAGCTGTGCCCACTGTCACGATCCGCAGAAAGCGTTCACCGACAGCCCGCTGGTCACCTCCGAAGGCATCAACAACTTAAGCGGCACGCGCAACGCGCCGACGGTCATCAATTCCGCCTACTTCACCAAGTTCTTCTGGGACGGCCGTTCGCCCGACCTGGAAGACCAGGCGCAGCATCCCATCATCAATCCGGTGGAGATGGGCCTGACGAATCACGATCCGGTGCTGAACATCGTGCGCACCGATCCGGAATACATTGCTGCTTTCCGCAAGGCGTTCGACAAGGAGCCGCTGCAGGTCACCATGCGTGAGGTGCAGCAGGCGATCGCCAGCTTCGAGCGCACCCTGATCAGCGGCGATTCGCCGTTCGACCAGTGGTATTTCGGCAAGAAGCAGGATGCGATCAGCGAGCAGGCCAAGCGCGGCTTCGACGTGTTCATGAACAAGGGGCGCTGCGTTTCCTGCCATGTCATCGAGCACGACCAGGCGCTGTTCACCGACAACCGGTTCCACAACATCGGCGTCGGCGTCAACCGGATCCAGGCCGACATCGGCACGCTCGCGCCCGCCTTCCTCAAGGCCAAAGCCGACGGCGTGGACGTCGACAAGGCGGTGCTGTCGAATCCGAAAGCCTCCGAACTGGGGCGTTTCGCCGTCACCGACCTGCTGGACGAACTGGGTTCGTTCAAGACCTCGACCCTGCGCAACGTCGCGGTGACCGCGCCGTTCATGCACGACGGCAGCCTGAAAACGCTGCGCGACGTGGTCGAGCATTACAACAACGGCGGCATCACCGACAAGACCGATCCGGTGAACGATTTCCTGAGCGGCGGCATCCGTCCGCTGAATCTCACCGATCAGGAAATGACCGATCTGGTGGCGTTCCTGGAAACGCTGACCAGCCCGCAGTTCGCCGCACAAAAGCAGGCTTCGCTGAATCCGGCCTCCTGCAACGTGAGCACCGCGTCAGCGGCATCGAGTACGCCGGCAAGAATGGGAGGCGCGCAGCCATGAGCGAGACTTTGGGTAGACGCAGTTTCATCAAGAACGCAGCGCTGGGCCTGAGCGCCAGCGCCTTGCCGATGACGTTGGTCGAGCTGGCCTTCGCCAAGCCCGAGGACAGCTTCACGTTTGCGTACATCTCGGACTCGCATATCCAGCACATCAAGGGCACCCAGTTCGTGCGCAACTGGGATCGCGGCTTGATCCGTGCCGTTGCCGAGACCAATCTGCTGACGCCGCGGCCGGACTTCACCATGTTCGGCGGCGATCTGGCGCAGATGGGCAGCAAACCCGAGCTGGATCACGGTGCCGAGATGCTGTCGAAGCTGCGTGGCAAGGTCTACCACGTGATGGGCGAGCACGATTACTACCTCGACCTGGGCGAGTACTGGTCGAAGCTGTTCGGTCCGCAGTACTACAGCTTCAATCACAAGGGCGTGCACTTCATCGTCCTCAACAGCATCCTCACCTACGACGACTGGACCTTCAATCGCTGGCCCAGTGCCGAGCAGCGCATGGTGGAGATGTCCGGCCTGGACAATCCGAACGGTTCGCCGTTCATGGTGGGCGACAAGCAGCGCGCCTGGCTGGCGAAGGATCTGGCGAAGGTGAAGAAGAACACGCCCATCGTGGTGTTCTCGCACTCGCCGCTGCAGAAGATCTACAAGGGCTGGAATTTCTGGACCGAGGACGCCGAACAGGTGCAGGCACTGCTGGCGCCGTTCGACAAGGTCACGGTGTTCTATGGGCACGTGCACCAGATCCAGTACAACCAGATCGGCAACATCGCTTTCACCTCGGCCATGGCGACTGCCTGGCCTTGGCCGTATCCGCAGAGCTACGCGCAGGCACAGCAGTTGCTGCCGAAGCTGACCGTGCAGATGAACCGGGCCGATCCGTTCTTCGAGCGCGATGCTACCGGCTGGCAGTTCATCGACATCAACTCCGGCCGCGCCGATGTCAGTTTCAACCTGTACAACAACACGGCGCGCCGCATCGTGTTCGACCCGAAGTCGGGTCAGCCGCAGGACACCGCCTACCAGGCACCTGATCAGCGCATTGCGCCGCAGACACATTATTGAAGGGGACTCGCATGAAATTTCCGCGTGCAATCTGCGTGCTGATTCTGAGCGTCGGATTCGTGTCCGGCGCCGTGGCGGACGAGTTCAGCCAGGCCGACCTGGAGCGCTGGCAGGCACAGTTCGACGGCGTGGTGAAGGAAGGTCGTGGTCTGTGGACCAGCGGCAACCTCGGCACGAACGGCGTGGCCTGCGGCCAGTGCCATCCGAATGCCGCCAACACGCATCCCGAGACTTACCCCAAGTTCCAGAAGCAGCTGGGCAAGGTCGCCAATCTGTGGGAGATGGTGAACTGGTGCTTGCGCAATCCGCTGGAAGGCGAGCCGCTGGCAGCAGACGATCCGAAGATGACCGCGCTGCTCTCCTACATCATGTTCGAGCGCCGCGGCGTGAAGCTCGAGCCGGGTAAGCACTGATGCTGTGGCGTACTTTGATTGCGGCGGCGTGCCTGTTCGTGGGTGCGGCGAATGCCGCTGAAACGGCGGCCATCAGCCAGGAAGCGCTGCTCAAACGGCTCGATGCCAAGGATGCATCGCTGATCGTGCTCGACGTGCGCACGCCCGAAGAGTTCGCACAGGGGCACGTGCCGGGAGCGATCAATATTCCTTACACGCATCTGCCGGCGCGCATCTCCGAGCTGCCGTCGGCTGCCGACAAGGACATCGTCGTCTACTGCACTGTCGGTGTGCGCGCCGAGAGAGCGGCATCGAGGCTCAAGGAGAACGGCTTCAAGCGTCTGCTGCATCTCGACGGCGACATGGACAAGTGGCTGGAGAAGAAGCGGCCGTTGGCGAAGTAGGGATTGCCGCGCCGCGCGTCGAGCGATAGGAACACGACAGTTGCGACGTCGCTGCATCGAGCCGGTGCCGCAAGAGTCGGCGAGAACGGTGCGGCGGGTGAGCGTCTGAGTTGTCGTTTCAGGGTGTTTGGAACAGTCGCGCCAGCGCTGCATCCAGTTGCGGAGCCCGCGGCACATCGATCAGGAAAATATCGATCAGCACCTGGCGCAGCTCGTCCACGCTTTCGATGGTTCGCCGCAGTGATTCACCTTGCAGCGGGTGTACGGCGAGCTCTCTATTGAAGAGCGCGTGGCGGCAATCTTCGGCGCTGCGCGCCACGATCAAGTTGACCACGAAGCGCGATTGCGGATAGGTCGACAGGTACCAGTTGTACGGCTCGTAATCGACCGGTAGCTGCGGCTGCAGATCGAAAGCGTACAGGGGCCGCCATTGCCCGCGGACCTTTGCCTGCATCGTGAACAGGTCGCCGTCTTGCAGGAATCGATACGGCTCGTGCGGGGTCGTCTGCTCGATGTCGGGCGCCAGGCGCAGCACACCTGTCGGTGTCATGCCACCAAAGGCCACATCCACGATATGGCTTTCGCCACTCAGTTTCACATGCAGCGGCATATGGGTTCGAGGCAGTGCGACATCAGGCGGTGCATTCCAGCTGACGCGCGCCGTCAGTCCGACGACGTCAAAATCCAGTCGCCGCAACACCTCCCACAGCAGCAGGTTCTGTTCGTAGCAATAGCCACCGCGCTGCTGGTGCAGCAGCTTGCGCTCAAGCGATGGCAGATCGAGCCTGACTGGCAACTGCGCGAACGGATTCAGGTTCTCGAACGGGATGGTTTGGGTATGTCGTTTGACGATGGCGCGCAGAACTTCCAATGTCGCGGCACGAGGTCCGCTGTAGCCGATGCGTGCAAAGTAGGCGTCGAGCTGCATCGCCGCTTCAGTTGCCCAGCGCCTGATCCAGGTCGCCGATCAGGTCGTCTACATGCTCCAGTCCAACCGACACGCGCAACAGATTCTGCGGCGTGACGGAGTGCGGCCCCTCTATGGAAGCCCGATGCTCGATCAGCGATTCCACGCCGCCGAGGCTGGTTGCGCGAACGAACAGCCGCAGCCGGGCAGCCACTGCGAACGCTTCGTCGCGCCCGCCGCGAACACAGAACGACAGCATGGCGCCGAAGCCGCCCTTCATCTGCTTGCGCGCCAGCTCATGTCCGGGATGAGATTCGAGCCCTGGGTAGAACACGCGTTCGATGCGCTTGTCTTTGCTCAGGAATTCGGCGATGCGCGCAGCATTCTCGGTCTGTGCGCGCACACGACAGGAAAGTGTCGTGAGACTGCGGCGAATCAGCCAGCAGTCGAAAGGCGAGGGGACGCCGCCGGCCGTGTCCTGGTAGTCGCGCAGCTTTTCTGCCAGACCGCCGTTGTCGCGGGTGATGACGACGCCGCCCATGACGTCGCTGTGTCCGCCGAAGTACTTGGTGCTCGAGTGCATCACCAGGTCCGCGCCCAGCTCGAACGGTCGCTGCCACAGCGGCGTTGCGAACGTGTTGTCGCAACAGACGACGGCGCCACGGCCATGAGCCAGTTCCGCGATGGTCCCGATGTCGCTGATGTTGAGCATCGGATTGGACGGCGTTTCTATCCATACCAGCCGCGTCTGGTCGGTCAGTGCTGCGCGAACGGCCTCGACGTTGGTCATATCGACGAAGCTCGCGTGTACGCCCATCGGCGTGAGAAGTGCTCGCAGCTGCTTGGCGGTGCCGTGATACGACTCGATCGGCGCCACCACGTGATCGCCCGGCCGCAGCAGGCTGAACACCGCCATCGAAGCCGCCGATCCCGACGCATAGGCAATGGCCTGGTCGCCGCCTTCCAGTGCCGCGATGCACTTCTCCAGGTCGCGCCGGCCGGGATTGCGGGTCCGGGCGTACGAGTAGCCGCGCGAGAATTCGCCGTCGACATTACGCTCGAACGTCGTGCTCATGTGAATGGCGGGCACTACGTCGCCGGTCGCCGGTTCGACTTCACGCCCCACGCGGATCGAAAGAGTCTCGAGTTTCACTGCTGCCTCGGCCTGCCGTTTTCAGTGGCTGCAGTGTAACTCCTGTGACGGGAATTCTCCCTGGGTACAGTGCTGCGGGGACCGCAGGGTCGCCAGCGTCCGCAACCAGCAGCACCCGGATCCGGCCAGCATCGATGCGTGCATCGATGCCTTCAGCCTTCACGACGGATGCAACGGCTGGATCTTCTGCAATGTCCCATCGGCGTCAATGATGCCGATCGTCGCGCCGATGCAGCGACGTCACGACGACCAGCCCGCTCGCGGCGCTGAGATAGCTGGTGCCGCCGCTTCGATCGGGCCCGGCGTGAGATCGCGAAGTTTCCTCAGGTGCGGCAAGACGAAAATCCTGGCTATTCCGGGCCGTGCCTGTGGGGGATCTCGTTCAGGTCGTAGCTGGAGAAGTCGCAACGGTGACAGCGCCTGACGACGTCTGCGGCTGCGTGACCACGCTGGGCGGAATCAGCTTGTACATGACCGGCGTGACGACGCGCGCGATCAGCGTCGAGGAGATCAATCCGCCGATCAGGACCCACGCCAACGGCGAGTACATGCCTGCGTTCTGCACCGCCAGCGGCAGCAACCCACCGATGGCAGTGGCGCTGGTGAGCAGGATAGGCAGGAAGCGGATCTCACCGGCGCGTTCGATGGCTTCGTCCAGCGGCACGCCCTGCATTCGCAGCTGATTGGTGAAATCCACCAGCAGGATGGAGTTCTTGGTCTCGATGCCGATCAGCGCAATGAAGCCGATCATGGCGGTGAACGAGATGTCGTTGCCGGTCAGCGCCAGCATTGCAATGCCGCCGGCGATGCCGAAGGGCACCACGCTCAGCACGATCAGCGTGCTCTTGAAGCTGCCGAACTCCAGCACCAGGATGGCGACGATGCCGAGCAGGGCGACGATGCTCGCGGCCTGCAATCCACCGAAACTTTCGGCGCGGCTCTCCAACTCGCCGCCGGGCACGTAAGAGTAGCCTCGCGGCCATTGCATCCGGTCGAGCCGTTGCAGCAGATCCTTGGTGACGCGATCTGTGTTGAAGCCGCTTTGTACTTCGGCGTCGATGGTGACCGAGCGGGTACGGTTGTAGCGATCGATGCCGGTCGGCGCCGATGAGAATTCGACACGCGCGAGCTGACTCAACGGCAGGGTTTCACCGCTGAGCGTCGACACCCGCACCTGATCGAGCGCGCCGATATCCGGTCGCGCGCTCATCGGCGTACGCACCATGATGTCGTATTGCTCGCCGTCGCTTTCCTTGAATCGGCCAGCAGGAATGCCGGAAACACTCAGGCGCACCGCGCGATCGAACTCGACGGTCGGTACGCCCAGCAGCGCGGCCTTCTGTGGGTCGATGTTGAGCTTGAGATTGGTGCGGGTGAAGCGCATCGGGTTGACCACGTCACGGGTGCCCGGCGTCTCCTTGATCACTTTCTCGACTTGCAGCGACAGCCGGCGCAACTCATCCAGGTCGGAGCCGATGACGCGGATTGCGACCGGCGCGGTGATCGGCGGACCGTTCTGGAATTCCTTCACGTGGATGCGAGCGTTGGGATAGTCCTGCAGCTGTGCCCGCAGGCGGTCCAGCACCTTCGGAGTTTCGCGAGTGTCGTAGCTTTTGAGCTTCACGAACACGTCGCCGTAGTTGGTCTCGCTCTCGGGCGGGAACAGGTTGTAGTAGATCTTGGGATTGCCGTGGCCGAGATTGGTGAAATAGGAGGCCACCTCGGGCATTGCACGCAACTTGTCCTCGACGAAACCCAACGCGCGATCCGTTTCCGCCAGGCTGCTGCCATCGGGTGTCTGTACGGTGACGAGGAAATTGGGGGTATCGGCCTTGGGGAACAGGCTGAAGCCGATCAGCGCACCGAGCCCGACGATGGCCACGATGCATGCGGCCAGCGATCCCCACACCGTCAGGTGCGGTCGCGCCAGGGCGCGGTGCAGCAGCGGCTGATAGAAGCGGTGAATGCCGTGCGTCACCCATTGCAACAGGCGATTGCCGTGTGGATCTTCGCGCTCTTTCAGGATGCGGCTGGCCAGGAAGGGGATGATGGTGAGCGCCACCAGGAGCGATGCACCGATGGTGGACAGCACGGCGGTGGGCAGCACGCGGATGAATTTGCCTGCATTCCCCGAGAGCATCATGAGCGGCAGGAAGGCGAACGCGAGTGTCGCGGTGCAGCCGAGGATCGCTTGAAAGATCTGGCGTGTTGCAAGGATGGCTGCCTGGGTGCGTGAGTGTCCTTCACGCAGAAAGCGCGCGATGTTCTCAACCACCACGATGGAGTCGTCGACCAGCAGGCCGAGCGCAACCACGAATCCGGCGATGGAGATCTGGTTCAGCGAGAAGCCGAAGAAGTGCAGCGCCGATAGACCGATGGCCAGCGACAGCGGAATCGAGATCATCACGATGCTGGCAGCGCGCAAGCCGAGCGGCAGCAACGTGATCGCCACCAGGCCGATGGCGATGGCGAAGTCCGTCGTCAGGCGGTTGAGCCGGGCGGCGACGTTCTCGGACTGATCGAAGCCGCGCTCCAGGTGGATGCGCTTGGGAAGCTGCGCCTGGAAACGATCGGCGGCCTCCGCGACGCGCTGCTGGACTTCGAAAATGTTGTAGCCATCTTTCTGATTGGCAGTGACGAACACGGCGCGCTGGCCGTTGAAGCGCCCGATGTAGTCGTGCTGCTGAGTGTCCCAGCTGACTTCGGCGATATCGCGGACGCGAACCGTGCGGCCGGCGACGGCAGCCACGACGGTATCGCGAACCTCGTCCAGCGACTCGTAGCTGCCGGAAGTCTGCAGGCTGAAGCTGCGACTGCCGATATCGATGGAGCCGCCCGGAATATTGGTGTTCTCGTTCTGCAACGCCTGCACGACGCGCAACGGCGAGAGATTGAGTTCCGCCATGCGCGGCAGGTCGAGCGCGACCCGCAGTTCCCGTTGCGGAAAGGCCCAGCTTTCGGCGGTGCGAATGCCGTCGACGCCCTTGAGCAGGTCCTTCAGGTCCCTCGCATGGTCTTCGAGCTCGCGGTACGGCGCGTCCGGCGACACCAGTGCGAACTGCACGATGTTCACCAGGCCGGGATTGACCTTGCGGACCTCGATCCGGGAGAGCTCCGCCGGCAGTGTTGGCCGCAACGCGTTCAGCTCGCGCACGACCTCGTCGTATTTCTTCTCCGCATCGACGTTGGCGTAGAACTCCGGAAGGATGGTGGCAACGCTGTCCTTGCTGTGCGATTCGATTTTCTTGATGTCGTCGAGCTCGCTCAGGCGGTCTTCGATGGGCTTGACCACCAGCCGCTCGATGTCCTGCGGCTCGGCGCCCGGATAGACGGCCGTGATCGAGAACGCGGAGATCGGAAAGTAGGGATCCTCCTGGCGCGGAATTCCCAGGAACGAGGAAATGCCCAGGGCCACCAGCAGAGCGAACGCGACCAGCGTGAACTGATAGCGCTTGATGGGGAATTCGAGAAAGGTCATGGCGATGACACCGGGAGGTTCAGGCGGTGTGGCTCAGGCGCTGGGTACGGCGGTCGAGGCTGCGTTGGCTTCGGCTGCCGGTTGGATCGCGACCTGTTCTCCATCTTCGAGGTAGAGCGCGCCGTCGGTGACGATCTGCTCGCCGGGTTTGATGCCGTCGGCGAGCGCCACGGCGTCGTTCTCGATGAAGGCGACTTCGACGTCACGGCGCCGCACCCGATCGTCGTCGAGTACGAACACGCTGGCGCGCTGGCCGACCCCTTCGACGATGGAGGCGATGGGCACGTACACGCGTGTGCCGCTGCTGGCCGTGGCCGGTGTGATCGTGACCTTTGCGACCAGTCCGCTCTTCAGCGGCAGGCTGCCAGGCTCGAGGGCGACTTCGGTCATGAACATGCCGCTGGCCTGATCGGCGCCGCTGGCGATCTCGGTCACCTTGCCGGCGATCCTGGCGTCGGGCAGGGCATCCAGCCGCACTTCGGCGCGGTCGCCGAGTTTCAGCTGTACGATCTCGCGATCGGCAAGCCCGATGCGTACGACGAAGCCGCGATCCTGCGCGCCGAGTACGATCACTGGAGTGCCGGCCGTCACTAGCTCGCGCTCCTCCGCCATGCGGCGCAGCACGGTGCCATCGCTCGGCGCGATGATGGAGGCGTAGCTGGAATTGAAGCGTGCGGACTTGAGCGCTGCTGCGGCCATTGCCGTTTGCGTGCGCAGATCCTGGAGCTGTTCGAGGCTGATCACCTGATCGGTGTACAACCGCTCGCCGCGCTCGACGTCGCGCTTGGCCTTTTCATGTGCCTGCCGCGCCTGCTCCACCTGGGCGTTGACCTCGGTCAATTCGATTTCTGCCAGTCGCTGGCCTTTGCGCACGTGCTCGCCCTCGCGCACGTCGACGTGCTTGATGACGCCGCCGACCTTGAATGACAGGCGGATCTCGTCCTTGTTGACGAGCAGGCCGTTGGTACGGATCGACGCAGCCGCCGGGCCTTCGAATGCGGCAGCAACGCGAACGGGTGTCGGCGTTGCCGGAGTGTCTCCGGCAGTGCTGCGACAGCCGGTGACGATGGCAAGGCTGATGATGAGCGGTAAGAGTCGTGTGATGTGCATGGTCTTGGCTCGTGAGCTCAGATGCCCGGATCCAGGGGCAGGTCGCCGGCAGAGGTTGCGTATTCCAGGTCGGCTCGCCGGGCGAGCACATTGAAACGGGTGAGGTTGTGATTGAGTTCGGCGCGGGTCAGCGTGCTGCGTGCGTCGATGAACTCGACTTGATTGATGACACCTTCGTCGCGCTTGCGGCTGGCGATGCGAAACGCTGCTCTGGCTGCTTCGACCCGCGCCGCGGCGGTTGCGAGCGAATCGCGCGCCGTCTGTAAGCGATCGAACGATTGCTGGACTTCGAGGCGAATCTGCTGCGCGACTTCTTCTTGCCGCAGTATCAGCTGACGTTCCGCCGCCCGCGCCTGGCGCACGCGCGCGTTGTCGCCACCGCCGTCGAACAGCTTCCAAGTGAAGATCAGCGAGGCGGTGCCGAAGTTGTAGCCACTGCCTACGCGGTACTCCTCGCCCTGGGTACCAGCGTCCAGGCCGAGCGTGAGGCTGGGCCATTTCTGCTTGCGGGCCAGCGTGACCTGCTCGGTGCTGGCGCGCTTCAACTGTTCGACTTGCGATATTTCCGGCCGGCGTTGCAGCGCCTGGCTCCAGAGCTGCTCGAGTGCAGCATCGCGCTCGGACGCGGTGTTCGGCGGGGCCGCCGCCTCGATGGCTTCGAGCAGGTCCCGGTTCAGCAGGAAATTGAAGTAGCTCTGTGCCTGTACGGCGAGATTCGCTGCCTCGCGTTTCTGCTGCTCGACTTCGAGCAACTCCGCTTTGGCGCGCAGCACCTGATCCTCGGTGATCTTGCCGTTGGCGAAGAGTGATTCGTTGACGCGCAGGTTCTCACGCAGCAGGGCTTCGCTCGCCGCAACGATCTCGGTGGAGCTGGTGGCTTTGAGCCAGTCCACGTAGGAGATCGTGATGTCACGCCGCAGAGTCCGCGCGATCGCCATGCGCCGGTACGTGCTGGCGCCCAGCAATGACCGCTGCGCGCGCACTGCTGCTGAGATCGTCGGTGCATAAAGCGGCTGCCGCAGAATGAGCCGGGTGTCCTGCTCCTTGTCGCGCAGGAACTTGACGGTCTCATCCGAGATCTGCGGAAACGGTGCCGGCCGGCCCTGTGCCGCCAGCATTTCATTCAAGGTCGAATAGACCGGGTTGAGCGCGGTGCCGATCGGCAACTCGAATTCGCGGCCGCCTTCGGCACGGGTGTAACGCGCTTGCAGTGACAGCTCCGGCAAAAATCTGGCGCGCGCTTCGGCTAGGGCCTGTACAGCCTTCTCGACTTCGAGCGCTTCGGTCTGCAGCGCCAGATTGCTGCGCAGACCTTCGGTCACATAGCCGTCGATCACCGTGTCGAAGTCGGCGGCGGATTGCGCCAGGGCAGGGCCGGCGAACAGTGCAATGACGGAGCCGATCAGGGTGAGCCGTAGCCGCATAGACATCGTCCGTGCCCGCTTTGTCAGTTGTTGATTACTTAGACAGATGTCAGGAATTGCTCAAAAAAACACCAAGCTGCTACTCGTCGCGGCGCCCGGACAACATATACATGGCGAGACTTATGGCTTGCTGAGTGAGCTGCGGCACGCTGATGCCGCTCTGCGCCAGCAGCTCGCTCTTGGTCATGGCGATCTGGATCAGGCCGTGCTGGAAGCCCCACAGCACGCGCGCCGTCACTTCCAGGTCGCCCAGGTCGCTGCGGATGGTCCCGTCCTGCTGTCCGGTGCGCAGCACCGCCACCACCACCTCATGGATGGCCTTGCCTGCCTCGAAGCACAGCTGCTCCAGAGAATCGGTCCCGGACGCCACCGGCGTGTGCGACTCCAGTCGCGCGCAGGCATCGAAATAGTGAGGAAATTCATTGGCATAAGCGATATACGCCCGGCCGATGGCGCGGATCTTCTCGGCGCCGGTATGCGCCCGCTCGCTGGCTTCGATGAAGCGCTGGCGCAGCAGCTGCATGGCGCGGACCACGATCGCGAAATGCAGGTCCGTCTTGTCCTTGAAGTACACGTAGACCAGCGCGCGGCTGAGGCGGGCGCGCTTGGCCACGCTGTCCATGGTCACGGCATCCCAGCCGAGCTCGCGGTAGAGGTCTTCGGCGGCATCGACGATCTCGCCGCGACGGCGGTCTTTCTCTTCCTGGCGGCGTTCGGCGATGTACGACATGGGCGCGGCAAGCTACGCCCGCGTTGACAGAGTGTCAATAACTGAACCGACGTCAATTTCGCTGGCGCAAGTCCCACCGCGATGGATGTAGCAGTCGCTATGGCCTCGGCAGCACGAACCGCTGGCCCTGCTGGTTCAGTACCGCGCCGTCCGGGGTGATGCGCTCGATGCTCGGTCCTTCACTCAGGGTGTCTCCCTCGTGGTACTTGCGCATGTTCACGAAGACGAAGCGCTCGGCCGGCTGGGTCGAATACACATGGATGTCCAGGTGCAGATCCGGCAGCGCGACCCCGGTTGCAGCCAGGGCACCCAAGGTGGGCAGCGATGCAGTGCTTTCGGTCGCGGAGCGCGCCTCTGGTGCGGCTGCGCCCGATGGCAATGGTGCGACTGACGGTGCTTCGATGGGCTGCACGATCGAAGGTCCAGGCGGCACGCGGGCGGCTGCAGCGAGATCGGGGTGGCGCGGTGCATCGAACGCTTCATCGTTCGTTGCATAGGGATCGTCATAGCCCCGGTCCGCTTCCTCGGCCAGCGAACGCACGGCGGGACTGGTTGCGGGCGCTGCGGGATAGCTGGGTTGCGACCGGGAAACCGGCGCTGGCACACGAGTTGGCGTGGCGGCAGGCGGGGTCACCGTCGTTGCGACGGCAGCTGGGGCTGCGGCAACGGTTGCCTCTGCCGCGGGGGCCGGCGGGTCGTTGTCGCGAGTCAGCACGATCAGCAGCACGCCCAGATTCACGATCAGCAGCGCACCGACGGCCAGTGCCCACCAGGGCCGATCGGCTTGCTGACGTCGCAGCGGCGCGTCGGCCAGCGACGGACCGATGGTGCGCTGGCGCTCGTTCTCGGATTTCTTCAGGGCGTCGAGGATGAAGCTCATGTCAGTTGCCCGAAGCCTGCGCCATCAGCAACGGCGAGCCGGCCGTGTTGCTGAGCGTGTCGAGCACGATCTGGGTCTGCACGCCGGCGACGCCGTCCACGTTCAGCCGGTGCTGGCGCTGGAAGTCCTCGACCATCTTCACCAGCTCGTCGTCGTAATAGTCGCTGGCCGCAGCCTCCTTGCGTCCCTGCACGGTGTTGAGGCTGCGCCGCAGCCAACGCACGCCGTCACCCTGCATTCCGGCGGACAACGCTCGCGGCGAGGCGATCTGCGGGCGCCACAGGACCAGGTAGTCGCCGTACCAGAAGCGCGAGATCGAGGCGATCGAGACTTCGTACTGTGCGTCCTTCAGGCCAATGCTGGCGTTGCCGTCGCCCAATGCCGCCACGGCGACCTGATGCGCGTTGCCGGAGTCATCGATGAGCGTGAGGATGGCGGGCCGGTTCAAGGTCCGCAGCTGTCCCCACGATCCTTGCTGGTACACGCATTCCAGCCCCTGCTGCAGCGCCTGCGCGCAAGGTCGGCCGTTGGCTGGATCGAACCTGCCGCCCCACAGCGCGAACAGCTGTGCGAAGGCGTTTTCGGTGCTGGTTTCGCTGGCGTGCTCTTTGAGCAGGTCGGCGATGTCTTGCACCGTCGCAGCCGGTGCCGCTGCTGGTTCGGGCTGGACGGCTGGCGCCGCGGCCGGCTCCTGCGTTTCGAGTGCAACGGGTTGTGTCGTGGGCGCCGGATTCTGCTCGGCGGCCAGGGCCTGCGCAGGCTTCGAGTCTCCGGTTCGCACCAGCATCCAGAGTCCGAACGCGAGCACGGCCAACGCCGCGGCGGCCGAAACACCGGCGAGCACTTTCATCCACGGCGCGCTGAAGGATCGGCCGTAAACCTCGCCAGCAGCATTGCGTACCAAGGCGGGCCCGACGCGATGGCTTTCCTGGGTGAACGCGCCGAGCAGCGCGCGATCGCAGATGACGTTGATGATGCGCGGAATGCCGGTGCTGAGCCGGTGAACCTCGCGCAAGGCGGCGGCGCTGAAGATCTCGCCCAAGGCGCCGGCGACCTTCAGCCGGTGATTCACATAGGCAGCGGTTTCGCCCCTGGAGAGCGGAGCAAGGTGATAGCGGCCGGTGATGCGCTGCGCGAGCTGTCGCAGCTCGTTGCGGCTAAGTACTTCACGCAGCTCCGGCTGGCCGATCAGGATGATCTGCAGCAGCTTCTGCGACGCCGTCTCCAGATTGGTGAGCAGCCGAACCTGCTCGAGCGTCTCCGGCGAGAGGTTCTGCGCCTCATCGACGATCACCACGATGCGCCGGCCCCTGGCGTGCGCCTCCAGCAGCCGCTTGTTCAGGATGTCGACCAGATCCTTGATGCTGGTCGTGTCCTCGTCGCGCACGAAGATCCCCAGCTCCTCGCAGATCGTCAAGACGAACTGGAGCGGCGTCAGCTGCGGGTTGAGGATCACGGCCACGTCGGCGTGACCCGGCATGCGCTCCAGCAGCGAACGCACCACGGTGGTCTTGCCCGTGCCGACCTCGCCGGTCAGCTGGATGAAGCCGCCGGCTTCGGTGATGCCGTACAAAAGATGCGCGAGCGCCTCCGCATGGCGCTCGCTCATGAAGAGATAGCGCGGATCGGGGGTGATGGCGAAGGGCTTTTCGCTTAGGCCAAAAAAGCTCGTGTACATATCGGCTCGGATCGAGCGCCGCCGGCCTCGTCTTCGGTGGCGCATAATGCCACCTGCGGGGAAGTTGCGGAAAGCTTCGGCGCCCGGGACAACCCCGGATGGGCCCGCCACGGGCCAGACCTGTCGCCGATTCAATTCAGTCGTGACGGCGCTTGCCTTGCTTACGCCCAGGAGGGCCCGATACGCTTCGCAACCGTTTTGGCGGCCCCGTTGCGCCATTGTTTCCAAAAAACTCACAGCCAGCCGACGGTTTCATGAAGGCACTTTCCTTTCGCGGGCTCACCAAGACCTACCAGAATGGCGTTCAGGCGCTCAAAGGCATCGATCTGGACGTGCAGGAGGGTGATTTCTTCGCTCTGCTGGGCCCGAACGGCGCCGGCAAGACCACCGCCATCGGCATCGTCACCTCGCTGGTGAACAAGAGCGCGGGCCAGGTCGTGGTGTTCGGCCACGACATCGACTCCGAGCTGGCCGCGGCCAAGTCCTGCATCGGCCTGGTGCCGCAGGAAATCAACTTCAACCAGTTCGAGACCGTCAGCACCATCCTGGTCAACCAGGCCGGCTTCTACGGCATCCCACGGCAGATCGCCTACACCCGCCTGGAAAAGTACCTGAACGCGCTGCAGCTCTGGGACAAGCGCAATGCAATCTCGCGCACCTTGTCCGGTGGCATGAAGCGGCGGCTCATGATCGCCCGCGCGCTGATGCACGAGCCGCGCCTGCTGATCCTGGACGAGCCCACCGCTGGCGTGGATATCGAGGTGCGCCGCTCCATGTGGACCTTCATGAAGGACATCAACGCCGCCGGCACCACCATCATCCTGACCACGCATTACCTGGAAGAGGCCGAAAGCCTGTGCCGGTACGTGGCCATCATCGACAAGGGCCGCATCATCGAGAACGATCGCATGAGCCGCGTGCTGCGCAAGCTGCAGACCGAAGTGTTCGTGTTCAACCTGCGCAATCCCGTGACTGCCGCGCCGGCACTGCCGGGCTATCAGGTGAGCATGCAGGACGATCACACCCTGGAGGTCGAGGTCTCGAAGGACCAGAGCCTGAACGACATCTTCTCGCGGCTCTCCACCCAGGGGCTGGAAGTGCTGTCGATGCGCAACAAGGCGAACCGGCTGGAGGAGCTGTTCATGCGGCTGGTGAACCAGAAAGACGACCGGCCGGCCATCGTCGCCGGCTGAACCGCCGGCCTGCCCGATCCCATCCAACGTTTTCGCACCCAGCGCCAAGCCATGCTCGTCAAAACCAGTCTCGTCGGCGTCAACACGATCATCATCCGCGAGTTCAATCGCATCATTCGCATCTGGGCGCAGACCATCGTCCCGCCGGCGATCACCGCGACGCTGTATTTCATCATTTTCGGCAGCCTGATCGGCCAGCGCATCGGCGACATGGGCGGCTACACCTATATCCAGTACATCGCGCCCGGACTGATCATGATGTCGGTGATCACCAACTCCTACGGCAACGTGGTGTCCTCGTTCTTCGGCGCCAAGTTCGGCAAGCACATCGAGGAGCTGCTGGTGTCGCCGCTGTCGCATTGGCTGATCGTGGCCGGCTACGTGGTCGGCGGGGTCGCGCGCGGCATCATCGTCGGTGCAGTGGTGACCGTCATCACGCTGATCTTCACCCGGCTGCACATCCACAGTCTGCCGGTCGTGATCTCGGCAGTGCTGCTGAGCTCGGTCGTGTTTGCGCTCGCCGGTATGATCAACGCGATATTCGCCAAGAATTTCGATCAGATCACTTTCATTCCGACCTTCGTGCTGACGCCGCTGACCTACCTGGGCGGCGTGTTCTACACCATCAAGCTGCTGCCCGAATGGGCGCAGGGCATCTCGCACGCCAATCCGATCCTGTACATGGTGAATGCGTTCCGCTTCGGTTTTCTCGGTGTGTCGGACGTGAACGTGGGCCTGGCCTATACCATCATGATCGGTTCGGCCGCGGTGCTGTACGCGGCCTGCGTTTGGTTGCTGTATCGCGGAGTCGGAACCAGAGAATGATGCCACTGCTGGTGGCGCGCCAGCGCGACCGACGGATGTCGAGCGCCAGATTCCATCGTCCTACTCTGGCAAGCGCGTGAGCGTGAAACGCGCTGTCTGAGGCCAGTAGCGCGGCGGCGCCGGTTCATTGTCCCAGTCACCGATCAGTCATTCGAGCGAATCGGCAGGTGAGCAGGCCGCAGCACAGCGCGGCCCGTGATCCGGCTACCGAATCAACGAGCCGCGCTGCTTGGCTTGCTCTCGATGCAATTGCGCTGCCGAGTGCTTACGGCAGCTCCGTCGTTCCCATCAAGTACCGATCGCACTCGCGTGCCGCGCCGCGGCCTTCGTTGATCGCCCACACCACGAGGCTCTGGCCGCGACGGCAATCGCCGGCGGCGAACACACCCTTGATGCTGGTGGCGAACTGGCCGTGTTCCGCTTTCACGTTACTGCGTGCATCGGTCTGCAGCGCCAGATCCTTCAGCAGCATCTGCTCGGGCCCGAGAAAGCCCATCGCCAGCAGCACCAGCTGCGCCGGGTGGGTCTTTTCCGAGCCGGGCACTTCGGCCGGCACGAACTGGCCCTGATCGTTCTTGCGCCACTGGATCTGCACCGTCACCAGCTCCTTGACGTTGCCCTGGGCGTCGCCGTTGAAGCGCTTCACGGTCGTCAGATAGGTGCGCGGATCGGCGCCGAACCTGGCTGCCGCTTCTTCCTGGCCATAGTCCATCTTGTAGACCTTGGGCCATTCCGGCCAGGGATTGTCGTCGGCGCGATCCATGGGCGGCTTGGTCATGATCTCGATCTGGGTCACGCTCTTGCAGCCGTGCCGCACGGCGGTGCCGACGCAGTCGGTGCCGGTGTCGCCGCCGCCGATCACGACCACGTCCTTGCTGCGTGCATGAATCGGCGTCGAGTCCGGCCCGCCGTTGAGCAGCGCCTGCGTGCTGGCGGTGAGGTAGTCCATCGCGAAATGGATGCCATTGAGATTGCGGCCTTCGACTGGCAGATCGCGCGGTTGCGTGGCGCCGGTGCAGATCACGATGGCATCGAAATCGCGACGCAGCAGCTGCGCCTCGACGTTCTCGCCGACGTTGGCCTTGCAAATGAACTTGATGCCTTCCTGCTCCATGAGCTTCAGGCGCCGTTCGACCACGTTGCGCTTGTCGAGCTTCATGTTCGGAATGCCGTACATCAGCAATCCGCCCGGCCGGTCGGCGCGCTCGAGCACGGTGACGCTGTGACCGGCGCGGTTCAGCTGCGCGGCCGCTGCCAGGCCTGCCGGGCCCGAGCCGATCACCGCGACCTTCTTGCCGGTGCGCGTCTTCGGCGCTTCCGGCAGCACCCAACCTTCGTCCCAGCCGCGCTCGACGATCGAGTTTTCGATGTTCTTGATCGTCACCGGCGGATTGTTGATGCCGAGAACGCAGGAGCCTTCACACGGCGCCGGACAGACCCGGCCGGTGAACTCGGGGAAGTTGTTGGTCATGTGCAGGCGGTCGAGCGCTTCCTGCCACAGCCCGCGGTAGATGAGGTCGTTCCACTCCGGGATCACGTTGTTCACCGGACAGCCGGAGGCTGCGCCGCTGATCAATTTGCCGGTGTGGCAGAACGGTACGCCGCAATCCATGCAGCGCGCGGCCTGGTTGCGCAGTCGCTTGTCTTCCATGTGATGGTGGAATTCCTTCCAGTCGCGAACGCGCTCCTGCGGCGTGCGATCGACGGGAAGTTCCCGCAGATACTCGATGAATCCGGTTGGCTTGCCCATGGTGTTTGCTTCGTAATTCGATGGCGGCTTGGTTTCGCGCCTGCCGCTACTCACCGATGTCGTGTGAGCGCGGCAGGGGCGGCCCTGTGTCGTTGAGCGGGCGGCGGCTAGTTGCCGCCGACGCGGGCCAGGTCACGGGCGTTCTCTTCGAACGCCTTCATGATGGCATCGTCGCCGGTGAGGCCCTGCTCGTGCGCGCGCGAGATACAAGCGAGCATTCGTTTGTAGTCGCGTGGCATGACACGCACGAAGCGCGGCACCATCTTGTCCCAAGCATCGAGCACCTGTTGGGCGCGCGCGCTCTTCGTATAGTGCAGGTGCCGCTCGATCATGGCTTTCACGGCGGCAATCTCTTCCGGCTCTTCGAGCCCGCCGACTTCCACCATGTCCTTGTTGATGTGGGTGCTGGCGTCGCCACGCTCATCGAGCACGTAAGCCACGCCGCCGGACATGCCGGCGCCGAAGTTGCGTCCGATCGAGCCGAGCACGATCACGCGACCGCCGGTCATGTATTCGCAGCCGTGATCGCCCACCGCTTCCACCACCGCATGTGCACCGCTGTTGCGTACGCAGAAGCGTTCGCCTCCCATGCCGCTGATGTACGCCTCGCCGCTCGTTGCGCCGTAGAGCGCGACGTTGCCGACGATGATGTTCTCCCACGACTTGAACGGCGAGCCGGCCGGCGGATACAGGATCAGCTTGCCGCCCGACAGTCCCTTGCCGACGTAGTCGTTGGCATCGCCTTCGAGACGGAAGGTCATGCCGCGCGGCAGGAAGGCGCCGAAGCTCTGACCCGCCGAGCCTTTCAGGCCGATCTGGATCGTGTCTTCGGGCAATCCCGCTGCGCCGTACTTGCGCGTGACTTCGCTGCCGGTGATGGTGCCGAACACGCGATTGATGTTGCGAATGGTCAGTTCCGCTTTCACCGGTTCGCCGCGCTCGATGGCCGGCTGGCAGATGTCCAGCAGCTGAGTGATGTCGAGCGACTTGTCGAGTCCATGATCCTGCTGCATCTGGCAGGAGCGACCCACGTCCGAGCCCGCGTCCGGCTGGTACAGCAGGTTGCTGAAGTCCAGGCCCTTCGCTTTCCAGTGGGCGATGGCCTTGCGGGCTTCCAGGCGATCGACGCGACCGACCATCTCTTCGATGCTGCGGAAACCCAGCTGCGCCATCAGCTCGCGCATTTCCATCGCGATGAAGCGCATGAAGTTGACGACGTGCTCGGGCTTGCCGGCGAATTTCTCGCGCAGCTTCGGATCCTGCGTCGCGACCCCGGCCGGGCAGGTGTTCAGATGGCACACGCGCATCATGATGCAGCCGGTGGCGACCAGCGGTGCCGTAGCGAAGCCGAACTCTTCAGCGCCGAGCAGGGCGGCGACGACCACGTCACGGCCGGTCTTGAGCTGACCGTCGGTCTCCACCGTGATGCGGCTGCGCAGATCGTTCATCACCAGGGTCTGGTGCGTTTCCGCCAGGCCCAGCTCCCACGGCAAGCCGGCGTGCGTGATCGACGTTTGCGGCGAAGCGCCGGTGCCACCGTCGTAACCGCTGACCAGCACTACGTCGGCGTGCGCTTTCGCCACACCGGCCGCAATCGTGCCGACACCGACTTCGGCCACCAGCTTCACGCTGATGCGGGCGCGGCGATTCGCGTTCTTCAGATCGTGAATCAGCTCGGCCAGGTCTTCGATCGAGTAGATATCGTGATGCGGCGGCGGCGAAATCAGGCCGACGCCCGCAGTGGTATGGCGCGTCTTGGCGATCGGCGGATATACCTTGCCGCCAGGCAGCTGGCCACCTTCGCCGGGCTTGGCGCCCTGCGCCATCTTGATCTGGATTTCCTGCGCACTGACCAGGTACTCGCTGGTCACGCCGAAACGGCCCGAAGCCACCTGCTTGATCGCGGAGTTCTTCGAGTCGCCGTTCGGCAGCGGCCGGTAGCGTTCCGGATCCTCGCCGCCTTCGCCGGTGTTGCTCTTGCCGCCGATGCGGTTCATGGCGATCGCCAGCGTCTCGTGCGCTTCCTTGCTGATCGAGCCGTAGGACATGGCGCCGGTCTTGAAGCGCTTCATGATGCTTTCCACCGGCTCGACTTCTTCCAGTGGCACCGGCTCGCCGGCCTTGAAGTCCAACAGGCCGCGCAGCGTGCAAAGATGGGTCGCCTGCTCGTTGATGAGCCGCGAATACTCCTTGAACGTCGCGAAATTGCCGTTGCGGACGCTCTTCTGCAGCCGGTGGATGGATTCCGGGTTGAACAGATG
>DATMEZ010000008.1:0-3279 GCA_035556415.1 Povalibacter sp.
CCGGCCGTTTCCTGGTGCTGATGCCGAACAATGCCCGCGCTGGCGGCGTCTCCCGCCGCATCGAGGGTGAGGATCGCGAACAGCTGCGCGAAGCGCTCGACCACGTCCAGATTCCCGACGGCATGGGCGCCATCGTCCGCACTGCCGGCGTCGGTCGGTCGGCTGAAGAGCTGCAGTGGGACCTGGACAACCTCAAGGAAGTCTGGACCGCCATCTCGCAGGCCTCCGAAGGCCGCGCCGCGCCCTTCCTGATCTACCAGGAATCCAAGGCCATCATCCGCGCCCTGCGCGACTATCTGGCTGACGACATCGGCGAGATCCTGGTGGACAACCAGGAGATCTTCAACGAGGCGCAGCAGTACATGCAGCGCTTCATGCCGGCCAGCCTGCGCAAGCTCAAGTTCTACGAAGACTCGGTGCCGCTGTTCACCCGCTTCCAGATCGAGAACCAGATCGAGTCGGCGCACTCGCACAAGGTCAACCTGCCCTCCGGCGGCTCCATCGTCATCGACCCGACCGAAGCGCTGGTGTCGATCGACATCAACTCCGCCCGCGCCACCCGCGGCACGGACATCGAGACCACCGCGCTCAACACCAACCTCGAAGCCGCCGACGAAATCGCCCGCCAGCTGCGCCTGCGCGACCTGGGCGGCCTGATCGTCATCGACTTCATCGACATGGAGTCGCAGAAGAATCAGCGCGCCGTCGAAGACCGCATCCGTGAAGCGGTGCGGCAGGACCGCGCCCGCATCCAGTTCGGACGCATTTCGCGCTTCGGCCTGCTGGAGCTGTCGCGGCAACGCCTGCGGCCCTCCATCGGCGAAGCGGCGAACATCACCTGCCCGCGCTGCAACGGCATGGGGACGATCCGTGGCGTCGAATCGTTGGCGCTGGCGCTGCTGCGCCTGATCGGCGAGGAGGCCCGCAAGGACCGCACGGTCAAGGTGATCGCGCAGCTGCCGGTCGAGGTCGCCACCTACCTCATGAACGAAAAGCGCGAATGGCTCAACAACATCGAAGCCAAGAGCAGCGCGCAGATCGTGCTGGTGCCCAACAAGTACATCGATACGCCCGCATACGACATCCGCCGCGTGCGCGATGACGAGGCGCAGTTACCGGAGAACAACGGCGTCAGCCACCAGATTCCGGTAGTCCCGATCGTCACTGCCCAGGAGATCGTTGCGCGCGACAAGCCAGACGCCCCTGCGCCAGCCGTGGTGACAGCCTCGCTGCCGAGCATTCCCGCTCCCGCCAGCATCACCATCGAAGCGCAGCCTGCCGCGCCGGCTCCGGTCGAGCAGATTGGAATCTTCGTGCGCCTGTGGCGCTTCCTGTTCGGCGGCGCCGGCAAGCCGGCCGAGCCTGAGAAGGCACCGGCAACTCGCAGCTCGCGGGACAGCCAGCGTCGTGATCGGCACGAAGGCCGTCACGGACGCGACCGAGATCGTCGTGGCCGCGAAGGCCGAGATCGCGGCGGTGCCCGTCACGACCAGAAGGATCGTGCATCGGCAGATGCGCGCCGCGACTCGCAACAGCAGCGCCAGGATCGCAAGCCACGCGAACACGCAGCCGAAACGCGCTCCGAATCTCATCCGCGCTCTCAACAGCCGGCCAACCGCCCACAGCAGCAGACGCAGGCCCAGCAGCAGCCGCAAAGCCAGCAGCCGCGCCCTGAACAGCAGGCCGCTCGTCCGGAACGTGCAGAACGTGCGGAAGCTGCTGGGGACGCGCAACGAGGTGAACGCGGTGAGCGAGGTGGTCGAGGCCGTCGTGGGCGTCGCCGCCGCGGTGGTCGCGGTCGTGGTGAGGACGGTGCTCCGGCGGCTGCCGGCGGCAACGCATCCCCGGACTCGGGCGATCACGCTCACGCAGAGTCGTCGCACTCGCCGGCCACAGCACGCGAACACGCGGCGCCACAGCCCGAGGCACAGCGTAGCTTCGATCTGCCGGCTGCGGCCGCACCAACTGCGTCCGCACCCGCTGCAGCCGCGCCGCCTGCATCTGCACCGCCTGCTCCCGCGCCGACGGCTCCTGCAAACGAATCCCGGCCACGGCACGAACCGACCAGCGAATCGGCACCGCCCAAGCCGGCTGCGCCCGAAGCCAGTTCGCCGTCGCCCGCACCGCGCTCGGATTCCACTCACACGGTCTGGTCCTCAGGGCCCGGCGCCGGCGCAGCGGGATCCTGGAACAACGGCCCGGACAGCTCGTCCCGGCGCGACGAGTGACCGCACTGACAAGCAGTCCGTAACGAAAAAGGCCGGCTCAATGCCGGCCTTTTTTGTGGATGCGCGTCTGGCACAGGAACGCCCGTTGGCTCGTCGACCCCTAACTGCCACTGGCGAACATGTATGCGCTACGTACTGAAGAACAGCGGGCGCGATTCGACGATGGGCGCGACTACTGACCGCGCGTGCCCCTAAGCTCGCGGATCAAGCCATTGGCTGCCTGCTCCAGCAGGTCGAGCACTTCCTCGAAACCCTGCGACCCTCCGTAGTAGGGATCTGGCACGACAGACCGGCCGGCCTCCGGCGCGTAATCCATCATCAATCGCAGACGACGATGCTGCGCCGGCCGCGCCCGGTGTTGCAGTTCGCGCAGGTTCTGTTCGTCCATGGCGAGAATCAGATCGAAACGCTCGAAATCCTCGGCGCTTATCATGCGCGCGCGTAGGCCCGACAGATCGATGCCGCGACGCCTTGCGGCCGCAACCGAACGGGCATCGGGCGGCGCGCCGACGTGATAGTCGTGCGTGCCCGCGGAATCCACTTCGATGAGCAGGTCCGGCTGAGCCGTCAGCAGGTGCCGAAAAACGCCTTCGGCGGTCGGCGAACGGCAGATATTCCCCATGCAGACGAACAGGATGCGCATTGGAACGGGCAAGCCTCGATAACTGGAAAACGGATCATCGCGCATCGCTCGCGTCAGGCAAATCGTCGATGTCACCTCTCACATGCGGGCCGGTCTGCGTAACAGTGCACTAAGACAATACCTTAGACGGAAGTGCGGATGCGATCGACCGCCGCGCGGCGTACAAGACACGCCTCTGGCCATGGGGAACCGTGCTGTGCGAGCTGCGCGGACGAAGAATTATTAACCATCTCCACATCCCTGCCCTGTTTCTCGTACCGCCTGCAACCGGGTCGGCACATGAGGCGATCGCACCATGACGAGCAGCATCGCGCACGGCTTCGCCGAGGGTGATCGCGTGGCGGCGATCACCCGCCCGGGCTTTCCGTACGGCACGGTGATCAAGCTGATGGAACTCGGGTACGTGCT
>DATMEZ010000009.1:0-2810 GCA_035556415.1 Povalibacter sp.
GCCGGCTTTGCGCGCTGGCCCAGGCGCCGATGCGGCTGTTCAATGCCCGGGTGGCGAAATACCGATCGCTTTCAGCCGCCGGGGAGCGCAGCACCGGACCCGTGATGCGTACTTGCCGGTGCAGCGCGTCCCAATGAAATACCGCGGCCGCGCGTGGCCGGGCGGCCAGCTCCTGGCCTTTGCGCGATTCATAGTTGGTGAAGAACACGATGTAGCCGTCCGCGGACAGCTGTTTGCACAGGACGACACGAGCCGAGGGCGCGCCGGCGGCGTCAGCAGTCGCTAGAACCATGGCGTCCGGATTGGGTTGCGTGGCCTTTTGGCGGGCGTCTTCGAGCCAGTCCGCGAACCTCGGCAAGGGGTCGAGCGGCAGCGGCTCGGGCAGAAAATCGTTGTTGGACATGGGTGGCGTGATGATAGCAAACTCACCCCGCATGACACTCGAAGAACTCCGTTCGCGCCTGAGCGCGCTCGATGACCAACTGCTGGCGCTGATCTCCCAGCGCCAGACGCTCAGCCGCGAGATCGCCGAGGTCAAGCGCGAGACCGGCCGGGGCACGCGTGACTATCGGCGTGAGAAGGAGGTGCTGCTGCGGGCACGCGAGACGGCACGTGCTCTGGAGTTGTCGCCGGATCTGGCGGAGTCGGTGCTGCAACTGTTGATTCGGGGGTCCCTGACCACCCAGGAACGCATGCGCGTCGCCGCGGGCGGCCGCGGCAGCGGCCGTTCGGCGCTGGTGATCGGCGGTGCCGGCAAGATGGGGCGCTGGTTCGCCGAGTTCCTGGCGTCGCAGGCCTACCAGGTCACCATTGCCGATCCCCATGGCCGCGTCGATGGTTTCACCCACTGCGCCGACTGGCGCGAGACGACCCTCGATTTCGATCTGATCGTAGTGGCAACGCCGCTGAAGATTGCCAATACGGTGTTGCAAGAACTGGCCGCGCGCCGGCCACGCGGCATCGTGTTCGATATCGGCTCGCTCAAATCGCCGTTGCGCCACGGCATTCAAGCCTTGTGCGAGGCCGGCTGCCGGGTGACTTCGATCCATCCCATGTTCGGACCCGATACGGAACTGTTGTCCGGCCGGCACGTTATTTTCGTCGATGTCGGCAGCACCGAGGCGGTCGAGGAGGCACAGAGCTTGTTTGCTTCCACCATGGCGGAGCGGGTGGTCATGTCCCTGGACGAACACGACCGTCTCATCGCATACGTACTGGGCCTGTCGCACGCTCTGAACATCGCCTTCTTCACCGCGCTGGCGGAGAGCGGAGAGGACGCGCCGCGCCTGGCGCAGCTGTCCAGCACCACCTATGACGCCCAGGTGGATGTGGCGACCCGGGTGGCCAATGAGAGCCCGGACCTGTACTTCGAAATCCAGAGCTTGAACGATTACGGCAAGGAATCCTTGACGGCGCTGCGCGCCGCGGTCGAACGCCTGTGGCGCAGCGTCGATTCGCAAGATGCTCCGGAGTTCGTCAGCATGATGCGGCGTGGCCGGGAATATCTCGCTGGACGCGTCCGGGAGCGGTGATGCGTCACGAGCGAAATTCGGGATAGCCTCGAGCAACGAGCGAGCCTATGAGCGCCGATCAGCGGTCAACCGGACGCGAGCTCGAAAACCAGGTGCGCGAATTGCGGGCGCGCATTGCCGCGCTGCATGAAGAAGCCGCGACCAACGAGCGATTGCTCAGGCGCAGCCAGCAACGCGAGCTGGAACTGCTCAAGGCCGACAACCTGGGGCAGCTGTTTCACGCCGTTGGCGACGGCCTGCGGACTTCCTATGGGCTCGAAGCCGTGACGCTATTATTGTGGGACCCGCAGCACGAATTGCGGCACCTGCTCATTGCCGACCAGTTGAAGGCCGAGGACTTTCCCCGGGTGCTGTTCAGCGACAGCATCGTGGGGGTTGCGCCGCAGTTCGCGACATTTCACAAGCCTTGGCTGGGGCCGTACATGGGGTGCGATCATCAAGTGCTGTTCCCGGGCGAAACGCAGTTGCGCAGTGTCGCGCTGATTCCGTTGCGCCGCCAGGACCAGTTGCAGGGCAGCCTGAATTTCGGCAGCGCCGACGAGAAGCGTTTCTCGCGCCATTTGGCCAGCGATTTCCTGGCGCACCTGGGCATCATTGCCTCGTTCGCCATCGAGAACACGGTGAATCGCGCTCGCCTGGTCCGCAGCGGCTTGACCGATTTTCTCACCGGCTGGCACAACCGCCGCTACCTGCACGCGCGCCTGAGAGAAGAACTGGCACGGGCGCAACGGCAGGGGTCGAGCCTGACCTGCCTGCTCATCGATCTGGATCATTTCAAGCAGATCAACGATCGACACGGACACTTGGTGGGCGACATGGCATTGCGGGAAGCCGCGCAGCGCATCGATGCGCATATCCGGGACAGCGATACGGCGGCTCGTTTTGGTGGCGACGAGTTCGTGGTGGTGGCGCCGGAGATTCCCCCGGATAAGGCCGTGGCGCTGGCCGAGCGCATCCGCCTCGCGGTTTGCGGCAGACCGCTGGAAACGGCGCGGGATCGGAATTTGCAGCTCACTGTGTCGGTCGGCGTGGCAAGCATTACGCTCGCGCGCGGCGACGCGGATTTGAAGGCTGCCGCCGAGCGATTGGTGGCCGCGGCAGATGCCGCTTTGTATCGAGCGAAGCAGCAGGGGCGCAACTGCGTAGTGGCGGGCTGAGCCTTTATTTCCCGGCGCGTCGCATCAGGATCAGGAACAGCGGCACACCGGCGATTGCTGTCAGAGCGCCCACGGGCAACTGGCGCGGCGCGAACAAGACGCGTGCGCAAAGGTCGGCGAC
>DATMEZ010000010.1:0-8681 GCA_035556415.1 Povalibacter sp.
CCAGTTCCTGCCACAGATCGACGTTCTTGACCGGCTTGCGATCGGCCGTGCGCCAGTCGCGCCGCTTCCATTGCGCCAGCCACTCAGTGATGCCCTTACGCACGTATTGCGAATCGGTGTACAGCTGGATATCGCAGGGCCGCTTCAGTGCGGCCAGCGCGCGAATCGCCGCGGTCAGCTCCATCCGGTTGTTGGTCGTATCCATTTCACCGCCACGCAGCTCGCGCTCGTGCTCGCCCGAAAGCAGCAATGCTCCCCAACCTCCGGGGCCTGGGTTACCGCGGCAGGCACCGTCGGTATAGATGGTCACGACCGTCACGATGCGCGCAGTCTGCGAAAACGCCGCGCACGGCAACTGGCTCGAGCTTGCGCCGAGATGGATCGTAAGACAGGGATTGGCATGCCTGAGACCTGCAACTCGTTATTCCTGAACCTGCCGGTGCGGATGCATCCGGGTCGTCGGCTCGATGAGCCCGCCCACCTTCGGCCGCAGGCGCCAGCGTGGCCGTATCGGCGTCAGGGTGTAGACGCGCTTGCGTGCTTTGATCAGATAACCGCTGGCGAACAGCGGCCAGGCCGACTCGCCGACCCGTTCGATGAAGCTCTGCGGCGAGGACGCGCCCCACGGCAGGGTGAACAGATAACGGCGCGCGTCGACGATCTCGAATCCGAGCAGCTTCAGCCAGTCCCGCAAGCGGCCCTCGCCGATCAACCGCTCGATGCCGGGTGGAAAGCCTTCGCGCGCGAACACGTGCCGGATGCCCCAGCTCGACAGGGGCCGAAATCCCAGCACGATCAGATGTCCTTCCGCGGAGAGGATGCGACCGACCTCGCGCAGGATTTCGTGCGGATCGGGCTCGTACTCCAGCGTGTGCGGCAGCAGCACCGCATCGACCGAGTCGGAAGCCACGGCCAGCGAATCGGTGCGCGAGCGAATCATCGTGGCCGCACCGCCCGACGACCCGGGGTTTGGCAGATCCGAGCCTGAACGGCGACCGTGCCAGCCGAGCACCGACTTGCGCTGCGTACGTGCATCGACGATGAGCCCGTCGTCATCTCCCCACAAGCCGATCTGCAGCAGCTGCCAGCCGAAAACCTGGGCCAGCGCCTCGCTGGTCTGCTTGCGCTCGAGCGCATACAGCCGCTCGCCCAGCGGCGAACGCAGCCAGTCGTGCAGGGCGTCGATGCTGTGGCGGTGCATGGTGCAGAGAATAGCCGATCCGCACTGCACGCTTGCGCGTCAAACGAGCAGAATGAATGCTTGCTGCGATCGTCCACGCCAATGTTTAATACGGCCTCGCGAACTTTCCCGCCATAGAAGGGGAACGATGCTGCAGGTCACCCCGGTTCGGGCCTTCGCCGACAACTACATCTGGCTGATCCATTCGCCACGCGATCCGCGACAGGTCGTCGCCGTCGATCCGGGTGATGCGACGCCGGTGCAGCAAGTGCTCGCGAGCCGGGACCTGCAACTCGAAGGGGTGCTTCTCACCCACCACCACCGGGATCACGTCGGGGGTGTCGCCGAGTTGCTACGCACACGGCCGGTGACCGTGTTTGGCCCAGCCAGCGAAACGCTGCCGGGCGAGCCGCGGCGGATGCGCGAAGGCGATACGGCGGCGTTCGAATCGCTGGGATTGAGCTTCGCGGTGCTGGACGTTCCGGGGCACACGGCGGGCCATGTGGCGTACCTGGGCCACGGGGCGGTTTTCAGCGGCGACACCCTGTTCAGTGCCGGCTGCGGCAGATTGTTCGAAGGCACTGCGGAACAAATGGCCGCCTCGCTGGCCAAATTCGCCGCCCTGCCGCAACAAACCCAGGTCTACTGCGGGCACGAATACACGGTCAGCAACCTGAAATTCGCCCTGGCAGTCGAACCGGACAATGCGGATAGCGCCGCCTACCTCGAAGAAGCGCTGCGGCGCCGCTCGCGGGATGAGGCGACGCTACCCTCGGACATCAGGCGGGAGCGGAATGTGAACCCGTTTCTGCGCTGCCATCGGCAGACTGTGAAACAGGCCGCGGAAGGCCGCGTCGGCCGGGAGTTGAATCCGGTCGAGGTATTGGCCGTCATCCGGCACTGGAAAGACGGCTTCAAGAACTGATTCGATTGACATTTTTTGACACCTGCAACACCCCGCAGGTGAGGTGAAGTTCAAGGCACGGCGGGTCAACTTAGGCCCTACCCGGACCGGCAGGTCCGGCATTTTGGAGGTTCGATCGATGGTCCGATGCACGCCGGCAGCGCTGCTTGCCGCCCTGACAGCAGCGTTTGCTTTCCTTACTGCCGGCTGCAGCCACATGGCCACCACGCCGTCCGACGACGACGAACTGGTGGCCGGGGACGCGCTACCGCCCGGGACCAAGGTCGACGAGGCCGACATCGGCACCGACGGCCCGGCCCAGGTCGAAGACGCCATCGAAACCCTCGACGCACAGACCGGCGGCTCGCGTCCGCTGGTCCGGGAACTGGGTACCGACGGCGAAGAAGCCCCCGCGGACGATCTGTTCGAGCGCATTCGCAACGGCTTCGCCCTCGGCGACATCGACCGCGACGAAATCGAGCGCGAGCAGCAGTGGTACGTCAAGCACCCGGCCTACCTCGACCGCACCTTCAAACGCGGCGAGCGCTACCTCTACTACATCGTCAGTCAGCTCGAAGAGCGCAAGATGCCGCTGGAGCTGGCGTTGCTACCGGTCGTGGAAAGCGCGTTCAATCCAGTTGCCCTGTCACGCGCCCGGGCCTCCGGCCTGTGGCAGTTCATTCCCGCCACCGGCCGCCGTTATGGCCTGAAACAGAACTGGTACTACGACGGCCGCCGCGACGTCATGGCCGCCACCACGGCCGCACTGGATTATTTGCAGTTCCTCGCCAACGAGTTCGACGGCGACTGGCTGCTGGCCGTCGCTGCCTACAACTGCGGCGAGATGAATGTGGCCCGCGCCATCGATCGCAATCGCGCAGCCGGCAAGCCCACCGACTTCTTCAGCCTGAAGCTGCCGAGAGAAACGCGCGCCTACGTCCCCAAGCTGATGGCCATGGCCCGCATCGTTGCCGACCCGGCCCAGCATGGGCTGGCGTTCGCTCCCATTCCGAATGAACCCTATTTCGCCAAGGTCGACGTGGCCGGCCAGATCGATCTGCAGGTCGCCGCGGAACTGGCCGAGCTGTCCAAGGAGGAGCTGCTGGCGCTGAACCCGGCCTTCAACCACTGGGTAACCGATCCGGATGGTCCGCATCACCTGCTGGTACCGGCGGACCGTGAGACGCGCATGGTGGAAGCCATCGCGGCCTTGCCGGTCGAGAAGCGCGTTCGCGTCGTCTATCACCGCGTTCGCTCGGGCGACACGCTGGGAGGCATCGCACATCGATACGGCGTCTCCGTCGCTGCGCTGAAGCAGGCGAACCGGATTCGCGGCACGGTGATCCATCCCGGCCAGGATCTGCTGGTCACGGCAGCACCGCGCGGCATGGACAGCGGCTCGGCAATACGGGTCGCCAACATCGATGACGAACCGAAGACACCGCGCAGCGGCAAGCACGTGGTGCGTCGCGGCGATACGCTGTGGAGCATCGCCCGCAGCCATAGCGTGAACATGGATCGGCTGGCGACGACCAATGGCCTGCAGACCGACAGCACCTTGGCGGTCGGTCAGGTGCTGAACATCCCGGGCACCGCCACGCTGGCCTCGACCAATCCTGGCTCGGTGAATGGCCCCACCACCTACGTAGTACGCCGAGGTGACACGCTGTCGCACATCGCGCGCAAGTTCCGCGTCAATGTCGCTGATCTGCTCGGCTGGAACAGCCTCAGGTCGACTTCAGTGATCAAGCCGGGCCAGCGCCTGGTGATGTATCGCGAAGACCGCCGCCGCGCGGGAATCTAAGGAATTGGCTGCGGCAGGCTGTCTGCACGAACAGCCTGCCGCGACCAAATACCGGGCGAGCTACAGCTGTGGCTCGCGTAACGCTGCCCGTAGGGCTGAACTCACCGGCTCCCTGTTCGCCCGCCTATCCCGCATCCCCCTCGGTTCCTTACAATCGCATCCGCCATTCATCAACGGAGACGGGTCATGGGATTTCTTGCAGGCAAGCGCGCGCTGATCGTCGGCCTCGCCACCGAACGCTCCATCGCTCACGGCATTGCCACCGCCATGCGGCGCGAAGGCGCCGAACTGGCTTTCAGCTATCAGGACCGCTTCAAGGACCGCGTCGTCGGCATGGCGCAGGAATTCGGCTCGCGCAACGTCTTCGAGATGGACGTGGCCAGCGACGAGAGCATCGAAGCCGGTTTCCAGCGCCTGAAGCAGGACTGGGACGGCCTGGACATTCTGATTCATGCGGTTGCCTTCGCCCCCACTGAAGCCATCCGCGGCAGCTATATCGATTCCACGACGCGCGAGTACTTCCGCATCGCGCATGACATCTCGAGCTACAGCCTGACGGCTCTGGCCAAAGCCGCAGTGCCCATGATGCAAGGTCGCAGCGGCTCGCTGCTGACCTTGAGCTATCTGGGCGCGGTCCGCTCCCTGCCGAGCTACAACGTGATGGGCCTCGCCAAGGCCAGCCTGGAGGCCAGCGTCCGATTCCTGGCCGCCGACCTGGGCCCGCAAGGCATCCGCGTCAATGGCATCTCCGCCGGCCCCATCAAGACACTGGCGGCCGCTGGCATCGGTGGCTTCCGCCGGATCCTGGGCCACGTCGCTGCAACCGCACCGCTGCGGCGCAACGTCACTCCGGAGGACGTCGGCAACACCGCCGCCTTCTTGTGCTCGGACCTGGCGGCCGGCATCACCGGCGAAATCGTCTATGTGGATGGCGGCTTCAGCACCGTGGGAATGGCGCTGCCGGAGGAGTGATCGCTCTTCGCCTCTCCCTGAACAGGGAGAGGCGTTTCAGCAGCACGGGTGAAGGCGCGCCGCTCGGGAGAGGCTTGCGGACCTTCAGAGCGGGACTATTCGAATACTTTGTCGTTGCGCACGATGTCGGCGTTGCGCTCCGCTTCCGCGACATACGCACCGAACTCTTCCATGCCCGACTGCTGCTGGCCCTGGCGGCGGCGCGCCATCTTGTCGTTCGGCGCCTCGGCCGCCGGGTCGCCGTTGCGCACGGCACTGACAGCGAACACCACGAAGTTGCCCTCGTCCGTCGTGGCGCTGCCGAAGTGCGGCTTCGCTTCGCTGATTTCGGCTGACGGTGCTGAAAACACGGCGCGAACGACAGCAGCTGGCGCCACTGCATCCTGACGAACCACGAAGCGCTTGCCGACCGGCGCCATGCCCATTTCCTTCAGCGCCGCGGACCAGTCACCGCCCTGCTGCAGCTTCGCGAGCGCTTCGCCACCCTTCTTTGCGGCCGCTTCGCGCTCCGCCTGGTCCTTCAGCAGCTTCTCGATATCCGCACGGACGTCGGCAAGCGGCTTCGGTTCGGCCGGCTTGTGATCGGCAACCCGCAGCACCAGCGCACGATCCTCGCCGATGGTGACCAGTGGGCTGTTGCGCCCCTGTTCGAGCACTTCTTCGCTGAAAGCCGCTTCGATGGCGCCGGGATCGTCGCCCAGCTCGCCACCGCCTTCGCGCGTGAAGCCGCTGATCGTCTTGATCGGCAGGCCGGTCGCTTTCGCCACCGAATCCAGCTCGGTGAGCGCCGAGAATGCCTGGTCCGCCAGCTTCTGCGACTCGTCGTAGAAAATCGTCTGCGAGCGATCCTTGCGGTATTCCGCTTCCAGTTCCGCGCGCACTTCCTCGAACGGCCGGACCTGGCCCGCCTCGACTTCCTCGAGGCGAATGATGTGATAGCCGAATTGGGTCTTGATGGGCCCGCGGATCTCCCCGGGCGACATGCTGAACAGCGCTTCCTCGAACGGCCCGACGAACATGCCGCGCTGCGCCCATCCCAGATCGCCGCCCTGCTGTGCCGAGCCGGGATCCTTCGAATTGTCCTTGGCGAGCTGCGCGAAATCGGCGCCCGCTTTCGCCTGGGCGGCAAGCTCATCGGCTTTCTTTTTCGCTGCGGCGTCGTCGACGCCATCGCCCGTCGTGATCAGGATGTGCCGCGCATGTCGGCGCTCGGGCGCTTCGAAACGTTCCTTGACCTGCTCGTAATAGTCCTTCAGGTCGGTTTCGGTAACGGTCACCTCGCCTTCGGCCTTGCCGCGCGACAGCTCCACGTACTGCAGATCGACGGTTTCGGGCAGCAGGTAGTCGCTCTGGTGCGAGTCGTACCAGGACTGGATCTGCTCATCCGTCACTGCCACCTTGTTCTCGAATTCCTTGGTCGAGATGAGCACGTAATCGACTTCGCGCTCCTGCCTCTCCAGCGCATAGCGCCGGTCCAGTTCGTAGGGCAGCGCAAAGCCGGATGCGACCACGCCTTCCTGGATCTGACCGATGGTCATCTCGGCGCGCAGCTCGGCCTCGAACTGCGGCTCGGTCCGGCCCTGCTGGCGCAGCAGCATCGCGTAACGGTCGCGTGAGAACTGGCCATCGACCTGCAACTCGGGGAACGAGACGATGCGGTCCGCCAAGGCCTGATCGCTGACGCGATAACCGAGCTTCTCGGCACGCTGCGACAGAAGGCTGGAGCGAATGAACTCGTCCAGGAGGGCCCGCTGCTGCGCCTTCACCATTTCGGACGGCAGCTCGGTGCGCATCATCTGCTGCAATTGGGACTGGCGCTGCTGCCAGGCGCGGCGCACGGCTTCGGCCGGGACCTTGTCGCCATCGACCGTGGCTGCAACCGTCGTGGACTGGGACTGGAAATCCACACCCCAGAACACGAACACCACCGAGATGGTGCCCAGGAACACCGCCGAGACCCAACCGGTGATCTTGTCGCGAATTGTTTGCAGCATGTGTGGTGAGCGCTTCTTGCTTTATGTGCGGCCCGCGAGTGAGCCATTCGCAGCGCGATGCGCTTGAATGGCCACTCACGATTCGCTTTGGAGTAAGTGGCGGAGCGGACGGGACTCGAACCCGCGACCCTCGGCGTGACAGGCCGATATTCTAACCAGCTGAACTACCGCTCCGCGCTAAAAACCAGGTCTGATTCTAGACAAGGCGTGGTGGGTGCTGAGGGGATCGAACCCCCGACATTCGCCTTGTAAGGGCGACGCTCTACCAGCTGAGCTAAGCACCCTCTTGCCGATCGATGCTGCGCATCTCATCGGAAAACCGCCTCGAAATCAGTGCAGGGGCTCTAGGCGCTGACCAGAGCCCCTGTTTGAAGGCGCGCTAATTTACAGCATCCTTCAGGCCCTTGCCAGCCTTGAAGCCAGGAACTTTGCTGGCGGCGATTTCGATGGTCTCGCCGGTGCGCGGATTGCGGCCGGCGCGCGCTGCGCGGGCCTTGACGACGAACGTGCCGAATCCCAGCAATGCGACGGAATCGCCCGACTTCAGCGCCGCGGCAATGGAATCGAATACGGCGTCCACGGCTTTGGTCGCATCCGCTTTCTGCAGACCCGTGCTGCCGCTCACCGCTTCGATCAATTCGGCCTTGTTCATGTCGGTTTCCTTCTTGGATAAAGAAATCGGTGCCTGCCTTCAGGCGGGGGCGCGTTATAGCAGCGGGAAGAAGCAAGAAGCAACCCGCTACGTGTGCAAAATGAGGCGAAAACTACGAGGGATCAGCGGGGCGCAAAATCATTTGCGCCCCGCGTGATGTCCATCTTCAGTGCGCTCGTGGCTGTTTTGCGGCGCGCTTGTTGGCACGCCGCGGCCGGCCCTTGTCGTTCGCGCGCGACGGATCTGATGCAGCGCCGAGCGGCGTGGGCATGTGCCTGAGCGCCACCTGCAACACCTCGTCGATCCACTTCACCGGCTTGATCTCGAGACTGTCCTTGATGTTCTGCGGAATGTCGACGAGGTCCTTGGTGTTCTCATCCGGGATCAACACGGTGCGAATGCCGCCGCGATGCGCCGCCAGCAGTTTTTCTTTCAAACCGCCGATCGGCAGCACCTGTCCGCGCAGCGTGATTTCGCCGGTCATGGCGACGTCCGAACGAACTGCCGCTTTCGTCAGTGCCGACACCAACGCCGTGCACATGCCGATACCCGCGCTCGGGCCATCCTTCGGCGTAGCGCCCTCAGGCATGTGAATGTGCACGTCGGCCTTCTGATAGAAATCCGGATCCAGGCCCAGGATGCTGGCGCGGCTGCGCACCACCGTCATGGCCGCCTGAATCGATTCCTGCATGACATCGCCGAGCTGACCGGTGTGCGTCAGCTTGCCCTTGCCGGGAACCACCGCGGCCTCGATGGTCAGCAGCTCGCCGCCGACCTCGGTCCACGCCAGGCCGGTGACCTGGCCGATGGTGTCCTGCTCCTCGGCGCGACCGTAGCGGAAGCGGCGCACGCCCAGGAACTTGTTCAGATTCTTCGGCACCACGTTGACGCACTTGGCGTCCTTGTCGGTGAGCAGCTGCTTGACTGCCTTGCGGCAGATCTTGGAAACCTCGCGTTCCAGGTTGCGCACGCCGGCTTCGCGCGTGTAGTAGCGGATGATGTCAAGCACGGCCTGATCGGCGAGCTTGAGCTCGGAGTTCTTCAGACCGTTCTGCTTCACCTGCTTGGGCACCAGATAGCGTCGCGCAATCGCGCTCTTCTCGTCTTCGGTGTAGCCCGGCAGGCGAATGACTTCCATACGGTCGAGCAGCGGCGCCGGGATGTTCAGGCTGTTG
>DATMEZ010000011.1:0-11417 GCA_035556415.1 Povalibacter sp.
ATGTCGTGCTGGCGATCGGCAATCCGCTGGGCCTGAGCCAGACCGTGACGCAAGGTATCGTCAGCGCAACCGGCAGAGGTCGCCTTGGAGTGACGGATTTCGAAGATTTCATCCAGACCGACGCCGCCATCAATTTCGGCAACTCCGGCGGTGCGCTCATCGATACCGACGGCGAACTGGTCGGCATCAATACCGCGGTGCTGGCACAGGCGCTGGGCACCGAAGGCATCGGCTTTGCGATCCCGGTGAATCTGGTGCGCGGCGTGTTGGGTGAAATCGTCGATCACGGCCGCGTCCGCCGCGGCTGGCTGGGCGTTCACGTCCTGGCCGGGCCGAATAGGCGTTTCAGCGCACCGGTGATCGGCGCCATCGACACCGGCAGCCCGGCGGAGCGCGCGGGACTTCGCGTCGGCGACCTGATCACTGAAGTGAATGGCCGGCAGATCCTGACCGACCAGGAAGCCCTCAACCAGGTCGCGGCGCTGGCGCCCGGCTCCAATGTCGAAATCCATGTGCGCCGCAACGACCAGATCGTGACGGTCCACGCAACGCTGGAAGAACGAAAATAGCGTGCGCAGCGCGCCGGCCCCCGCCGAAATCTGCACAATCCTTCCGCGTCGTCTAGACCGGAGCCACTCACCCTTCAGGCTCCCGGATGAGTTCCTCCGGAACCGCGGAGACTTATGGCACGGTGGCGCTCGGCAAGCGCATTTCCGGAAACAGAAACTGGCACGACGTCTCAGGCGTCGTTCCGGCCGGGGCCACTCATTTTCAGGATGAGAGGAGGAACAGGACGTTCCGAGTGAGCAAGCCTACAGGGACGTATTTACGTGCGGTCCTGAAAATGAGTGGCCCCGGCCGGAACGACGCTGGCACCCCCTGTCCAACCCCCACCTCTTAGAAAAAGAAGCAGGCCTGCCACCGACCAAACACGATCCAGCAGGAATCGCCTGATCTCACCCCGGCATGCGCTTGATCTGCGCGCCGAGTTGCCCCAGCTTCTCCTCGATGCGCTCGTAGCCGCGGTCGATGTGATAGATGCGCAGCACGTCCGTCACCCCCTGCGCCACCAGCCCCGCCAGCACCAGACTCGCCGAAGCACGCAGGTCGGTCGCCATTACCGGCGCCGCCGTGAGATTCGGCATGCCGCGAATGATCGCGGTATTGCCCTCGATGCGGATGTCGGCGCCCAGACGCCGCATCTCCAGCATGTGCATGAAGCGATTCTCGAAGATGGTCTCGGTTACGGTTCCGACGCCGTCCGCAACCGTATTCAGCGCCGCGAACTGCGCCTGCATGTCGGTGGGGAATGCCGGATGCGGCGCGGTCCGGATGTCGACCGAATGCGGTCGCCGGCCGCGCATGTCCAGATCGATCCAGGAATCACCGACCTGGATAGTCGCGCCAGCCTCGCGCAATTTCGCGAGCACTGCGTCCAGGTGCTCCGGCCGCGTACCTTTGACCCGCACGTGACCGCCGGTGATCGCGCCAGCCACCAGGAATGTTCCGGCCTCGATGCGATCCGGCAGCACGTCGTAGCTCGCGCCCTGCAGACGCTCGACACCATCGATGACGATGGTATCGGTCCCCGCGCCGCGGATCTTTGCACCCATCGCGCAGAGGAAGTCCGCGAGGTCCACCACCTCAGGCTCGCGCGCGGCGTTCTCGATGATGGTCTGCCCTTCGGCCAGCGTCGCCGCCATCAGCAGATTCTCCGTACCGGTGACGGTCACGGTGTCCAGCACCAATCGCGTGCCGACGAGCTTGTCCGCGCGCGCACGGATGTAACCATTCTCTATATGAATCTCCGCGCCCAACGCCTGCAGCCCCGCAACATGAATGTTCACAGGACGCGCGCCGATCGCGCAGCCGCCAGGCAACGACACGTCGGCGCGGCCGAATCGCGCCAGCAACGGACCCAGCACCACGATCGAAGCACGCATGGTGCGAACGAGCTCGTACGGCGCCACGCATTCGCGAACGCCGGAGGCATCGACCTCGACGCGCATCTTGTCGTCGATGGTCACGCCGACGCCCATGCGGCCCAGCAGCTCGATCATGGTGGTCACGTCCCGCAGATGCGGCACGTTGCCGATGGAGACCGGCCCTTCGGCCAGCAGCGTTCCGGCCAGGATGGGCAGCGCGGCATTCTTGGCGCCGGAAATGCGTACCTCGCCTTCCAGCTGCACGCCGCCGCGGATCTGCAACTTGTCCATGCGTCAGGCGTCCAAAGGCAGTGCCGGCATTTCCGAAGGCGCGTGCACCTGCATGGTCAGCGCGTGGATCTCACGCCCCATCAGCGTACCGAGCGTGCCGTATACCAGCTGATGGCGCTGAATGGTGCGCTTGCCTTCGAACTGCGGCGCGACGATGACTGCTTCGAAATGCGTGTCGTCGTCGGATACGACGCGGGCCTGCGCGCCCGGCAGGCCGGCTTCGATGAGGGATCTGACTTCTGTGGCGTTCATGGCTTTTCGCCTGAGGGGTCGAAGAGTAAGGAAAGCTGTGCGAGCCGGTGGCGGCCTGAAACTCGCGAGCGTGAGCGGCTGTTCGCCGGTGTGCCTATGCTACCGAATTATCCCGCACCCCAGGGGCCGCGATTTCGCGGCCCGTTTGCAGTACCGCCGCGGGACGCAACGCAGCCGCGACCGAAGTCGCCGACAGCAACAAGGGCCGATCCGAGACTGCCGGGCGCTGGGTCCCGCGTTATCATGCACCCACGTATGAAGCCGCCATTGAACGACGAAAAACTGGTTACCCGCGCCCGGCAGGTACTGAGCATCGAGTCCGCCGCGGTATCCGCGCTGGAAACCCGCATCGGTCCCGCCTTCCTCGCCGCCTGCCGACTGATCAATGATTGCAGCGGTCGGGTGGTCGTGACCGGCATGGGCAAATCCGGGCACATCGGCGACAAGATCGCCGCCACCCTGGCGAGCACCGGTACGCCCTCCTTCTTCCTGCATGCCGCGGAAGCCAGCCACGGCGATATCGGCATGATCACGCAAGCGGACGTGCTGCTGGCGCTGTCGAATTCCGGCGAAACCGCGGAGCTGGTCGCCATCCTGCCCGTCATCAAGCGCCTGGGCGTTGGCCTGATCGCGCTCACCGGGAAGCCCCAGTCCACCTTGGGACGCGCCGCGGACGTAGTGCTAGACGTGAGCGTTCCGAAGGAAGCCTGTCCGCTGAATCTGGCGCCGACGGCCAGCACCACCGCGACGCTGGCAATGGGCGATGCGCTGGCGGTCGCCCTGCTCGATGCCCGCGGCTTCACCGAAGAGGACTTCGCCCGTTCGCATCCCGGCGGCAGTCTCGGACGACGGCTGTTGCTGCACGTCGAAGACGTGATGCGCACGGGCGAGCAGTTGCCGAAGGTCGTGGCCGACACGCTGCTGCGCGACGGCCTGGTCGAGATGAGCCGCAAGGGTTTGGGAATGACCACCGTCGTCGATGCCGCGGGGCGTGTCCTGGGCGTATTCACCGACGGCGATCTGCGCCGCATGCTGGAGCAACCATTCGACTTGCTGGCGCGGATGGGCGACGTAATGACGCGCAATCCAAAATCCATCCGTCCGCGAATGCTGGCGGCCGAAGCCGTGCACGTCATGGAAACCAGCAGCATCACGGCATTGCCGGTGGTGGACGATGACGGCATGCTGGTCGGCGCGCTCAACGTTCACGATCTGTTCCGCGCCGGAGTGATGTGATTCACATGGATACCCTGGTCGAACGCGCCAACGACATTCGCCTGCTGGTGCTGGACGTGGACGGCGTACTGACGGATGGACGGCTGTACTTCTCGGCGCGCGGCGAGGAAATGAAGAGCTTCCACGTGCGTGACGGCGCGGGCATCGTGCAGGTCCTGCGCGCGGGCCTACAGGTCGCGGTGATTTCCGGTCGACAGTCGCGCGCTGTCGAACGCCGCATGGCGGAGCTCGGCGTGACCTGGATCCGTCAGGGCGTCGAGGACAAGCTCGCGGCGTTACGCGAGCTGCTGGACATCCTCGCGCTGGGGCCGCAGGCCGTAGCAAGCATCGGCGATGACAGCGCCGATCTGCCGCTCTTCGAGGTCGCCCGACTTGCCATCGCTGTCGCGGACGCGCATGCGAGCGTGAAATCCCAGGCACACTTCATTACGCAGGCTGCCGGCGGTCAAGGCGCGGTGCGCGAAGTGTGCGACCTGATTCTCGAAGCGCAGCGCCGGGCATGAACCGCGAACAATCACCCCCCGACAGGATCGAGGTCGCATGAGCTGGCGCTGGATTTCCATTGCCGCCTTGCTCGCCACCGTGGTGGTGGGTTTCGGTCTGCTGTCCAACCGCCGCTCCGACACCGTCACGACCGAAGCCGTTGCGCAGCAACCGGCCTACTACCTCAAGGACGCGGTCATCACCGAAACGCAGCCGGACGGCTCGCCCAAGCTGCGCCTGATCGCTGCCAGCATCGAGCAGCCCTCGGAGAACGACAGCATTGCGCTCGAGAGCGTGCGCCTGGAATATTTCAAGGTGCCCGACAAGCCCTGGTTCCTGTCCTCGGACCGTGGCCTGGTGCCGGCGCAGTCGCGCATCATCCAGTTCCTGGGCAACGTCGAGCTGCGGCCGCTGGACGAGCCCGCTTCGACCTTCCTGAAAACCGACGAGCTGACCATCGACACCGAGAAGAATCTGGCTTACACCACCTCCTCGCCGGTGACGATGCGCTTCGGCAGTTATTCCATGACCGTGCGGCGCTTCGAAGCCGATCTGAACACCGAGAAAGTCCGAATGGAGTCCGTCCATGGCCGATCCGAAGCCGGCTGAGCGGGTGCTGCGCCTGGCCGCCGCCCTGCTGCTGGCTGCCGCCAGCGCTGGAGCCGCCACCGTGCCCCGTCTCGGCTCCGAGAGCATCCAGCTGAGCGCGGACTTCCAGTCCTCCGACATCCGTAACGACGTTCACGTGCTCACCGGCAACGTGCGCGTGACGCAGGGGCCGATGTCGATGCAAGCCGAACAGGCGACGGTCAATGCATTGCAATCCGATCACAGCCGCTGGACCTTCGAGCGCTCGGTGCATCTGCAAACCGCGGACGCCGATCTGAAGTCGAACTCGGCCACCGCAGTGTTCGCTGGCGGCCAGGTCGCCGAGGCCACGGTGAAGGGCACCCCGGCCACGTTCGAGCAGCGCAACGCAGCAGCCGACAAGAGCGTGAAGGGCCGCGCCAACCTGATCGAGTACGATTTCGGCAAGGGCATCGTGAAGATGAGCCAGGACGTCTGGTTCAGCTACGGTGGCAATGAGTTTCGCGGCGACGTGGTCGTCTACGACGTGAAGCAGGAGCGCGTGGTGGTGAATCCCGGCGGCGAGAACGCCGGCGGCCGCGTCAACATCACCATTCGCCCCGGCACCGGCCAGATCGAATCCGGCGAACGCCGCACTGCGCCCGAGCCGCCCGCCGACAAGAACCCTCCGCCTTCCGACAAGAACGAGAACAACGAATGAGCCGACTGGTCGTCGAAGGGCTCGCCAAACGCTATCGTTCGCGACAGGTGGTCAAGGATCTCTCGATCGAAGTATCGAGCGGCGAGGTCGTGGGCCTGCTCGGACCGAACGGCGCCGGCAAGACCACCGCGTTCTACATGATCGTGGGCCTGGTGCCCACCGACGCCGGCCGCATCATTCTGGACGATCAGGACATTTCCAAATTGCCGGTGCATCGCCGCGCGCGCCTGGGTGTGGGCTATCTGCCGCAGGAACCTTCCGTCTTCCGCAAGCTCACCGTGGCGCAGAACATCCGCGCCATCCTCGAGACGCGTCCCGAGCTCGACGGCGACAAGCGCGACGAGATGCTCGAATCGCTGCTGGATGAATTGCACATCGGGCATATCCGCAACAGCCTCGGGCAAAGCCTGTCAGGCGGTGAGCGCCGCCGCGTGGAGATCGCGCGCGCGCTTGCCGCAGAGCCGCAATTCATGCTGCTGGACGAGCCATTCGCGGGCGTCGACCCGATTTCGGTGCTGGATATCCAACGCATCGTGCGCCATTTGAGCGCACGCAATATCGGCGTCTTGATCACCGATCATAACGTGCGGGAAACATTGGGGATTTGCGGGCGTGCTTACATCGTGAGCGGCGGCTCGGTGATCGCCTCCGGAACCGCCGATGAGGTCCTTGCAAACCGGGAGGTCCGTGAGGTGTACTTGGGCCAGGACTTCCGCTTGTAGATCGCCTTCAAGGAGGCGACGCGGGTCTCAACTTTCGAGGCATCGCGTCACAGCACCCGTCAAGAATGCTCAAACCCGCTCTGCAGTTAAGACTCGGCCAGCAGCTCACGATGACTCCGCAGCTGCAACAGGCCATCCGCCTGCTGCAGCTGCCCGTCCTCGAATTGCAGGCGCAGATCCGCGAGGCGCTCGAAACCAATGTAATGCTCGAGTCGGAGGACGAAGCCGCCAGCCTCGAGACCGGCGATACCGTGACGGAGCCGCAGTTCGAAGCCTCCGCACCGGTCGAGACTGCCGCGGTGACACAGAGCGAGCCCGAGATCGATTCGCTCGACGAGCCCGACTGGGGCGACAACCAGATCGCCGGCCCCTCGGATTCGCCGTGGTCCGGCGAGGACCACTCGCAGGACTTCTCCGACGCCGGCGGCGAGACGCTGCAGGAACACCTGAGCTGGCAGCTGGAAATGTCGCGCCTGAGCGAACGCGACCGACGCATCGGCGCCGCCATCATCGACGCCATCAACGACGATGGCTATCTGATCGAGCCGCTCGATGAAATCGCGCGCAACCTGCAACCCGAGATCGTCGCTACGATCCACGAAGTGGAGCACGTGCTGCGTCATGTGCAGGCGATGGATCCTGCCGGCGTCGGCGCACGCTCGGTCAGCGAATGCATCGAGCTGCAACTGCGCCAGCTGGATCCCGCGACGCCGGGTCGCGATACCGCACTGGCCATCGCGGCCGGCTTCCTGGATCAGGTCGCCGACCAGCAGTACTCGCTCCTGCGCCGCCAGTTGCGGGTTTCGGAAGAAGAAATGGAGAACGCGCTGGTGCTGGTGCGCGCCTGCCAGCCGCGGCCGGGTTCCAGCGTGCATTCCGTGCCGGCCGAGTACATCGTGCCCGACGTCTTCGTGCGGCGCACCGAGCGTGGCTGGGTCGTGGACATCAATCCCGCCAGCCTGCCGCGGATCCGCGTAAACCAGAGCTACGCCGGCCTCATCGGCCGCTCCTCGGATCACGCCATGCTGCGCACGCAGCTGCAGGAAGCGCGCTGGCTGATCCGCAGCCTGGAAATCCGCAACGACACCCTGCTCAAGGTGGCGCGCTGCATCGTGCAGCGCCAGTCAGCGTTCCTGGAGAACGGCGACGAGTACATGCAGCCGATGATTCTCAAGGACGTGGCCGAAGCGGTGGAGATGCACGAATCCACCATTTCGCGCGTCACCACCAACAAGTACATGCACACGCACCGCGGCGTGTTCGAATTCCGTTATTTTTTTTCCAGCCATGTCGCGGCCAGCGACGGCACCGAGCTGTCGTCCACTGCGATCCGGGCCAAGATCCGCAAGCTGGTGGCCCAGGAGGAATCCGACAAGCCGCTTTCCGACAGCCGCATCGCGGAAATCCTGTCGCAGGAAGGCGTGCAAGTTGCGCGGCGTACAGTCGCGAAATACCGCGAAGCCCTCGGTATTCCTCCCTCTGGCGAGCGCAAAAGAGTTCCCGTTAGATGATGTAGACGAAGTGCAATTGAGGAGGCGCCATGCAATTGAACGTCACCGGTCACCATATAGATGTCACCACTTCCCTCAAGGGGTATGTCGAGAAGAAGCTCGACAAGATCGTCCGGCACTCCGATCACGTCATTGACGTTCACTGCATCCTTACCGTAGAGAAACTGCGCCACAAGGCCGAAGCCACGGTCATGCTCACCGGCGCCAAGGTCTACGCCGATGCCACCGAGCAGGACATGTACGCAGCCATCGACGCGCTCGCCGACAAGCTCGACCGCCGTGTCAAGAAGCACAAGGAAAAACTTTCCAACCACCATGCCGTGGAAGCGCAGAAGAACGGCGCTTCCTGACGTTTCCTGTCACCGCCCAGGGAAAGCCCCGCGACCGCGAGCCGCGGGGCTTTTTCTTTGATAGGCTTGGGGCCGTCGCACCCCTAGCTCGTAGTTCTCCATGCGTCTCGTCATCGTCAGCGGTCTGTCCGGTTCCGGCAAGAGCGTGGCGCTCCACATGTTGGAGGACCTCGACTACTACTGCGTGGACAACATTCCCGCGGGCCTGCTGCCGATGTTCATCTCGCATACGGTGCGCTCGCACGAGACCACCTACGGTTCCACCGCGGTGGGCGTGGATGCGCGCAACCGCCCTGCCGAGATCGCCTCGGTGCCCAAGCTGGTCGAGGAACTCAAGCGCAGTGGACTGAGCTGCGAGGTCCTGTTCCTGCGCGCCGACGAGGAAGTGCTGCTCAAGCGTTATAGCGAAACGCGCCGTCGCCATCCTTTGAGCCGCGATGGCGTTGGGCTGATCGACGCCTTACGCAACGAGCGCGCCCTGCTGGAGCCCATTGCCGACGCTGCCGACCTGGTCATCGATACGACACGCAGCAGCGTGCATGAGCTGCGAGAGCTCATCCGCCAGCGCGTCGCCGGCCGCTCCGAAGGCCGCATGTCCATCCTGTTCGAATCCTTCGCCTACCGGCACGGCGTGCCGGACGATGCCGATTTCGTGTTCGACGTGCGCAGCCTGCCGAATCCGTACTGGGAGCCGGGACTGGCGCGAATGACCGGCCGCGATGCCGCCGTGGTCGAATATCTCGAGCGCCATGCCGTAGTCGCCAAGATGTTCGCCGACATCGTCGGCTTCCTGGAGCACTGGATCCCCGAATTCGTGCGCACCAACCGCAGCTATCTGACCATTGCCATCGGCTGCACCGGCGGCCAGCATCGCTCGGTGTACCTGGTCGAGCGGCTGTCGCAGCATTTCTCCAAGCGCTATGCGCTGGTCCACGCCCGTCACCAGGTGGTCGGCGGCCCGCAGCCGCGCTAGGAAACTTCGATCCAGCGCCAATCGAAGGCGCGCTCAGACTGCCTCGGCCGGCGCACGTCCGGCGGACGACGACACGCCGGACCCAGGCCTTCCCCGCCGCGCGCAGCGCGGCTTTCGTAACCTTTCCAACCTTCTTCTATCCGCCTCACGCCGTTACACTGCGCGCCACTTTGCGGGTGGGCCGACCATGACGACCGAGGCTCCTGTCACCAAAATCAGTCGACTCGCGGCGCTGCGCAGCGCGCTCGAGCAGGGCTCCATGCGCCATAGCCCGCGCATGATCAACTCGCTGCACCCGGCGGAAATCGCCTCGCTGATCGAATCGCTGCCGCCGCCCAAGCGCGAGATCGTCTGGGAATTCGTCGATCCGGAGCTGGAAGGCGACGTGCTGGTCGAGCTCAACGAGGAAGTGCGCGCCGAGCTGATCGGCGGCATGGACGCCGATGAGCTGATCGCCGCCACCGAGGGCATGGAAGTCGACGACCTGGCGGACCTGATCGGCGACCTGCCCGAAACCTTGAACGAGCGCGTGCTGCACTCGATGGATGCGCAGGACCGCGAGCGCCTGTCGGCGGTGCTGAAATTCGAGGAGGACAGCGCCGGCGGCCTGATGAACCTGGACGCCGTCACCATCCGCCCCGACGTGACGCTGGAAGTGGTGCTGCGCTACGTGCGCATGCGCGCCGAGCTGCCGGACCGCACCGACAGGCTGTTCGTGGTCAATCGCCACGACCAGTACCTGGGCGGCATCGACATCACGCGACTGCTGACCGAAGACCCGGAAACCACGGTGGGCGAGGTCATGGACTCGACCGTCGAAGGCATTGCCCCGGAAACGCCGGCGCGCGAGGTGGCCAAGCTGTTCGAGGATCGCGACCTGGTCTCCGCCGCGGTAGTGAGCGCCGACGGCCGGTTGCTGGGCCGCATCACCATCGACGACGTGGTCGACGTCATCCGCGAGGAAGCCGATCACTCGGTGATGAGCATGGCCGGCCTGGGCGAGGACGAGGACATGTTCGCCGGCGTACTGCGCAGCGCCCGGCGCCGCGTCGTCTGGCTCGGGGTAAACCTGGGGACGGCCTTCCTGGCCGCCAACGTGGTCGGCCTGTTCGAGGCCACCATCGAGAAAGTCGTAGCGCTGGCGGTGCTGATGCCCATCGTCGCCAGCATGGGCGGCATTGCCGGCAGCCAGACGCTGGTGCTCATCATCCGCGGCATCGCGCTGGGGCAGGTCGAACGCACCAACGCACGCTGGCTGCTGGTGCGGGAAATCGCGGTGGGAATGCTGAACGGCCTGTTCGTGGCCGGTGCCGTCGGCCTGGTAGCGGGCCTGTGGTTTCAGCAGTGGAAAGTGGGCGTGATCATCTACGCCGCGCTCATGATCAACCTGTTCGCCGCAGCGGCTGTCGGGGTCAGCGTGCCGCTGTTGCTGAAGCGGCTCGGCATCGATCCGGCGCTGGCGGGCAGCGTGATCCTCACCACCTTCACCGACTGTATCGGCTTCGCCTCACTGCTGGGTCTCGGCACGCTGTTCCTGGCGGGATGACAGCCGCCGCAGCACGCCGGTGGCGCCGCTGGACTCGATGGTGAAGCCGCCGATGAACGCCAGCAGATCGTCCGAACGCTTCATTGCATCCTGATAGCCCAGCGCAATCAGCTCGCGGGTAAAGCTGTCCTGGAACAGCAGATAACTCATGAGCTGCCCGCCACCGGTGTTCAACGCACCCATGGTGCGCAGCAGGACCCGCAGCGCACGCGGCAGCGAACCCACATGGTGCCGTGCGATCTCCGAAATGTCGCGGCTCGGCAGGATCACCATCATGTCGATCTTCTTCAGCTGCGTGCCATCCGGCGCCGCCGGCACGCCGAGTTCGACCAGTTGGTTGATCTGGGTCAGCCGCTCCATGTCGGCATACAGGCCGTCGGTGAACAGCGCATCCAGCATGTAGCCGAAGATCTGTCCGAAGGTCGGGCACAGCGGCGGGTGCGGCACGCTGGAATGCGTTTCGTTGCGGGTGCCGATCACCAGCAGCCGATCGGCGCCCAGGTGAATGGCCGAGCTGAACGGGCTGGCCTGCCGCATGGAGCCGTCGCCGAAATATTCATCTTCCATCAGTACCGGCGGAAACAGGAACGGCACCGCCACGCTGGCCATCAGATGATCCAGCGACAGGATCGCCGGCTCGCCGGCGCGGCGCAGGCGGCTCCACGGCGCACTGCCCGGCTTGGCTTCGTAGAACGACATCGAGCGCGCGCTTATATAGCCGGCGGCCGAGATCGACAGCGCATCGAGCTGGCCGGCGTTGATCGCACGGCGCACGCCGTTGAAATCGAACTGCGTCTTCAGCAGCTCGCGCAGCGGCGAGTTGTCGAACAGCGATTTCGG
>DATMEZ010000012.1:0-22482 GCA_035556415.1 Povalibacter sp.
GCGCTTTCCAGAACAACGGCTCGGTCAGCAGCTGCCCGTAGTTCTTCAGCCCGACGAAACGCAGATTGCTGAAATCGGCCAGCGCATACAGATCGAAGTCGGTCAGGCTGATCGCGAGCGCGGCCAGCACCGGCAGGAAGAAGAACACGGCCAGCACCATGAGTGCCGGTGCGACGAAAACCCAGGCGGCCCGGTCAAACCTGCGCATGGCGATCCAGCATCCAGCGGCGCTTCTCCAGGATCTCGTCCGTCTGCCGGTCGAGATCGGCAAGCGCCGCGTCCAACGAGACCTGGTTCTGCACGACGCGCTCCGCCATGAGCCGCATCTGTGTTGCGATACGTTCCCACTCCGGGACTTTCGGCGGCGAGCGCACCCGAGCCAGCTGCTCGTGGAAGGCATTGGCGTAGACGGACTGCGCCAGCACCGGCGACTCCCACACCGAGCGGCGCGGTGGCAGATCTCCGATGAGCTCGTAGAAATCGCGCTGCGTCTGCGGCATCGACAGATACTCGATCAACTGCCAGGCCGCTCGTTTGTGCTTCGATTTCTCGAAGATGACCAGGCTGGCGCCACCGGCCGTCGATACGCCGGGACCCGTCGGGCCGGGCATGGGCGCAGTCATCCAGGCATCCTGCAACTGCGGCGCCAGGCGCCGCTTGAACTCGCCGATCTGCCACGGGCCGGAAATGTAGAAGGAGAAGTAACCGCGGCTGAACTCGTCCCAGACGTTGGAGATCTGCGTGTTGCTCGCACGCGGGGCCCATTGCTGGCGAAACATCTCGTCGTAGAACGACATGGCGTGACGGAAGTCCTCGCTGCGGAAGTTGCCCCAGCGCCCATCGCGCAACAGCTCGGCCGGCTGCTGCAAGGCCAGCACCAGCAAAGGCTCGAACTCGTTCAGCGGCAGCAGCACCGAATAGCGCTCCGGGCCGACCAGCGACTTGATCGCGGCCAGCATCTGGGTCCACTCGGCCCAATCCCGCGGCGGATGGTCGAAGCCTGCCTGCTGCAGCAAATCGCGCCGGTAGAACAGCAACCGCGTATCGACGTACCACGGCACGCCATACAGGGCGCCGCCGACGCGATTGGCGTTGAAGATGCCCTCGAAGTAGTCGTCCGGGGCCACCACGGAAGACTGGCTGACGAACTCGTCCAGCGGTGACAACGCCTTGAGCGCATACAGCTCCGGCACCCAGGTATTGCCGAGCTGGCACACGTCCGGCAGGGTGTCGCCGGCGTAGGCCGTGAGGATTTTTTCATGCGCTGCCGTTCCGGGCAGTTGCTGCACCTGGACATCGATGTCCGGATGCTGCGTCGTGAACCCCCGGATCAACTGCGCCGCAACCTCCCCTTCGCGTCCGACCGCCCAGAACTGCAGGCGCGTCCGCGAATCGCGGCGAGTACATCCGGCCGCAGTCGCTGCAACGCCCGCCAGACCGGCAATCGCCGCCCGGCGGGTCATTCCTGCAGGAATGGAGGCTTGCATGAGTCAGCGTTCGACGTTGGTGCCCTGCGTGGCCGGCTGCTGCGACAACCAGCCGCCGGTGAAGCCGGCGCGCATCAGACCCCGACGGATGTGCGGGTTGCGCTGCATGGTTCGCCAGATCACTTCGCTGCGATAGTTCTCGATCATGGCCACGATGGGGCCCTGATCGATGCCGAGATAATCATCGGCCACCCAGCCGATGTTCTCGATGATGCGTCCATGCCGCAACGGCACGTCGGTGAAAGTGAAGCTGGGATTCACCGCGTCCAGGAATCCGTACCTCTGGTAAAGCGCCTCGCCGAAACGGGCGCGGAAGGCGCGGATGGTCGGGATGACGATTTCCGGGGCGAACGCGATCGATGCCACCGCCGCGGTCGGCGCAATCGTGCCGTCATCCAAAATGTGTGGCGAGGCGGTGCCGCGGGCCGAGTAGGAGAAGAAGCCGCGCTCTTCGTTGTTGAAGATCTGCACCGTGTCGGCGGGACCGTCGGAGGCGCTCAGGCCCCAGATCTCGCTGTCGTAGCCGCGCCAGCGCATCGGATTCTCGGTGGCGTACGCGCGTTGCGCATAGACGGCGCGACGACTGTTCTCGAAGTAGTCGATGCCCTTGGAGCGCATGAACTCGTCCTGGATGCCGCGGAAATCGATCCACACGTGCGAGTACTGATGGCCGAACTGCGGGCCGAACGACAGGAATTCCTGGCCTTCGAACTTGCCCCAGGAGTACTTGTAGGTCTGGGTCCATTCCTGCCAGGCCGCCGGCTCGACCGGATGCGTGGGCGAGCCCAGCGCCAGGATGTACATGAACATCGCTTCGTTGTAGCCGCGCCAGTCGAAGCGCAGGAAACCCGTCTCGGGCCGCCAGCCGTGCGAGACCGCCGGTGGGCGATTCTGCGCCCAGTTCCAGTCCACCCGGCTGTAGATGCGCTCGGCCAGATCGCGGATTTCGGTCTCGGCGCGCGTGTCGCGGTCGAAATAGGACTGGCACAGCAGGACGCCGCCGAGCAGCAGCGCGGTGTCGACCGTCGACAGCTCCGAGGTGCCGAAACGCAGGCCGTTCTGCATGTACAGGAAGTGATAGAAAAATCCTTTGTAGCCGGCCGTTCTCGTTTCATCCGGCCCTTGCGGCAGCCGTTCGAGAAACCGCAACGTGCGCAGTACTCGCAACCTCGCCTGCGCGCGCGACACATAACCGCGCTCTGCTCCTGCCACGTAGGCCGTGAGACCGAAACCGACTGCGGCAATGCTCGCGAATGACGGTGTCGGATAACGGTCCGGCACCATGCCGTTTCTCTTGTTGGCCGTGTTCCAGAAATAGCGGAAAGTGCGCCGCTCCAGATTGTTGAGCACCGGGTCGGCATCGCGGTCGGGCGCGACCGAGCGCGAACGTTCCACCAGCACGTCGGGAACCTGGTTGGCGGCCATGACGATCCCTGCGGGCGCCAGCAGCGTCAGCGCAAGCGCCGGCAGTAGTCCCGCGCGCACCCTAGGAAAACCTCCGATCTGCCACCATTCGGATACCTCCGTTGCGACCGCCCGGGATCGGGCCTGCGTATCTTTGGACGGTACCGGATGGCGCGCAATCAGAGCTTCCCCACCCGCATCGCCCTAAAAACTGTACGTCGCCCCGAACTGCAGGCGCCGCCCGGGCTCGAGCAGCTGGGTCGGCTTGCCGAAGGCGTCGTTCGGCGGCTGGCCCGGCGCTGGTATGTTGCCGTTGTACGAGGCCGGATCGTAGTTCTCGGAGTCGAAAATGTTGAATGCCTCCGCCACCAAGGTCAGCTTCTGCGAGCGGCCGAACTCGAATGCCTTCTCCAGTCGCAGATCGACACTGCGGTAGGCCCAGGCATCCGGAATGATGAACGAATGCTTCTGCGGCCGCGCGGTGTAGTAACGATACTGGATTTCGCCGGGGCCGGTACCGCGCGATTGATCCACGATGGTGTAACCGGTGCCCGAACCCAGCGTGATCAGCGTGGACAGTTTCAGGTCCCAGGGCAATCCGACGATGGCCGAGAACACCACGCGGTGGCGCTCGTCGGCCGAAGTCGGATGGCGTGGGTAATCGGAGATCAGCGGATAGTCCAGGCTGAACAGGTCGCCGCCGGTCTCCTTGGCCTCGCTGTAGGTGTACGCGAACGTCATTCCCCAGCGCGATGCCTGGCTGTAGACCTTCTCCAGCGTGACGAACGCGCCGTTGTACCAGGCCTGCTTCTCGTCCGTGGACAACAGCACGTTGCCGAAGCCGCCCGAGACGGGCGTGCAGCAGGTGCCATCGGGGTTGCGGTTGCCGAAGACATAAGAGAAACCATGCCGGCTGCGGTTGCGCGCCAGCGTCAGGGAGGCCAGCCAGTTCTCGCCGATGCGCTGGCGCACGCCCAGGCTCGCCTGGATGGTTTCGGGAATCCGCGTGTCGTTCTTGATCAGGAAGATCTCTGGATTGGGCGCCACGCCCGCCGCAATCAGGCCGTCCAGCCCGGCCTTGCTCAGGTAGGCATCGTTCCACACGATGGTGGGCTGGCCGTTGCGCGGCAGCCCGTCGCGCGAGAAGTTGAAGGTGCGATTTTGCCATTGCAGCCTGAAGCTCTCGTCCAGGATCTCGTTATACAGCACCCGGTCGAAATAGCGGCCCACGCCGCCGAACAACACCGTGCGATCGTCGTCGAGCAGGTCGAACGAGAAGCCCAGGCGCGGCTGGATCAGGTCCGTGGGACTGTCGCGGTCGTTGCCGTCGGCAAAGTAGTTCGCTGATGCGAATGGCTGCGCGGCCGCGCGCACCGCTGCCGGTGTCGCGTAGTCGCGATTGAGAATGTTGGTGTCGTAGTCCCAGCGCACGCCCAGGTTCAGCGTCAGGCGCGGCGTGACGTTCCAGTCGTCCTGGATGTACAGGCCATACTGCGTGGTATGTCCCGACAGGTCCGGGTCGCCGGCGCCGTAGAGCGCTTCGGCCGGGAAATCCAGGCCGATCTCCGAGCGATAGCGGAACAGCGGATTGGCGTTCTGGAACTTCTCCACGGTGTAGTCGACGCGGCTCAGCTTGATGCCGGTCTTCAGCAGGTGTGCGCCCAGCCACTCGAACTCGGTGAAGGTGAGATCGTCCTTGAAGGTGTAGACCTCCTGGCCGATCTTCTGCGTGGTCTGGCCGCCGCCGATGCGCACGATGCCCACGTACTCCTGGCCGATGAGCGTGGGATTGATCGGTGTCGGGTTCCATTCGAACTTCATGTACATGAGACTGGCATCGTTGGTCCAGCCTTCGCTGTTGTAGGTGTGCGCCAGCCGCGCGGTGCGCACGCTGTTCTTGACGTTGGTGGCCGTGGGGTAGGCGTTCTGGCCCTGGAAATCCTTGATGTCGGTCTCGTCGCGATCGCTCAAGGTCAGCTCCAGCGTCTGGTTGTCGGTGGGCTGGTAGTCGATCTTGCCGAACAGCAGATCCTCGCGGAATGGACTGGTGAAGCTGCCCTCGTACTGACCGAACTGCGGCTCGAAGGCGGGATTGCCGAGCGTCACGCGGCTGGCGCGGTCCTGGTCGTTGCCTTCATAGGCGACGAAGAAATGCATCTTGTCGGCAATGATGGGCCCGCCCAGCGTCAGGCCGTACTGCTTGCGCTCGTACGGCGCCTTGGGTTCGCCCGGCTTGGCGAAGTCGTCCCTGGCCACCAGGCTCTTGTCCTGATAGTAGACGAAAGTATCGCCATGCCATTCGTTGCCGCCGGACTTGCTGCGGGCGGTGATGATGGCGCTGGAGGCCTGCTCGTATTCCGCCTTGAAGTTCTGCGTCACCACGCGGAACTCCTGAATCGCGTTCTGCGGAAACGGATTGCCGCGGCTGGAGTCCTGCCCCACCGTGCCGCCGTTGATCACCTGGTTCTTGTAGCTCACGCCGTCGATGTAGACGTTGACCGCGTTGGGCGAAAGCGCGCCGGCTTGAAAGGTCTTGGATGTCTCCTTGTCGTTGACTCGCACGCCGGGTGCGAGCGCGGCGAAGTTCAGGAAGTTGCGTGTGCCCTGCGGGAGCGACTCGATCTGTTCGGTGCTCACGTTGGTGGCGACTTCCGAAGTGCGTGTCTCGATCAGACGGTCGGCCACGACCACCACTTCATCGAGTGCGGCGGCCTCCTTCGCCACTTGCAGATCCAGATCGACGGTCTGTCCGATCTGCACGCGCACTGCACGTGCCGCCTGTTCGTAACCCGGACCGCTGACGTTGAGCTGGTAAGTCCCCGGAGTCAGCCCGACCAGGACGTAACTACCGCTATCCTGGGTGGTCGCGCGCTTGGTGAAGCCGCTGGCGCTGTTGGTCGCAACGACCAAGACGCCTGCCTTCACCGGCTGACCTTCGGAAAGCACATGGCCGCGAATCGTGGCACCCGTGGCTTGCGCGCAGACCAACGTCGGTGTCGTCGTCAGCGCGCCCAGCAGCAACAGACAAACAGCCCAGTGACGCAGCACATGTAATTCTTTCATAGTCACTCACGCGCATTCACAACGGCGACGTGCCGCAACGAGTTTGCAAACGCGTAAGTTCCGTTCGACGACGCAGGCGCAGTCGCTACTCGCTTCGCGAGAACAGCAACACCGCTCCAGTGATGAGCAGTGCGATCGCGGTGTAGATGACCACCGAGAGCGTGGTCTCATAGATGCGCAGGAGGCTCGCGAACATCAACGGCGCGATGCCACCGCCGATGATGCCCGCCAAGGTATAGGCCAGCGACGATCCGGCATAGCGCACACGGGTGGGAAACTGCTCCGCGATGAACGCCGCCTGCGGCGCATACATCGCCGCGTGAATGATCAGGCCGGCAGTGACGGCGAGCGTGATCAGCGGCAGAGATCCGCTGTCCAGCAGCGGGAACAAGGCGCCGATCCATACCAGCCCCAGCACCACACCGATGCCGTATATCGTGCGGCGTCCCCACCGATCCGAGAGGCTGCCGAACAGCGGAATGGTGATCGCGTTGCAGGCGCCGCCGACCGAAAGCGCCATCAATGCTTCGCTGCGCGGCAGACCGAGCATGGTGGTGAGATAACTGAGTGCGAATATCGCGGTCAACGAATACAGCACGTCCGGACCGATGCGCACGCCGCCACCACGAAGCAGCGCGCGCCAATGGGATCTGAATACCTCACCGACCGGTGCCCTCGCCTGCTCACCGGCCTTGGCCATCGCACGGAACGGCGGTGTTTCGTCGATGCCGAGTCGGATCCACAAACCGAAGCACACCAGAGCGACACTGGCAAAGAACGGCAGGCGCCAGCCCCATGCCAGAAAATCCGCGGGCGTGAGCCACAGCGTCAGTGCGGCAATCGAACCTAGCGCCAGCAGTGTGCCCAGCGATGGCCCCATCTGCGCCCAGGCGCCATTCAGTCCGCGCCTGTCCTTCGCACCATGCTCCATGGAAAGCAAAACCGCACCGGCCCATTCGCCGCCCAGCGCAGCACCTTGAACGAAGCGCAGCAAAACCAGCAGCACCGGCGCCACGACACCGGCCGTCTCGTAAGTCGGCAGCGCACCCATCGCCGCAGTCGTGATACCCATGAGCATCAGCGTCGTCACCAGCACGAAGCGCCGGCCGAAGCGGTCGCCGAGATGACCGAACACCAGGCCGCCCAACGGCCGCGACAGATAGCCCACGGCAAAGGTGGAGAACGCCAGGAGGGTGCCGGAGACCGGATCGAAGGATGGAAAGAACAGCTGGTTGAAGATCAGCGCGGCCAGCGTGTTGTAGACGGCGAAGTCGTAATACTCGAGCGAGGTCCCCACGACACTGGCGACGGCGAGTCGTGCGCTCTTGCGAGCTTCGCCGCCGCTGGCGCTCATGCTTTGCCGAAGCCGCCACCGCCCGGCGTCTGGACCACGAAGACATCGCCCGGCTGCATGTCGGCTTCGTGCGTGGCGCCGAACTCTTCACGGCGACCGTCGGCACGCTCGATCCAGTTCCTGCCAGTGGCGCCGGGTTCGCCGCCGGCGACTCCGAACGGCGCCACCTTGCGGTGATTCGCCAGCAGCACCGCGGTCATCGGTTTCAGGAATCGCATGCGTCGCTCGACTCCAGCGCCGCCCTGATGCGCGCCGCGGCCTCCCGAACCGCGGCGAATCTCGAAGGAATCCAGCCGTACCGGGAAGCGCCATTCCAGCACTTCGGGATCGGTGAGCCTGGAGTTGGTCATATGGGTCTGCACCGCATCCGTGCCATCGAAGCCAGGACCGGCGCCGGAGCCGCCGCTGATGGTCTCGTAGTACTGGTGCTCGCTGTCGCCGAAGGTGAAGTTGTTCATGGTGCCCTGGCTTGCGGCCAGCACGCCCAGCGCACCATAGAGACAATCGGTCACCGCCTGCGAGGTCTCGACGTTGCCGGCGACCACCGCAGCCGGATAGCGCGGATTGAGCATGGAGCCTTCGGGAACCACGATGCGCAGCGGTATCAGGCAGCCTGCGTTCATCGGGATTTCGTCGTCGACCAGCGTTCTGAATACGTACAGCACTGCGGCCCGCGTGACTGGTCGCGGCGCGTTGTAGTTGTTCGGCTGCTGCGGGCTGGTGCCGGTGAAGTCGATGGATGCTTCACGCTGTTCTCGGTCGATGCGGATCGTCACCTTGACCACCGCGCCGGTGTCCATCGGGTACTCGAATTCTCCGTCGCTCAGCGCATCGATCACACGCCGGACGGCTTCTTCGGCGTTATCCTGCACGTGCTGCATGTAGGCACGCACGACGTTGACGCCGAAGTGATCCACCATCTTGAGCAGCTCTTCTGCTCCCTTCTGACAAGCTGCGACCTGAGCGCGCAGATCGGCGAGATTCTGCTCGGCATTGCGGGCAGGATACGGCCCCGCCAGCAGCAGTGCCCGCAACGAATCCTCGAGGAAGCGTCCGTCGGCGACCAGCTGTATGTTGTCGAGCAGCACGCCCTCCTCTTCTATATGAGTGGAACGGGCCGGCATCGAACCGGGAGTAAGGCCGCCGATATCGGCGTGATGTCCGCGCGCCGCCACGTAAAATACCGGCTTGCCCTGATCCTTCTCCCGCAACAAAGCAGAGGACGGCGATAACGGGTCTGTCTCAGCCAACGCGCGGGAAGATTGCGACAAGCGTTCCTCTCCGAGAAACACCGGCATCACGACCGTCACGTCCGGCAGGTGCGTTCCGCCGGCGTACGGAGCGTTCAGCACGAATACGTCGCCCGGCGCCATCTGCGGCCGACGTCGCATGATCTCCTGCACCGATTCGCCCATCGAGCCCAGGTGCACCGGCATGTGCGGCGCGTTGGCGATCAGCTGACCCTGACCGTCGAACAGCGCGCAGGAGAAATCCAGGCGTTCCTTGATGTTCACGGAGGTTGCGGTGTTCGCCAGGGTCACGCCCATCTGCTCGGCGATGGACATGAACAGATTGTTGAACACCTCCAGCAGCACCGGATCCACCCGGGTACCGATGGCGTGAGGCCGCTGCGCGACGGCCACTCGTTTCAGAACGAGATGGCCGAGGGGCGTCAGCTCGGCGCGCCAGCCCTGCTCCACCATGAGCGTGGTGTTGCGCTCGTTGATCAGCGCCGGACCATCGATCGTATCTGCCGGACGCAGCGAATCGCGCTCGAAGAACGGAATCTCCTGCCAGCACCGACCCACGTAGACGGCACGTCGCATGATGGGACGCAGCGCGCCATCGCGGGCCGTAAAGACCGGCGCCTGCTCGGCTGCGACTGCATTCACGCCGATCGCCTCCACCGCAATCGACTCGATCACCAGCTCACGGCCACTCATCAGGAAGCCATAGCGTTGCCGATATTGCTGCTCGAAGCGGCCGGCCAGCGCCGTCGCGCTCGACGGCAGTTCGGCGAGCACGGGAATGGTCAGTTGCAGGGTGCTGTCGGTGCCGGAGTACTTCAGCAGCAAGCGGTAGATGATCTCGATGTCGGCTGCAGGAACATCCTGCGCCAGCAATTGCGTCCTGGCCTGCTGTTCGATGCTTGCAAACGGTTCCATGAGCGTTTCGAGCGTCGCACGATTCAGCGCTGCCTCGACGGCGTGCTGCTTCATCACCGTGACATCGGCCTGACCGATGCCGTACGCAGACAGCACGCCCGCCAGCGGATGAATGAAGACCGTGCGGATGCCCAGTGCATCGGCCACCAGGCAGGCATGCTGCCCGGCTGCGCCGCCGAAACAGGTCAAGGTGTACTCGGTGACATCATGGCCGCGCTGTACCGAGATCTTCTTGATCGCATTCGCCATGTTTTCGACTGCGATCTGAATGCAGCCGGTGGCGACGCCCTCGGGCGTCTGCTCCGCGCCGGTGGCGTGGCCGATCTCGTGAGCCAGCGCCGCAAACCGGTCGGCAACGACCTGCGCGTCCAGCGACTGATCGCCATGGGGACCGAACACCTTGGGGAACAGATCCGGCTGAATGCGACCGAGCAGCACGTTGCAGTCCGTCACCGTGACCGGACCCCCACGCCGATACGCCGCGGGACCAGGGTCTGCACCGGCCGAGTCCGGCCCCACTCTCAGCCGCACTCCGTCGAAATGACAGATCGATCCGCCGCCGGCAGCAATAGTGTGAATCTGCATGATGGGCGCGCGCAGCCGCACGCCTGCGACCTCCGCATCGAAGGCACGCTCATATTCACCGGCATAGTGGGCGACATCCGTCGAGGTGCCGCCCATGTCGAAGCTGATGATCTTGTCGAAACCGGCCAGCGTCGACGCCCGAACCGCCCCCACGATGCCGCCTGCGGGGCCGGACAGAATCGCGTCCTTGCCCTGGAACGAGTGCGCGTCCGCCAATCCGCCCGAGGACTGCATGAACTGCAAGGCGGTTCCCGGCAGCTGCCGAGCCACTCGATCGATGTAGCGACGCAGCACCGGCGAGAGATATGCGTCCACTACGGTCGTGTCGCCGCGCGAGACCAGTTTCATCAGCGGGCTGACGCGATGCGACACCGAGACCTGGGTGAAGCCGATGTCCAGCGCAAGCTCGGCCAGTCGTTCCTCGTGCTGCCGATAACGATAACCGTGCAGCAGCACGATGGCGCACGAACGAATGCCACGTTCCCAGGCCGCGCGCAGATCCCGTTCCGCGGCAATTGCATCGAGCGGCCGCACCACATCGCCGTGCGCCGACATGCGCTCGTCGATCTCGACCACGCTCTCGTACAGCATCGAAGGCAGCTCGATGTGCCGCACGAACAGCTTTGGCCGGTGCTGGTAACCGATACGCAACGCATCGCGGAACCCGCGAGTGATCACCAGCACGGTTGGATCGCCCTTGCGCTCCAGCAGCGCATTGGTTGCGACCGTGGTGCCCATCCTGACGACGCGGATGTGTTCGGTAGGGATCGGCTCGGCGGGCGCAAGCTGCAGGATCTCGCGAATGCCGGCGATGGCCGCGTCGGCATAGCGTTGCGGGTTCTCCGACAGGAGCTTGCGGGTGATGATGGCGCCGGTCGGGCTGCGCGCCACGATGTCGGTGAAGGTGCCGCCGCGATCGATCCAGAACTGCCAGCGATTCATGGATGCGGAACGGCTCAGGCGTATTCGACCGAACCCGCACGGAGGCCGGACTTGGGGCCCTCGGCGCCCGTCGCCGGCGGCGGCGGCATGAACCTCACACAATTGCGGCCGCCGCGCTTGGCTTCGTACAAGGCGGCATCCGCACGTCGCAGCATGGTGCTGGATGAGTCGTCGGCAGACACAGAGACGGTCACACCCACGCTGACCGTGATTCGGCGCTCCGCCAGCCAGCGACGCGTATCGATGGTCATCACCTGTGTACGCACGCTTTCCGCAATCTCACTGGCCTGCTGCAGGCTCGTATCCGGAAGTATGGCCACGAACTCCTCGCCGCCGAGACGCCCGATGAATGCGGGTTCGGTGACGGCCATGCGCAGCTTGGCCGCGACCAGTTTGAGCGCCTCGTCGCCCTCGGGATGCCCGTGCTGGTCGTTGATGCGCTTGAAATGATCGATGTCGATGATGAGCAGCGCGCACGGCGCCTTATCGCTCTGCGCGAGCAGCGGTTCCAGGCGCGTCAGCACAGCGCGCCGGTTGGGAACACCGGTCAGTTCATCCGTCATGGCCAGCGAGCGCATGCGCAGCGTGGTGCGTCGCTGATGCAGCGCCAGTGCCGAAAGCAGCAGCGCCAGAATCACGGTGAGAGCGATCACCACGCCCTGCAGGCTACGGGCCTTGCGCCCTTGCTCCAATGCCGTTTCGTTCGCCTGATTCTCGCGCAGCAGCAGCGCGTTCTCCTTGTCCTTCGCGGCGGTGTCGAACTCCACTTTCAGGGTGGCGAAGCGCTGATCGATCTGGTTGCGGAACTGCCGTTCGGCAGTTTCGTGGGCCCTCTGAAGAAAGCCATAGCCGGCGCGCCAGTTGCCCATGTCGGCATTGGTAGCCGCAAGCTCGAAGTACGTCGACTCCAGCTCGCGAAGCGAATCGGCCTGCTGGAAGACCTGCAGCGCGTCTTCCAGTGAAGCTACGCTCTCGGGCAGCCGATCGAGCTGATGCAACGCGATGCCGCGCGCCAGGCGAATCTGCGCTTGAAGCCGCGCATCCGGCGTTTCGCGTTGCAGGATTTCGGCACGTGCCAGAATTTCCAGTGCCGTCTTCGGATTACCAGCGCCGTTCTCCACCGCCGCCAAGCCACGCAAAGCGTACGCTTCACCGCGCGGATAATTCAGCTCGCGGCTGATATCGAGCGACTCCTGAAAGGCTTTGCGCGCCTCTGCCCATTGTTCGAGATTCTCGTGGGCACGGCCGAGGTTATGCAGCGTGACCAACAGCTCTCGCATCATCTTCGCATCGCGCTGCGCTTTCACTGCCTGGCTGTACATGTGGCGCGCTTGTGCGTAGTCGCCCATGCGGTTGTACAGGATCGCGATGCCGTTGATCGCAGTGAGCGCGTGCTGAGGAAGCTTGATCTGCTCGTAGAGACCTTGCGCGCGCTTCAGATCAGCGAGGCCTGCCGCATACAGGCCCTGCAATCCAAGCAGGTAGCCTCGTGAGTACAGCGCGCCGGCAAGCATTTCATCGTCGTGCGCCTCGGTGGCGATGGTGACGGCCTGTTCGTAGAGTTCGCGCGCCTGGGTGTTGTCGCCCGCCGTTTCCTTGATCTGGCCCTGGCAGTCCAGCATGCCGGCACGCAAACCTCTGCGGCTGGCCTGTCCCAGCAGCTTCTCGATCAGGGCGATCTGCTGCTCGGCCGCGGCGGTGTCACGCTCGGACTGGTAGTCGCAAAGGATCAGTCGCGCACGGATTTCCAGATCTGGGTTTGGCTGGCGGGCGAGGACTTCGAGCGCCTGCTCGGCGTCGCGACGGCTGACTTCCGGATCGGTCCGCACGGCGATCCCGGCACGATCGATCAGGGTCTGCGCCGGATGCTGCGCTGCTACGGCCTGCAGCGGCTGCAACAGCAGCAGGCACAGCACGACGCTCCACAACCGGCACATCGACGAATCCCAAGGAGCGGCGCAGTTTGACAAGGGATTGGGCCCCGGTTGCTGGCAGATCCCGCATCCGTGCGCGGCGTTAGCGGCGCAACCGCCGCAGGGGGCGCTAATTTAGCCGATCTGAGGTGCGGACTTTAAGGATTTCTTGGAGAGCGCCCGACAAGCCCTATAGCGCGCGGCCATCTTCGAGTATCATGCGCGCCTCTTCCGGTCGGGGCGTGGCGCAGCCTGGTAGCGCACTTGCATGGGGTGCAAGGGGTCGGAGGTTCGAATCCTCTCGCCCCGACCAATCTTTCTTGTGGCTCTGCCTTTTCTTTGGATTGGCAAAGAAAAGGTGGATGACGTCAGGGAGCGCGCAGCGCGCTTACCCTTAATCTTCTTTCCCTTAGCTTCTATCTCTGAGCTGCCTTTTCTCTCAACCGGCCAGAAGCAATTTCCTGGTCGCACAGGGGATGACCCGTACCCGGGGCCTGTGAAGAAAAAGGTGGATGGTCTTCGGGAACCACGCCGCCGAGTCCGGCGACGAAACCACTACGGCTACCGCCGCAGAATCCTCAAAATCTCTTCGAGCTCACCGCGCAGCTGCCGCACGATCTGCTGCGCCTGCGACACGTCGTCGCGCGCCTCGTCGCCCTGCAAGCGGTTGCGTGCGCCGCCGATGGTGAAGCCCTGTTCGTACAGCAGGCTGCGGATCTGGCGGATCACGAGCACGTCCTGGCGCTGGTAATAACGGCGATTGCCGCGGCGCTTGACCGGCTTCAGCTGCGGGAACTCCTGCTCCCAATAACGCAGCACGTGCGGCTTCACGCCACACAGCTCGCTGACTTCGCCGATGGTGAAATAGCGTTTGCCGGGGATCGCCGGCAGCTCGCTGTTATTGCCTGCTTCCAGCATAGGCCTCGACTCGTGCTTTCAGTTTCTGACCGGGGCGGAAGGTCACCACGCGCCGGGCGCTGATCGGAATCTCCTCACCCGTCTTGGGATTGCGGCCCGGCCGCTGATTCTTGTCACGCAGATCGAAATTGCCGAAACCCGAGAGCTTGACCTGCTCGCCCGTGGACAGCGACGCGCGCAGCTCCTCGAAGAACAAATCCACGAGCTCGCGGGCCTCGCGTTTGTTGAGTCCCAATTGATCGAAGAGCGCTTCCGCGATCTCAGCCTTGGTGAGTGCCATGATTATTTGTCTCGTATCGTGGCGTTGAGCTGGCGGGCCAGGTGGTCCACCACCTGCGCCACGATGGCATCCGCATCGTGGTCGGTCAGGGTGCGGGAAGTATCCTGCAATTGCAGGCCTAAGGCGATGCTTTTCTTGCCTTTCTCGAACTGCTTGCCGCGATACACGGAAAGCACCCACAGCTCCTTCAGCAAAGCACCGGCACTGGCCTGCACAGCAGCGCACAGGGCCTCGACCTGACAGGCTTCATCGACGATCACGGCAACATCGCGCCGAATGGCCGGGTATTTGGAAATCTCGGCGAACTCCGGCACGCGTGCGGCCAGCACTGCGTCGGCTTCGAGCTCGAACAGGAACAGCGGATATGTCAAATCCAGCGCCTTGAGGTGCTGCGGATGCAGTGCACCGAGCCAGCCCACGGGATGATCTCCACGCCAGATGCGAGCAGCCTGTCCCGGATGCAACGCCGGATGCGACTGCGCGCTGAAGCGAAACTCCGACGCCGCGCCCGACAAAGCCAGCAAGGCTTCGACGTCTGCTTTCACGTCGAAGAAGTCCACCTTCGTCGTTTCCGCACCCCACTGCTCCGGCAGCGCAGTGCCCGATACGACGCCTGCGATCATTTCCGTTTCCGCGCCGTTACCGGCCGCAAACCGGCGGCCGATCTCGAACAGCCGAACGCGTGGCTGCTGGCGGCGCTGATTCTCGCGTGCGGCCTGAATCAGGCCCGGCCACAGCGACAGCCGCATCACACCCAGATCTGCGGAGATCGGATTCGACAGCGCCAGCGCGGTTTCCGGAAACAGGATCGATTGCTGAGCCGCATCGGTGAACGTGTACGTGATCGCCTCGTGATACCCCCGATCCACCAGCAGATCGGCCGCACGCTCGTTGCGTACACGCGTTTCCGTCCACGGCAGCAATTCCTGCGCGCCGGTCGCGTCGCGTTCGGGAATGTTGTCGAAGCCGTAGAGCCGCGCCACTTCTTCGATCAGGTCTTCTTCGATGCGGATGTCGAAGCGCCACGACGGCGGCGTGACGTTCCAGATCCGCGCCGGCTCCAGATCGGCCACCGTCATACCCAGGCGGCGCAGGCAATCGGCAACCGTATTGGCATCGATGGCCGTGCCGAGCACGTGCTGCACACGGCTGTGCCGCAGCCGGATCGGTGTCGGCGCGGGATATGGCGTGTCGGCGCGGGTCACGACGACCGGTCCCGGCTCGCCGCCGGCCCAATCGAGTAGCAACTGGGCCGCGCGCTCGATGGCACGCTCCTGCAACTGCGGATCGACGCCACGCTCGAAGCGCTGCGACGCGTCCGTAATCAGGCCGAAACGCCTGCCACGCCCGGCAATCGCATCAGGACTGAAGAACGCGACTTCCAGGAACACATCGGTGGTGGCGTCGGAAATGCCGGAATCCTCACCACCCATGACGCCCGCCAGTCCGAGCACGGACTTGTCGTCGGCGATCACGGTGATGTCCGGCGTCAGCTCGATCGTGCGGCCGTCGAGCAGCTTGAGCGTCTCGCCAGCCCGCGCATGGCGCGCCACGATCGTGCCGTTGAGACGGCCGAGATCGTAGGCATGCATCGGTTGCCCGAGCTCGAGCACGACGTAGTTGGTCACGTCGACGACGGCGCTGATCGGACGCACGCCGGCACGGCGCAGACGTTCCTGAACCCACCAAGGAGACTTGGCATCGCCGCGAATGCCGCGAATGACTCGGCCCGCGAACTTAGGGCACGCCGACGGCGCTTCGAGCCGAACCGGGAACACATCCTTGATCGTTGCGGCAACCGGCGTGGCAGCCGGCGCATGCAGCGGCACGGCACGCGTTGCCGAGACTTCGCGCGCAACACCGGCCAGGCTCATGCAATCGCCGCGATTCGGAGTCAGATTGACTTCAAAAATCGCGTCATCCAGCGACAGCGCCGCGACCAGATCCTGTCCCGTGCGCAGCTCGGCCGGCAGCTCCATCAAGCCCGCTGCGTCTTCGCTCAAACCCAACTCGCGGGCCGAACACAACATGCCCGAGGATTCGACACCGCGCAGCTTGGCTTTCTTGATCTCGACGCCATTCGGCAATTTCGCGCCGATCTGCGCCAGCGGAGCTTTCATGCCGGCGCGCACGTTCGGCGCGCCGCAGACTATCTGCAATTCCTCGCGACCGTTCGAAACGCGGCAGACGTTCAGCTTCTCGGCATCCGGATGCTTCTGCACCGCCAGCACTTCGCCGACCACGATGCCGCTGAGCTGCGGGCCGGCGCGATCGATGCCCTCGATCTCCAGCCCCGCCATCGTCAGGGAATGAGCAAGCGCGGCGACGTCCTCGCCGATATCCACCCACTCGCGCAACCATTGCAGACTGACTTTCATGTGGGCCGACTCACGCGAACTGCCGCAGGAAGCGCAGATCGTTCTCGAAATAAAGACGGATGTCGTTCACGTTGTAACGCAGCATGGTCAACCGATCGATGCCCATGCCGAAGGCATAGCCGGTGTACGCTTCAGGGTCGATGCCGACGGCGCGCAGCACGTTCGGATGCACCACGCCGCAGCCAGCCACTTCCACCCAGCCGGTGTTCTTGCAGACGCGGCAGCCGGAACCGCCACAGGCCACGCACGAGATATCGACTTCGGCCGACGGCTCGGTGAACGGAAAGTACGAAGGACGCAGACGCATCTTCACGTCCTTCTCGAACAGCGCCTGCATGAAGCCGTGCAGCGCCGCTTTCAGATTGGCGAAGGTGATGCCCTGGTCCACCACCAGTCCTTCGACCTGGTGGAACATCGGCGTGTGCGTCATGTCGGAATCGCAGCGATAGACGCGGCCGGGCGCAATCACGCGGAACGGCGGCTTGCGGCCCTGCATGGCGCGCACCTGCACAGGCGAGGTATGCGTGCGCAGCAGCCGGCTGTCAGGGAAATAGAAAGTGTCGTGCATTGCCCGCGCCGGATGATTGGCCGGGATATTCAAGCTTTCGAAGTTGTGCCACTCGTCCTCGATCTCCGGACCGTCCTCGATCGAGAAGCCGGCATTGCGGAAGATCTGCTCGAGACGCCGCCGCACGCGCGTCACCGGGTGCAAACCGCCCGAAGCCTGGCCACGGCCCGGCAAGGTGACGTCGATGGTATCGCTCGCGAGTTGTTCGGCGAGCTTCGCCGCTTCCAACTCGCCACGGCGCGCGTCGAGCGCGGCAGCCAGCGCTGTTTTGGCTTCATTGATGCTGGCGCCGGCGGTACGTCGCGTTTCCGGATCCATCGCGCCGAGTGACTTCAGCAGCGCGGTGATTTCGCCTTTCTTGCCCAGCAGGCGGACACGAATCTGTTCGAGATCCTCGATGCCGTTGGTGCGCGAGACTTCCGCGCGGGCGGCTTCGACCAGTGAGTGCAAATCCGGAACGGCTTCGGTCATGTGTGATGCACGCTCAAGTCCCGCCCGGGCGGGAACGACAAACAGGTGTTGCGATTCCCCAAGACACGTTGGGCGCTGACGATGCAGCGCCCAACGCAATCCTCGACCTACGCAGGCCTGCTGGCCCGTCCGCATCCGGCGGACGGACCCTCGCCAGGCCCGATCCTTCAGGCCGCCGCCTTCTCCAGGCTGTCCTTGGCGCGCTGAGCGATCACACCGAACGCTGCGGCGTCGTTCATCGCGATGTCCGCGAGGACCTTGCGATCGATCGACAGGCCGGCGGCATTCAGACCCGCAATCAGCTTGCTGTAGGACAGGCCGTGAACGCGCGCTTCAGCATTGATGCGCGTGATCCACAGAGAGCGCATGTTGCGCTTGTTGGTCTTGCGGTCGCGATATGCGTATTGGCCGGCCTTGATGACCGCCTGCTTCGCTGCGCGATAGACCTTGCGACGGGCGTTGTAGTAACCCTTCGCCTTCTTGAGAACTTTCTTGTGACGGGCGCCCGCGATGACGCCTCTCTTGACGCGTGCCATGTCTTAACTCCTCACTTCGCGTGCGGCAGCAGTGAATCGAGCCGCACCAGATCTTGCTTGGCCACCATGCTCGGCGCGCGCAGCTGACGCTTGCGCTTGCTGGTCTTGCTGGTGAGGATGTGACGACGGTGGGACTGGCCTCGCTTGAAGCCTTTTGCGGTCGGACGAAAACGCTTCGCCGCCGCCCGGTTGGTTTTCAACTTGGGCATGTAAATCGAGCTCCTTAAGCTCTTTCGTTTAGCCTTTGAAGATCGCCTGCCCGCTTACGCGGACCGGCGCCTCTTGGGGCGGGACAACGGGCAGCGGTCTTGCGACCGCCGCGTTTTCCGTTGCTCACTTTTTTTGCGGGCCCTACTTCTTCTTGGGCCCGAACATCATGACCATCTGCCGGCCTTCCATCATCGGGTTCTGCTCGACCGTGGCGTGCGCCGCCAGATCTTGCTGCACCCGACCCAGAAGTTCCCGACCGACTTCCTGATGCGCCATTTCACGACCGCGGAACCGCAGCGTGACCTTGGCCTTGTCTCCTTCCTGGAGAAAGCGGATCAGGTTGCGCAGTTTCACCTGATAGTCGCCTTCCTCCGTCCCTGGGCGAAACTTCACTTCCTTGATCTGAGTCTGCTTCTGCTTGCGCTTCGCTGCGTGCGCCTTCTTGTTCTGTTCGAACAGGAATTTGCCGAAGTCCATGATGCGACAGACCGGCGGATCGGCGGTCGGCGAGACTTCCACGAGATCGAGCTCGGCGGCCTGCGCCATCTGCAGCGCTTCGGCTCGGGTCATGACACCGGCCTGCTGGCCATTGGCGTCGATGATGCGCAGCCGGGGCGCGTTGATCTCTTCGTTGCGCCTTACGCGCTTGGCAATGGGAGCAGCGATGCGTCATACCTCCAATTTGGTCCGGCCGCGGCTCGCGATTTCGTCAGCAAGTTTCGCGGCGACAATGTCCACCGACATTGCGCCGAGATCTTTGCCACTGCGGGTGCGCACGGCCAGAGAGTTAGATCCTGCTTCGCGGTCGCCGGCTACCAGAAGGTACGGCACGCGTTGCAGCGTGTGCTCGCGGATCTTAAAGCCGACCTTTTCATTGCGCAAGTCCGACTCGACCCGAAGCCCCTGATTTTTCAGGATTTCGGTGACGCTGCGCACGTACTCGGCCTGACCGTCGGTGATGTTCATGACCACGGCCTGCACCGGCGCCAGCCAGGCCGGGAAGGCGCCGGCGTGTTCCTCGATCAGAATGCCGATGAAACGCTCCAGCGAGCCGAAGATCGCCCGGTGCAGCATCACCGGCACCTGCTTGGAGCCGTCCTGGGCGATGTAATGGGCGCCGAGGCGGCCCGGCATGGAGAAATCGACCTGCAGGGTGCCGCACTGCCAGGTGCGGCCGATGGAATCCTTGAGCGTGAACTCGATCTTCGGGCCGTAGAACGCGCCCTCGCCCGGCTTTTCGGCCCAGGGCAGCTGGCGGCGGTCCATGGCCTGGCCCAGCGCCTGCTCGGCCTTGTCCCAGACCTCGTCCGAGCCGATGCGGTTGGCCGGCCGGGTCGCCAGCTTGTAGCTGATGTCCTTGAAGCCGAAATCCTCGTACACCCCGTGCAGCAGATCGATGAAGGCGACCGCCTCGTCCTGGATCTGCTCCTCGAGACAGAAAATGTGCGCGTCGTCCTGCACGAAACCGCGTACCCGCATCAGTCCGTGCAGCGCACCGGACGGCTCGTTGCGATGGCAGGAGCCGAACTCGGCCAGCCGCAGCGGCAGGTCGCGATAGCTCTTCACGCCCTGGTTGAACACCTGGATGTGGCATGGGCAGTTCATCGGCTTCACGGCGTACAGCCGCTTCTCCGATTCGGTGACGAACATGTCGTCCTTGAAATTGGCCCAGTGGCCGGACTTCTCCCACAGCGAGCTGTCCACCAGCTGCGGAGTGCGGATCTCGCGATAGCCGCTGTCGCGCCACAGGTTGGACATGTACTGCTGGATGGTCTGGTAGAGCCGCCAGCCGCGCTCGTGCCAGAACACCATGCCCGGCGCCTCTTCCTGCATGTGGAAGAGATCCAGGGCGCGGCCGACCTTGCGGTGATCGCGCTTCTCGGCTTCCTCCAGGCGGGTGAGATAGGCCTTGAGGCTTTTCTCGTCCGTCCAGGCGGTGCCGTAGATGCGCTGGAGCATTTCGTTGCGCGAGTCGCCGCGCCAGTAGGCGCCGGCGATCTTCATCAGCTTGAACGCACGCAGCTTGCCGGTGCTGGGCACGTGCGGGCCGCGGCACAGGTCCACCCAGTCGGACTGGCCGTACAGGCTGATCGGCTCGTTGGACGGAATGCTGGCGATGATCTCGGCCTTGTAGTGCTCGCCCTGGTCCTTGAAGAACTTGACCGCGTCGTCGCGCGACATGACCTGGCGGGTCACCTTGTGATCGGCTTTGGACAACTCCTTCATGCGCGCCTCGATGGCAGCCAGGTCCTCCGGCGTGAAGGGGCGCTTGTAGGAGAAGTCGTAGTAGAAGCCGTCCTCGATCACCGGGCCGATGGTGACCTGGGCGTCCGGGAACAGCTGCTTCACCGCCTGTGCGAGCAGGTGCGCGGTGGAATGCCGGATGACTTCGAGGCCGTCCGGATCCTTGTCCGTGACGATGGCGAGCCGGACGTCATGGTCGATCAGGAAGGAAGTGTCGACGAGACGGTCGTCGACTTTGCCGGCGAGCGCGGCACGAGCCAGTCCGGCGCCGATGTCAGCAGCAACTTTCTCGACGGTGACGGGCTCGGAATAGTTGCGCTGACTGCCGTCCGGCAGAGTGATTACGGGCATTTGCGGCAGGCGCTTGGCGCGGACTTGCGGAACGTTTGGGTTATGACCAGCCAGATGGAAATTCTGGTGGGCGCGACAGGGATCGAACCTGTGACCCCTACCATGTCAAGGTAGTGCTCTACCGCTGAGCTACGCGCCCCGAAAAAGGCGGGCAAGGATAGCGGCGACGCAGCGCGCAAGCAAGACAAGCAACGGAATAGGCGAAAAACCCGCTGCAACACCGTGATTCCCCGCCCTCACCTGCCAGCAACGCAGGTCAACCGGCAGGCGTAGTGCGCTTTGGCGAGCCGATTCGCGTGGCCAGAATTCATCCTGCCTTCGTCTGCGGCAAGCCCAACTCGACGTTGCGCAGCTTCTGGATCTCATCGCGCAGCCGCGCGGCCTGTTCGAATTCCAGGTTGCGGGCGTGCTTGAGCATCTCCTGCTCCAGCTTCTTGATGCGCCGCACGGCCTGCTCGGGCGTGAGTCCACGGTAGCTGGCGCTGTCCTCGGAAATCTTGGTCAGCGTGGTCTCGCGCATGCCGTCCGAATAGGCGCCTTCCATGATGTCGGCCACCGCCTTCTTGATGCCGCGCGGGGTGATGCCGTGCTTTTCGTTGAACTCGATCTGTTTCTGGCGGCGCCGGTTGGTCTCATCGAGTGCTCGCTGGATCGAGCCGGTCAACTTGTCGGCGTAGAGAATGGCCTTGCCGTTGAGGTGCCGCGCCGCGCGGCCGATGGTCTGGATCAGCGAGTTCTCCGAACGCAGAAAGCCCTCCTTGTCCGCGTCCAGGATGGCCACCAGCGAAACTTCCGGCATATCCAGGCCCTCGCGCAGCAGGTTGATGCCGACCAGCACGTCGAATTTGCCCAGCCGCAGGTCGCGGATGATCTCCATGCGCTCGACCGTATCGATGTCCGAGTGCAGGTACCGCACCTTGACCCCATGCTCGTCGAGATACTCGGTCAGATCCTCCGCCATGCGCTTGGTCAGCGTCGTGATCAGCACACGCTCGCCGCTCTGCACGCGCAGCCGGATCTCCGACAGCGCATCGTCCACCTGAGTACGCACCGGGCGGATCTCGACTTCGGGATCGATCAGGCCGGTCGGCCGCACCAGCTGTTCCACCACCTGTCCCGAACGCTGCAGCTCGTACTGCCCGGGCGTCGCGGATACGAAGATCATTTGCGGCGCCAGCTGTTCCCATTCGTCGAAACGCAGCGGCCGGTTGTCGAGCGCCGACGGCAGGCGGAAGCCGTACTCGACCAGCGTTTCCTTGCGTGAGCGGTCGCCGCGATACATGGCGCCGAGCTGCGGAACGGTCTGATGGCTCTCGTCGACCACCAGCAGAGCGTTCGATGGCAGATAGTCGAACAGGCACGGCGGCGGCTCGCCGGGGCCGCGGCCCGAGAGGAATCGCGAGTAGTTCTCGATGCCGTTGCAGTAGCCAACTTCGCGAATCATCTCCAGGTCGAAGCGCGTGCGCTGCTCCAGGCGCTGTGCTTCCACCAGCTTGCCGGCCTCTTTCAGCTGTTGCAGCCGTCCGTGCAGCTCGTCGCGGATCTCATCGACGGCGCGGATCAGCCGTTCCTTCGGCGTCACGTAATGCGTCGAGGGGAACACCGTGTAGCGC
>DATMEZ010000013.1:0-3028 GCA_035556415.1 Povalibacter sp.
ATGTCGTGCATCTGCAGCTGCGGTGGATCGGGCGGCACGTGGCGCCGCTCGCTCCGGGTCGGACCGGCCTGCTGCGACTGCGATGGCAGCTCCATCGGCATCGACTCGTGGTGCTGGTACGCAGCGTGATCCTCCGGTGCCGATTGTTGGTGCGCCGAGTGATCTTCGGGCGCCTGCATCTGGTGCCCCGAGTGATCTCCCGGCGTCGGCTGCTGGTGCGCCGCAGGGTCCTCGGCACCGGACTGATGGGCTGAATGGTTTTCGGCGCCGTGAGCGGCGAACGCGGACAGCCCCAGGGCGACGGCACTGGCCAGAACGATAGAGCGGCTCATTTGTGGCCTCCTTCATGAGCATCGCCATGCACGACGTGCACTTCGCGGAACATGCCCGCTTCCATGTGATAGAGCAGATGGCAGTGAAAGGCCCAGTGTCCCAGCGCATCGGCGGTCACGCTGTAGCTCAGGCGCTGGGCCGGATTGACCACGAGAGTGTGCTTGCGGACCTGGAACTGGCCTTGCGGCGTGGTCACCTCGCTCCACATGCCATGCAGATGGATGGGGTGCGTCATCATGGTGTCGTTGACCAGCGTGATGCGCAGGCGCTCGCCGTGGCTGAAACGCAGCGGCTGCGCCTCGGAGAATTTCTGGCCGTTGAAGGACCAGACGAACCGCTCCATGTGACCGGTCAGGTGCAACTCGATTTCCCGCGCCGGCTCGCGCCGGTCGATCGGCCCGCCGATGGTGTGCAGGTCTGCATATGTGAGCACGCGCCGGCCATTGCTGCGCAGGCCGACCCCGGGATCGTCCAGCTGCGAACTGGCTTGCTCCACCTGCGAATCGACCAGCGGCCCTCGCTCGGCTGCGGCGTGATGCAGCGACGCAGATGGCGCTGTGGGACTCATTCCTTCATGACCCATCGCAGCGTGATCCATGCCGCCGTGACCCATAGCGGAATGATCCATTCCCTCATGCCCCGTTGGCGCCGGGCCTGCAGCCGTGTGCCCCATTGCCGCGCGGTCCATTCCTCGGTGGCCCATCGCTGCATGGTCCATTGCAGCAGCGCCGTGCGCACCATGCGCCATGCCCATGTCGCTCATGGTCAGCAGCGGACGCGGATCGAGCGGAGGAATTTCCGCCCGCATCCCTGTAGCGGGCGCAAGCGTGCCGCACGCATAGCCGGATCGATCCATCGATTGCGCGAAGATGGTGTAGGCGCGGTCGTCCTTGGGCTCCACGATGATGTCGTAGGTCTCCGCGGTGCCGATGCGGAATTCATCGACGCTGACCGGCTCGACGTCCTGCCCGTCCGCCGCAACGACGGTGAGCTTCAATCCGGGAATGCGGATATCGAAGAAGCTCATCGACGAACCGTTGATGAAGCGCAACCGCACGCGCTCGCCGTGCTTGAACAGACCAGTCCAGTTGCCGTTCGGCGTGACGCCGTTCATCAGGTAGGTGTAGGCATAGCCGCCGACATCGACCAGGTCGGTGGGATTCATGCGCATCTGTCCCCACATCAAGCGATCGGCGACGGTCCGCTTCCAGCCCTGCTCGCGCACGTCGTGGAAAAAGTCGCCTGCGGTGCGCTTGCCGAAGTTGTAGTAGTCGCTCTGCTTCTTGAGCGTCGCGTAGATGCGCTCGGGATCGATGTCGGTCCAGTCCGACAGCAGCACCACGTAATCGCGCTCGGTCGGATGCCGTTCGCCGTCGCGCGGTGCAATGACGATGGGACCATACAGCCCGGTCTGCTCCTGGAAGCGCGAGTGCGAGTGATACCAGTAGGTGCCGGACTGATTGACCTTGAAGCGGTACTCGTACGTCCCGCCGCTGGGAATGCCATCGAAGCTCAGGCCAGGCACGCCGTCCATGTCGGCCGGCACGATCATGCCGTGCCAGTGGATGGAGCTGCGCTCATTGAGCCGATTGGCAACACGCAGCGTCACCGTGTCGCCCTCACGCCAACGCAGTAGCGGCGCAGGAATCTGTCCGTTGACGACGGTGCCGATACGGCGCTTGCCGGTGAAATTCACCGGCGCCTCACCGATCTGTAGATCGAACTGGGTTCCGGACAGTTCGCGGCGCGGCGCGGCCTGTGCCCATGCCAGGTCACGCGACGTACCGAGTACGAAGAGCCCCGCGCCGGCGCCATACAGAAATTTTCTGCGGCTCAGACCGGCCGGTCGAGTTCTGGAGAAAGCAGACTGGGTCATCAGGATCTCTCGACGAAAGGACAGGCGCTTCGGCTGTGCGTCGGCTATCAGCGTCTCGAGAAAAACGAGGCTGACTCCGACGCACCGCGTGGGCTCCTGCATCTACGCTGCGCTGTTTGCGATCGGCGCAATGCGCACGACGCCGCAAACGAACGAACCTTCAGTTCAAGCGCACCAGGCGGCGACAATCTGTGTTGCCGTCACGGACGCTCGACGAGCGAGACGAGGGATGAGGATCAGGCGGGAGGACGGAAAAGCGCCGATACCCGATCCTGGATCGGTCCGGCGGCGGATGCCGGCAAGCGCAGCTGGTCGATGATCGCCAGGTGCACGGTCAATGCCGGTGTGATGAGGACGGAGAGATGCAGACAGGCGCAGTCGCAGCCGCCATTGCTGCAACAATCCTTGTGATCCGGAGTGTCGGCGTCAGCCAGGTGGGCCGCGTGCATCGCGGCGGCGCTCGAGTGCTCCGGGCAAGGCTGTTCGTGAGTCGCGGTGGCGGTTTCGCTCCCGGCAATTTCGTGCGGCATTGCGTGCGCGGCTTCACCAAAGAGAAGCCGGCTCACGAGCAGGAGCACGAACAGGCAGCGCTGGAAGAGTTGGCGTCGCACGCCGGAAGCGTAACTGCCCCACATTACGGTCGCAACCGAGACCCCGTTCGATGCAGGGTTTCTCCGACACGCGCTAGCCCCTGAGCTGGAACTGCTTCCAGCTCAGGATGCCCACCTGCGCGGGCATGACCTGGAAGCTCAGTCCAGCGGATTGCGGATGACGATGGTCTCGGTGCGGTCCGGCCCGGTGGAAAGGATGGCGATCGGC
>DATMEZ010000014.1:0-2771 GCA_035556415.1 Povalibacter sp.
CCGAGCGTCTTGCGGTTCACGCCGGGCTTGAACTCCAGCGGCAGCACGCCCATGCCGTCGATCTGCTTGCCATACGGATCGGGACTGCCGATCACCCGCAGCAGCAGCGCGTCGCGCGCCGGCCCCGGCACCTGCGCCGCCGCGGGCAAGTCCTGCAGGCGGAAAAACACACCCTTGCTGGTGCCGCCACGCATGTAAGTGGCGGGAATCTTGATCTGAGCTACGTGGGCCATGATGGACCTTGTTACGCGACTTTCGACGATTCCAGGAAGTCCTGCGCGAAGCGCTGCAGCACGCCGCCGGCTTCGTAGATCGACACTTCTTCGGCGGTATCGAGCCGACAGGTCATCGGCACGTCCACACGCACACCGTTCTTGCGGTGGATCACCAGCGTCAGGTCGGCGCGCGGCTTGCGCTCGCCGATCACGTCATAGGTTTCCGTGCCGTCGATGCCGAGCGTCTTGCGGTTCACGCCGGGCTTGAACTCCAGCGGCAGCACGCCCATGCCGATCAGGTTGGTGCGGTGAATGCGCTCGAAGCCCTCGGCGGCAATCGCTTCCACACCCGCCAGCCGCACACCTTTCGCAGCCCAGTCGCGCGAGGAGCCCTGACCGTAGTCGGCGCCGGCGATGATGATCAGCGGCTGCTTGCGTTCCATGTAGGTCTCGATCGCTTCCCACATGCGCGTGATCCTGCCTTCCGGCTCGATGCGCGCCAGCGAGCCCTGCTTGACCTTGCCATCCTCCAGGACCATCTCGTTCAGCAGCTTCGGGTTGGCGAAAGTTGCACGTTGCGCGGTGAGGTGATCGCCGCGATGGGTAGCGTAGGAATTGAAGTCCTCTTCCGGCAGGCCCATCTTCGCCAGGTACTCGCCCGCGGCGCTGTCCGCCAGGATGGCGTTCGACGGCGAGAGGTGATCGGTCGTGATGTTGTCCGGCAGCACCGCCAGAGGACGCATCCCCTTCAGCGTGCGCTCGCCCGCCAGCGCGCCTTCCCAATAAGGCGGACGACGGATGTAAGTGCTCTGCGGCCGCCACTCGTACAGCGGGCTGATCTTCGGACCGGTGGCCGTGCCGAAGTTGAACATCGGCTCGTACACCTTGCGGAAGTGCTCGGGCTTGACGCTCTTGGCGACGATGGCGTCGATCTCCTCGTCGCTGGGCCAGATGTCCTTGAGCCGCACCGGATTGCCGCTGCCGTCGGTTCCCAGCACATCTTTCTCGATGTCGAAGCGGATCGTGCCGGCGATGGCATACGCCACCACCAGCGGCGGCGAAGCCAGGAACGCCTGCTTGGCGTACGGGTGGATGCGGCCGTCGAAATTGCGATTGCCCGACAGCACCGCCGTCGCATACAGATCGCGGTCGATGATTTCCTGCTGGATCGCAGGAGCAAGCGCGCCGGACATGCCGTTGCAGGTGGTGCAGGCGAAGGCGACGATGCCGAAGCCGAGCTGTTCCAGCTCCGGCAGCAGCTTGGCGTCTTCGAGGTACAGCTGCACCGCCTTGGAGCCAGGCGCCAGCGACGACTTCACCCAGGGCTTGCGGGTCAGCCCGCGTGTATTGGCGTTGCGCGCCAGCAGTCCGGCGGCGATGACGTTACGCGGGTTGCTGGTGTTGGTGCAGCTCGTGATTGCAGCGATGATCACAGCGCCATCCGGCATCTGGCCGGGGACTTCTTCCCACTTGCCCGCAACGCCACGCGCGGCGAGATCCGAGGTCGGCAGCCGCTTGTGCGGATTGGATGGGCCCGCCATGTTGCGCACGACACTGGACAGGTCGAACTTGAGCACGCGCTCGTACTCAGCGGTCTTCAGGCTATCGGCCCACAGGCCAGCCGTCTTCGCGTAGATCTCGACCAGCCTCACCTGCTCATCCTCGCGGCCGGTGAGCTTGAGGTAGTCGATGGTCTGCTGGTCGATATAGAACAACGCCGCGGTGGCGCCGAATTCCGGCGTCATGTTGGAGATGGTCGCGCGATCGCCCAGCGTCAGCGCCGCAGCACCGGCACCGTAGAACTCGATGTACGCCCCGACCACTTTCTCCTTGCGGAGGAATTCGGTGAGCGCCAGCACGACGTCGGTCGCCGTGATGCCCGGAGCCGGCTTGCCGGTGAGCTCCACGCCGACGATATCCGGCAGGCGCATCCACGAAGCACGGCCCAGCATCACACTCTCGGCTTCGAGACCGCCGACGCCGATGGCGATCACACCGAGCGCATCGACGTGCGGCGTGTGGCTATCGGTACCGACCAGCGTATCCGGGAACGCAACGCCGTCGCGCGCGTGGATCACCGGCGACATCCGCTCCAGGTTGATCTGGTGCATGATGCCGTTGCCCGGCGGGATCACGTCGACGTTCTTGAACGCCTTCTTGGTCCAGTCGATGAAATGGAAACGGTCGTCGTTGCGACGATCCTCGATGGCGCGGTTCTTGGCGAACGCATCCCTGTCATAGCCGCCGTACTCCACCGCCAGCGAGTGATCGACGATCAGCTGCGTCGGCACGACTGGGTTGATCTGCGACGGATCGCCGCCCTTGTCGGCGATCGCATCGCGCAGACCCGCCAGGTCCACCAGCGCCGTCTGACCGAGAATGTCATGACACACCACGCGCGCCGGAAACCACGGAAAATCCAGATCCCGCTTGCGCTCGATGAGTTGACGCAGCGAAGCCTCCAGCGCAGCCGGATCGCAGCGGCGCACCAGGTTTTCGGCATGCACGCGCGAGGTGTACGGCAACTTGTCGTAGGCACCGGGCTGAATGGCATCG
>DATMEZ010000015.1:0-2822 GCA_035556415.1 Povalibacter sp.
TGCTGATCGAGCCGGAGCTGCTGCAGAAGATCTGGATCCTGCGCAAGCTGCTGCACCCGATGGACGAGATCGCGGCGATGGAGTTCCTGCTGGACAAGATGAAGAGCACCAAGTCCAACGACGAGTTCTTCAATTCGATGAAGCGCTGATTTCCTGCGCCATTCGATACGAGAAAGCCCGGCGATGCCGGGCTTTCTCGTTCCCGTCCTGTAGGAGCGCACCTTGGTGCGCGATGAAGCTTTATTGGGAAGGCCCCATCGCGCACCAAGGTGCGCTCCTACGGAGGTCATCCGCGTCACGCCAGGCGCAGCGCGCGCGGATATGGCGGATTGTCGGGAAACTCGCCACGCGCGAAGGCAGCCTGCAGGCCGCGCCACCAGTGCGGGTCGAACAGTTCGCCGTGGGTTTCGCGCACCGCTTCCAGCAGCGGTTTCGGCAGGCCCATGAACCACCCGAAGCGTTCGGGGAACACATCGTTCGGCGCTACGTGGAACCACGGTTCTGCGGCCATCGCTTCTTCGGCATCGCGCGGCTGCGGCCAGTCGCGGAAGTTGCAGTCGCCGACCCGGCACAGCTCGTCGTAGTCGTAGAACACGGCACGGCCATGACGCGAGACGCCGAAGTTCTTCAGCAGCATGTCGCCGGGGAAAATGTCGTTGCGAGCCATGTCGGCAATGGCCTGCGCATAGTCCAGCGCCGCCGCACGCGCGGCCCCGGCAGTCTGTTCGCGCAAGTAAAGGTTCAACGGGCGGAAGCGGCGCTGCACGTAGCACAGCGAAATCACCAGATCGTCGCCTTCCACGTGCACGCTGCGCGCGCAGTTGCCCAGCAGTTCGTCGCGCAGCTCAGGGGCGAAGCGCGCCAGCGGAAAACGCAGGTGGCGGTAGGGTTGCGCGTCGAGCAGGCGACCGATGCGGTCGAGGTTGAACACCAACGCATAGCGGTCCTCCACGTCCTGCCGGCTCATGGTCTTGGGCCATGCGAAGCGGTCGCGGATCAGCTTGAACACCAGTGGGTAACTGGGCAGGGTGAACACCGCCATCACCATGCCCGGCGTGCCCTCGGCCTGCACCAGCCGCTCGTTCGGCTGTTGCTGGAAATGGCGGAAAAAGGTGCGGTAGCGCTCGGTCTTGCCCTGCTTGGCACGACCGAGCACGGTGTAGATTTCATCGACCGGCTTGCCCGGCAGCAGGCTGCGCAGGAATACCACCGCGTCGGCCACGGTGGGCAGATCGGCCTGGAAATAGCTGCGCGAAACGCCGAACAGATGCGCCACATCGCGGCGGCGGCTCAGCACTGCTTCGGCTCGCAAACCATCGCCATCGTTGACCAGCGCAATCACGCACGGCGAGAAGCGGTGCTCGCCGAACACGCGGCCGACCAGATAAGCTCGGCGCTCGCGGTAGAACACGGTTTCCAGCAACTCGATCGCGCGTACCGGATGCGGTCCCCAGTGCGCGAGGTCGTCCTGCAGGCGTACCGCGATGGCGGCGGCGCAGCGCAGGCGGTGCCGATATGGCACGTCGAAGCGGTAGTCGGTCAGCATGCGCTCGAAGGCATCGGCCGGGCGCGCCTCGGACACGGTATAGACGTGGCGCGCGACCGGGTGGGTGATGGCGTCGGACGGCTCGATCTCGATCGCCATGAACTCGATGGCGTCATCGACGCCACGGGTAGCGAACAGGCGCCGGGTCAGGGTGTTGTAGAAGGTCTTGTGCAGTTCGCCGTCGATCAGCCCTTCGACCAGCATGGCGAAGGTGGCCCGCACCTGCACCCACAACGCGCGGCTGGGTGCACTGCTCGCAATGGCCTGCAAGCGGGCCATGCACTCGCCGATGCACAGGTCATAGAGTTCGATGCGCTCGACCGCATCGTCGCGCGCCGCCGTCCAGTCGCGTTGTTCGAAGCGTTGCCGCGCGTGGCGGGTGATCGCGGCGAAGCGGGCGTGGTAGTCCAGGAAACCGTCGCGGATGCAGGTGGCGATGGCGTGGGCGAGGTCGGTGGGCATCGGCAATGCGGGGAGTCGGGCCGGGTTTCACCCTACCGCACCGGGGCCAACTCATGCCTCAAATGAAAACCCGCATCGCGGGGGCAATGCGGGTTCCTAATCGAAACTGACTCGCAGCTTTTCCCTTCTCCCCTCGGGAGAAGGTGCCCGAAGGGCGGATGAGGGGCGAGCGGAGTCCATGATGCTTGAACCATCGGGACTCCATTGCCCCTCACCCCAACCCCTCTCCCGTAGGGAGAGGGGCTTTAAAACTGAAACCTCGCGCTAATCAAATGCGGGTTTCGGCCAAACCACCTTGCAGGCTGCGATCAGAGCGCGGCCAGCGCAGCATTGAGCGTGGCGCTCGGGCGCATCGCCTTGCCGGTCTTGCCGAGATCCGGGCGATAGTAGCCGCCGATGTCCACGGCCTTGCCCTGCACCGCGACCAGTTCGGCGACGATCTTCTGCTCGTTGTCGGCCAGTGCCTTGGCCAGCGGCGCGAACTTCGCCTTCAGCGCGGCGTCCTCGTCCTGCGCGGCCAGCGCCTGTGCCCAGTACAGGGCGATGTAGAAGTGGCTGCCACGGTTGTCGATGGTGCCGAGCTTGCGGCCCGGCGAGCGGTCGTTGTCGAGGAACTTGCCGTTGGCTTCGTCCAGTGCCTTGGCCAACACGGCGGCGGCCTTGTTGTCGTAGCGCTGGGCGAGGTGTTCCAGCGAGGCGGCCAGTGCGAGGAACTCACCCAGCGAATCCCAGCGCAGGAAGCCTTCTTCCAGGAACTGCTGCACGTGCTTGGGCGCCGAACCGCCGGCGCCGGTCTCGAACAGGCCGCCGCCGG
>DATMEZ010000016.1:0-5984 GCA_035556415.1 Povalibacter sp.
ACTGTATTCGCGGTCACACGCGTCGAGCGCAGCGCCGTGGCGCCACGGAAAAGGAGATCATGGAAGCGATCTGGGTTGCCGCAGAGATGCGCGCCGGCGCTGCGTTCGCGCACTCCGCTCTTGCCATCGAGGCGATGGGACCGCCTCGCGCGGAGCAATCGACGCCGGAAACCGCCACGACCGGCTGAAGCAGCGCTGGTCCGAGCTGGCGCCTCGGTCAGATAAGGACGCTCGGTCGGCAGAGGGCGGCGTGCCGGTCGTGGCGCAGGTCGAATCAGTCGCCGGCCAGCATCGTCAGGAAAATGAAGAGCGCCGCGAGCGCCACCGAAATCATCCACAGCGGATTGGTCTGCTTGGCGGCGTCATCCGCGGCGTCGTTGTTCGCAGCCGCAGTCGCGCTCGTGTCCAAGTTCAGTGGTGCAGAGACGGCTTTGCTCGGAACAGGCGCGGAAGGCGGTTCCGGCTGCCGAGCTTTCATGTGAACGTTCATGCCTACCTCCAAAGCAGTCGTCGATCCTGAAAAATTCGTTGGCACCCGCGAACGAAAAGCGACGCAACTGCAATGTCAAAGTAGGTGCCGCCAGACAGCGGCACAAGCGAAGAATATTGGCCATCCAGATCGGATTCGTCGATGGCTCGCCGCGACCCAACGGGACTGCGGATCGGCGCGGGCCGCAATGGTGTCGAGGCCTGTCGATGAGCCGGTGTTTGGTGTTGTCGCGGGGTTCCTTGGGTGGACGCGGTGCCGGAAGTTCAGGAGAATGAGCCCATCCAGGCGGCCCCGAGTCATTGGGATCAGCCGGCCCGGCTACTGCAGGGCGCCGGCAAATTACAGGGACTGCAGGCAGGGGAATCCCTTAAGTCGTACCGAAACCAGCTTCGAGATCCGGAGATCCGATCGTGTCCGAGACCAGCAACCAACCTGCGGCCGCGGCGCTGCCGCCGTTCTATCGCAAGCCCATGCCCGTGGACGCTGTGCAGCATGCGCGCATGGGTGTCAGCAACAAGATCAATTTCGGCTTCGCACGCGACACGAACGCGATCCTGCTCACCGGGCAGGAATTCTCCGTTGCGGCGCGCACCTATCCGATTGCGTTCTCCAGCGGCGCCCAGCCGGTGCCATTTGCAGTCGTCGGTTTGCGCGAGTGCGAGAATCTGTTCGTCGATGCCGCCGGCAACTGGCGCGAAGACACCTATATCCCGGCGTACGTGCGCCGCTATCCATTCATCTTCTCCGAGGTGCCGAACTCGACCCAGTTCCTGCTGTGCCTGGACGAGGCGGCGGAATGCCTGGAACCCGAATCGCAGCAGCCGCTGTTCGTCGATGGCAAGCCCTCGACGGTCTTGCAGGACGTGCTCAAGTTCTGTGAAGCCTTCCAGGCGCAGAACCAGGACACGCAGGCGCTGGGCCAGTGGCTGGATCAACACGGCCTGCTGGAAGATCGCGTCGCTCGCGCGGAACTCGAAGGCGGCCAGGTCTTCACCATGAGCGGCCTGCGGTTGCTGAACGTGCCGAAGCTGGGCGAGCTCAGCGATGCGCAGGTGCTGGAACTGCACAAGCGTGGCTGGCTGGCGCTGCTGCATTTCCAGTTGCAGTCGCTCGACAACTGGCGCTCGCTCAACCGACTGATGCTCAATCGCTTGCAGCAGGCCGCCTGAGCGCCGGCAGTGCTTGTAGCGACATCTGCCATCCCCTGTGCTCGGTAGCCGGAACATCACCGGCGACCGGGTCTGCTGTCGCACCCGAGGACTTCCATGATCGAACGACTCGTTCGCAGCACCGCCGCCGCTATCGCGGCGTCCGGATCGGTGGCCGTCGCGGCTGCAGCTCCGCTCGTGAGCCCGTATGGAACCTGGCGCTCGCCGATCAGCGCCGAAAGCCTGGCGCAAAGCTCGATCCACCTACGGGACCTGCGGGTCGTCGGCGACACGTTGTACTGGAACGAAAGCCGGCCGACGGAGAAAGGCCGCACGGTCATCATGAACGATGCCGGCGGCAAGGCCAGCGTATTCACGCCGACGGGCTTCGACGTACGAACGAGAGTGCACGAGTACGGCGGCGCGTCGTACCTGGCGACGGCGGATGTTGTCTACTTCAGCAACTTCGCCGACCAGCGCCTCTACGAGCAAAGAGGGCAGAACGCGCCGCGCGCCCTGACTCCGGCCGGTTATCGCTATGCGGATTGCGTCGCTCATCCTGCCGGCGACGTTCTGATCTGCGTGCGCGAGGACCACACTGCGGGTGAAGTGAAGAACACCATCGTTGCCGTGAAGCGCAGCGGTGGCGACGCCGGCAAGGTGTTGTTCGGCAAGAGTGATTTCGTCGCCTATCCGCGTCTGAGTGCGGATGGCAGGAAACTCGCCTGGATCGCCTGGGATCATCCCAACATGCCCTGGGACACCACCACGCTGTACGTGGCGGATCTCGCATCGGGCAGCCTGGCAAACATCCAGGTCGTCGCCGGTGGCAGCAACGAGTCGGTGCTGGAGCCGCAGTGGGACCGTGATGGCGCGCTCTATTTCATGAGCGATCGCAACGATTTCTGGAATCTGTTCGTCTGGCGCGGCGCCCGCGCCGAGCCGGTGCTGGCGATGCAGGCGGAGTTCGCAGGTCCGTTGTGGTCGCTCGGAGAAAGCAACTATGCCCTGACGGGGAATGGGACCGCCGTCGTTCGTTACGGCACCGCCATGACCGATCACCTGGCGGTGCTCGATCTGAAGAACGGTGCCCTGCGCGAGGTCCGCTTGCCGTTCGTTGGCTATTCGTCCGTACAGTTGCGTGGCGATCAGGCCTTGATGATTGCCACTGCCGCCGATCAGTCGCCGGCCATCGTCAGTGTCGACGTTCGCTCGGGCAGCTTCGAAGTCGTGCGCCGACCGGCGGCGGCAAACCTGAATGCCGCGCTCCTCTCTCGCGCTGAGGCAATCGAGTTTCCGACCGCCGGCGGACGCACTGCTCACGCGTTCTACTATCCACCCCGTAACGATGGCTTCAGCGCGCCCGAAGGCGAGCTTCCGCCCTTGATCGTGCAGGTGCACGGCGGGCCCACGGGCGCGTCCACCTCGGAGTTCAGCTCCAAGGTCCAGTACTGGACCAGCCGGGGTTTTGCCATCGTCGACGTGAATTACGGCGGCAGCACCGGCTACGGACGTGCCTATCGAGAGCGCCTCAAAGGACAGTGGGGTGTCGTGGACGTGCAGGATGTGGTGGCGGCGGCGAAATTCCTCGGCGAGCAGCGCAAGGCCGACCCCAAGCGCCTGATCATTCGCGGCGGCAGTGCCGGTGGTTACACCGTGCTGGCGGCCTTGTCGCAGACCGACGTCTTCAGGACTGGCGCCGACTACTTCGGCGTGTCCGATCTCTCCGCGCTGGCGCGCGATACGCACAAGTTCGAGAGCCGATACCTCGACGGCCTGGTCGCGCCTTACCCTGCGGGCAAAGCGATCTACGACGCGCGCTCGCCGTTGACTCACCTGTCCGGCTTCAAGGCGCCGCTGCTGGTGCTGCAAGGCGCCGACGACCCCATCGTGCCGCCCAACCAGGCGCACATGATCGTGGATGCGCTCAAGCAGCGCGGCGCACCGGTGGCGTACGTCGAGTTCGAAGGCGAGAGCCACGGCTTCCGCAAGGCGGAGAGCATCATTCGCGCCACCGAGGCCGAGCTGTATTTCTACGGGCAGGTGCTGGGGTTCAAGCCGGCGGACGAGCTGCCGGTGGTGAAGATCGAGAACGCCGCTGGCTTGCCTTAGGTCGCACGTTCCGGCGGTTCGCAGTACGAAGCGGCCTGCACGTTCTCGATAGTGCTCGATGCGGATTGCGCCTGAGGGTTTACCCCTTGCGCTGGAAATACCGGTCAGCAGCGATACGGCTGCTCCTGTCCGGTCCGCACTGGCGACGCAGAGTTCGCGTGCCGCCACCGATCCGGGAAGAAAATACGCCGGTGCGCTCGGCGGCTTGTCGTACCATACGATCGCTGCCGTGTTCCTGCTTTGTTACCAACGAGTCATCGCCATTCCGCAGTGCTGGTTTGCCCAGGCGACCAGCAGTCCGCCGATCGCCCAAAACCCATGCCGCACTACACTTTGACCATGTCCTGCCCGGATCGCACCGGGATCGTCGCTGCCATCACCCATTTCATTGCCGAGCATGACGGGCTGATCATGGAGGTCGCGCACTTCGTCGACGCCTATTCCAACCGCTCGTTCATGCGCACCACCTTCAGCGGCGAGACGCTGCCTGATGCCGATGAGCTGCGTCGCAGGTTCTCGCAGGTGGCCGAGCGTTTCGCGATGGAGTGGAACCTGTATCCAGCGCAGCGCCGCTGCAAGGTGCTGGTGGCGGTGTCGAAGCAGGGGCACTGTCTGAACAGCCTGCTGCATCGCTGGAGCATCGGCACGCTGCCGATCGACATCGTCGGCATCGTCTCCAATCACGACACCCATGCACGGTTGGCTGCGTGGTACGAGGTGCCGTTCCATCATTACCCGATCGAGCCGGGCGCCAAGGAAGCTCAGGAGTCGCGCATTCTCGATCTGTTCGATGCCACCGGCGCCGAGCTGCTGGTGCTGGCGCGTTACATGCAGATCCTGTCGAATCGGGCCTGCGAGCACCTGGCTGGCCGCTGCATCAACATCCATCATTCTTTCCTGCCCGGATTCAAAGGCGCGAAGCCCTATCACCAGGCCTATGCGCGCGGCGTGAAGATCATCGGCGCCACCGCCCATTACGCCACCGCCAACCTGGACGAGGGACCGATCATAGAGCAGGGCGTGCATCGCGTGGACCACACCATGACGCCGGATTCCCTGGTGGAGATCGGCCATGACCTGGAAGCGATCGTGCTCAACAACGCCGTGCGCTGGCACGCCGAGCACCGCGTGGTCATCACGGGCAACCGAACGATCGTGCTGAGGTCCTGATGGCAACGGGCCGCCGCGGAATTCCGGCCCGTCGATGCACGGTGCGAATCTGACCCAGCGCTGAACCAGATCGTTCATGACCGATTAAGTCGCCGCACGCTGAGATGGTCACAGCCTCAAGGAGCCGTGACCCTCATGATCCGTATCGTCGCGCTGGCAGTTTTCGCATCGTCGCTGATGCTCGGACAGTCGCCCGCGAACGCCGCCGAGGGCAAGGTGGCGCAGTCGCGGGTGGTGATCGACTCGAATAGGGCGGCGAGCTACGCCGGTGCGCCGACATCGGCGGCCGCACCGTTGCAGGCAGGCGCCAAGCAGGCTGTTACACAGCATGTGCGTTCGGGCAAGAGCGTGGTGGCTCGCAAGGTCGCGCGCGGTGCGGTCATTGCGCAGTCGACCGGTCTGTCCGATTTCTACATCTACGATGCCGTCAGTACGCTGCGCTCGGACCGCGACGGCGACGGTCATCACCGCGAATTCGAGATTCGTTTCGATGCCGATGCGCTGAATGGCGGCGCCTACGTATACGCAAAGCTCTACTTGCGCCGTGCCGGCGAGAGCGCCTGGTTTCTCTATCACGAAACCGAAGATTTCTACGTCGACGGCCAGACGCCCGATGATGCGTACTATGTCATCACGACGCTGGACGATGGCTATCCGGCCGACTGGTACGACGTGCTGATCGATCTGTACGAGTCAGGCGTCAGCGGCATCGTTGCGACACTCGGTCCGCTGAACAGCGGTGCCTTGAGCGATCTGCCGCTGGAAGAAGCGGGACTGGACGTGCCCTTCGGCATTGCCGGTTTCGGCATCGGCAAGGTGAGCACGCAGCTCATCGGCGACGCCGATGGCGACGGCCATTACTCGCGCTTCCGGATCACGTTCGATCCCGATACCGATATGGGCAGCCGCCTGGTTTACGCGCGAATCTGGGTACGTGCGCGAGGCGGGGAGTGGTTCGAGGAACATGCGACCGAGGATTTCCCGGTGCGGATCGCCGATCCGTCCGATGCCTATGTCCTGGAGGTCGAATGGCGCAGCGGCTACCCGACCGCGTTCTACGATTT
>DATMEZ010000017.1:0-11195 GCA_035556415.1 Povalibacter sp.
ACCGGTGTCGAGCGCAGAGCAACGCCGTCGAAGACAAAGCGCTCGCCTGTCTGCGGCGTAGAGCTGCGCGCTCTGGCCGCGGCCGCGCGGATCAATCGCCATGCAGAATCTTCCAGAATGCTCATGCCTTGCGGGATACCCTGGCGTCCACCAAGACCGGCCGCCGTGTGTGCTAGTCTGCTTGTTTCCAAGGAAATCTCCAGAACCCGACTCATCGTGAACCAAGCCATCAACGGAGACCCGACGCTCATCGCCCTGGAGCGAGCACTTCACGAGCTGCGTTGCGGTCGCGCCATCTACTACCGACACCCGCTTGCATCCGCAGACCGCTCAGCCGGCTGGCTGCTGGCCGGTGCCGAAACCGCTTCGGCTTCCCTGACGACCCAGATGCAGCGGCACGGGACTTCCAACCTGGCGCTGGTCCTGAGCCGGCAGCGGGTGGCCACGCTGGGCATCGACCTGCCTGCCACCCCTAGCGCCACCTCCGATTCCGATGCAGTCGTCCTGCAGCTGCGGCAGCCGATGGATACGGCGGCAATGCGCGCCCTGGCCGGCCTGGAGCCATTGGCCACCGGGCAAACTGCGCTGGATGCCGTGCAGTCGGCACTACCCGATGCATCCTTCGACGGCGTCATCGCGCTCGCCAAGCGGGCCCGGCTGCTGCCTGCGCTGCTGGCCGTTACCGCAGCCGAATCGACCGCCGAGGCATTGCTCGAAGTATCGGCCGAACAGCTGGACCAGCTCGCTTCATCGCCAACCTCGAAGCTGGAACGCATCAGCGAAGCGCGCGTGCCCCTGGCGGGTAGTGAAGACTGCAGGCTGGTGCTGTTCCGGGACGTCAGCACTGCGGCCGAACACGTCGCCATCCTCATTGGAACATCCGATCCGAACGCTCCCACGCCCGTGCGCCTGCACTCGGCCTGTCTCACCGGCGACCTCCTCGGCAGCCTTCGTTGCGACTGCGGCGATCAACTGCGTACCGCAGTTCGCCAGCTGGCGGCGGCGGGCGGTGGGGTTCTGCTGTATCTGGCACAGGAAGGCCGCGGCATCGGGCTTGCGAACAAGCTGCGGGCCTACGCGCTGCAGGATACCGGCCTGGATACGCTGCAAGCGGATCGATCGCTGGGGTTCAATGCCGACGAGCGGCAATACCAGTGCGCCGCCGACATGCTGCGCCAACTCGGCCTGACCCGGATTGCCTTGTTCACCAACAGCCCGCAGAAAATCGCCGCCTTGCGCGGCGCCGGTATCGAAGTGGTTTCCGATCAGCGGCTGTTGGGAGGCATCAACCGCCACAACATCCGCTACATCCACGCCAAGCGTGAACACGCCGGCCATCTGATACCTGAAGTCGATCTGGAAAACGCAGTGAAATGAGCTGCGCTCAGCGTTGCGTGACTGACTGACCGGACAGCGGCCAGGGCATGGCCTGCAGCTCGCCGATCAATTCCGTCAAGCACGTGGTCAAATGCGTGAACAGCGTGGCGCCACGTTCGGCATCCGCGCTTGCAGCGTCGCCGGATACGCCCGACGCATCGAGATCCTGGCTCATCCAGCCGAAACCCATCGGCTTTTCCACACCCAATTGACGATGGTCCCGCCCCAGGCGATGGGCAAGCGACTCCACCGTTGGCGCCAGCTCGCGCCGTACCAGGTCCGGATGCAAATGCAGCATGAGCGAGGTTTCGACCTCGCCGCCGTGGAAGCCATGACGCAGTTCGTCCTGCTCGAACAAGCCTGGCGGGTGGCCGAAAGCAAAGTAATTGCCCCTCGCCACCAACAGCCCCAGTTCCTGCCGCAGCCGCAATGCAGCCAGCTGCACCAGCGGTGTGTTGCCGCCATGAGCATTGAGTATCAGGAGTTTGCGAATACCGGCCCGGGCTACGCCTCGGCCCGCTTCGAGCCAGCAGGCCAGCAACGGCTCGGCGGCAATGCTGAGGGTGCCGGCATAGTCCAGATGCTCCAGACTGTGGCCGATCGACAGCGTCGGCATCACCAGCAGGTCGTTCGGCACGCGTTCCATGACCGCGCGCGACAACGCCTCGGCGATGAGCGCGTCCGTTCCCAGCGGCAAATGGGGTCCGTGCTGCTCGATCGCCCCCACCGGCAGGAGCGCCACGACCCGCTCGGCATCGAGCCCTGCGAAATCGTGGGTGGTGAGGTTTTGCCAGAATTCTGTCTGGAGCATCGGTGCAGTGTAACGGATCCTCATCCAGGGACCTGCGACAACTGATCCCGGTACCAGGCTGAATCAACGGCGGCCCACGCGCGGCGTCAAGTGCAGACCAACACGCGTTGTCCTTCTGGAGACGCCGGCCGATAATCCACGCTCATTTTCCCAATGGTGGAGTCGACCGTGTCGCAACACGTCCAGGTGAACGTTGCCGATCGCATCATGCGCATTACCCTGGCGCGTCCTGAAAAGAAGAACGCCCTGACCAATCCCATGTACGAAGCCCTCGCGGCAGCGCTGGAGCGCGCCGAGAGCGATCCGGAAGTCCGGGTGGTGGTGCTCGAAGGCAGCGGCGACATGTTCACCGCCGGCAACGACCTGGCCGATTTCGCGGCGGTTGCGGCCGGCAAAGCCTCGCGCGACGACATGAAGGCGTTCACGTTCCTGCAGGCGCTGGCGCGCGGTCAGAAACCCTACGTGGCTGCAGTGCATGGCCTGGCGGTCGGCATCGGTGTGACCATGCTGATGCACTTCGACCTGGTCTTCGTTGCCGAAGACGCCAAGCTCTCGGCGCCCTTCGTCAATCTGGCCGTGGTGCCGGAGGCGGCATCGAGTTGGCTGATTCCTGCGCGTATCGGCCATGCACGGGCGTTTGCGATGTTTGCGCTGGGCGAATCCATCGACGGCCGCACGGCCGCCGCCCTCGGACTGGCCAACGCCGCCGTGCCGGCCACGGAAGTCCATGCAAAAGCGCTGGCTGCCGCGAAGACGCTTGCAGCGAAACCTGCCGGCGCACTGCGGGAGACCAAGAAGCTGATGCGCGATGCTGCGGCGATTGCCGCTTTGATGACTCGGGAAAGCGAGATTTTCGGTGCGCGCCTGCAAACCCCGGAAGCCGCCGAAGCCTTTCAGGCTTTCGCCGAACGTCGAGCGCCGGATTTCTCCAAGATTTCAGGCTGAGGCTTCAATCCCGGCGCAGAACCCGTGAAGAACGCCGGCAGGCTATTTCTGACGGCGCTTGAACTGCGGCTGCAAGCGATCCTTGCGATGCCGCGCTTCGTTCTGGATGCGCCTGAGCAGCAGCGAGTGTTCCTGTTCGGGCACTTCCGGCTCATCCTCGACGCTCCACTGCGCCTTGAAAGCCTGCAGGGCTTCGGATTGCACCGCGGCGTGCCGGTTCGAGAGCATCAGGGACGACGGCGAGCACACCCGCGCCCGGATCAGGCCCAGGTCCTCGGCAGCATGGAACAGGCTCGGATACCAGCTCTGCCACGCCGGCAACAGACTCTCGACCTGCTCGCGCAGGCTTTTGCGTTGCGAAGTTTCAGCGAAGCCGGTCATGTCGGACGCCCTTTTACCACGGACCGCGTGACCGATTGAACAGCAGACATTCACCCGATCGAGTCCCCGTTGCGCTTCTGGAGGAGCACGTCACATATTGCTATCTTGACTGGTCGTCGAGTTCCGAATGACAGCTGAAGTGAGCGCCCAGATGACGCCAAAATACGCGGCCACACAGGGAACCTGCCTGTGCGCAGCAGTCCGCTACGAAGTCGACGGGCCCTTGAGCCTGCTGGTCCACTGCCATTGCTCGATGTGCCGCAAGCATCACGGCGGTTCGTTCGGAACCTTCGCCGGCGCGCCGTTGATGGGCTTTCGCTGGCTTGCCGGCGCCGATCACGTGATCACCTACACGTCCTCGCAAAAGGGTCAGCGCTCGTCCTGCCGCGTCTGCGGTTCGGTGACGCCGTTGCTGCTCGAGGACCTGGACCTGGCCGTTTGCCCAGCCGGCAATCTGCTGGGCGACCTGGATATCCGTCCGAGCGCTCACTACTTCGCCGGCTCCAAGGCACCCTGGCACTCGATCACCGACGATCTGCCGCAGCACGAGGAATACCCGGAAGAATTCGGCACCACCGGCGTGACACGGCCGCAGATCGAACCGCGCGAGGGCATCGTCGAGGGCAGCTGCCTGTGCGGCGACGTGGCTTACGAGATCACCGGGCCGGCGTTGCGCATGGTGCATTGTCACTGCTCGCGCTGCCGGCTCGGCCGCAGTGCCGCACATGCCACCAACGCGGTCTACAGAATCGACGACGTTCGCTTCACCCGCGGTGAGGCCAACATCGAGGTCTACAAGCTGCCGTCAGCCAAATACTTCGCCGTTGCCTTCTGCCGGCGCTGCGGCGGCTCCCTGCCGCATCGCTCGCCCGAGCGCGGCATCATGATCGTGCCCGCCGGTTCCTTCGACACCGATCCGGGCGTGCGTCCGCAATGCCACATCTACGTCGGCTCGAAGGCGAACTGGTTCGAGATCACCGATTCGCTGCCGCAGCATCAGGACGGTCTTCCGAAGTAATTGCGCCATCGCGCAGGCGCAGATCCGACGTGGATTGCCGCCTGCGCTCGCAACAGGACATCAGTCTTCCGTTTCCCTCGGTCGATACCAATCGATCTTGCGCGTCACCAGCATCACCGCCGCCAGTGCCAGGAAGAGAATGATGGCGCCCAGCAGCAGCGCGTAGTCCTCCGACAGCACCAGCACATAGAGCAATCCGTAAACGACTGTCATCGCTGCACCGGCAACCAGGCCACGGGCGCGACTGCGCAAAGCGCCGGCAATGTAAGTACCGATCAGGAGCACCAGGGCCGTTGCCGCAACGACGTAAGCCAGTGCAAAGGGCAAGTGCTCGGACAACGCGATGAGCAAGAGATAGAACACGCTCAGTGCCAGGCCCACCAGCAGATACTGCAACGGATGGATACGTAGCCGGCTCACCTGCTCCCAGGCGAAGAAAGTCAGGAATGTCAGCGCTATGAACAGCAGTGCGTACTTGATGGCGCGCTCACCGCGTTGGTACGCGTCCACAGTCTGATACAACCCAACGCCGAATGCAGATTCCAGCAGGGTTTGCTCGTTCACCTCACCATCCATCCACGCCTGACGATACGAGCGGTTGAGCTCCAGCACCTGCCAGCGGGCCTCGAAGCCACTGTCTGAAATTTCGCGCGAGACCGGCAGGAACGCGCCCTGGAATGACGGATGCGGCCAGCCCGACTGCACCTTGACCGTCGTGGTGCTGCCGACCGGCAGGATCGAGAAAGCGCGGCTGCCAGCCAGCACCGTGTCGAACGCGAAGTCCACTGGCCTGCCCTGACTGAACACCTCCGGATTGATCTCGGCTTCGACACCGCGATAAAGCCCGAGACCTGCCGGACCGAGCTCGATGTCGCTGCCCGCAAACCTCGCTCGCTGCACTTCACGCAGGCTTCGCACCTGCGACAGCGGCAGTCGCAAGCGGCTTTGCTCCCATCGATAGGTCACGCCGGGTCGGTTCAGCAGCGGCGTCAGCGCGGCGAAATCGAACTGTCCGGCCAGATGCACCCGCGAGAGATAGACCGGAACGGCATAAATGCCGACGTAGCGCGGCTGCGGCTCGAGATCGAGCTGCACCGTGACATCGAGCCGCGCCGGCAGAAGATACAGCTCACCGCGCTCAATGCGGGTTTTGTCCGCATCGACGATCGTCCGCTCCAGTGGCACCACCAGCAGCGGGCCGCCGGTCACCAGCTCTCCACCCCAACCTTCCGCCACCTTGGCATAGGCCTGCTCGCGCAGCGTCGATCTTTCGCTGACAAGGCCCCTGAGCAGAGCCAGCGGAATCAGCAGTCCCAATACGATGATGCCGATCACGAGCGCCTTGGCGCCGGTGGACACACCTTCCCCGAACTTGATCGCCACGATGCGGTCTCCCCTGTTGGTATCAGTGCGCACAGCGTCACCGCGCAAGCGGGCGGGCTGCTGCAGCAATTCGGGCGGACCGTGGCGCCTGGTGGCCCAATGTGGCGATCCGGTGTGTGGCCGCGGGCCCCGGGCGTGATAATTTGTCCGGCAACCCGGTCTGATGAGGGTGAGGAATTACGTGATGCTGATCCGACGCAAACGACCCGGCGACTGTGCCCATGTGCAACCCTCGGAAATCACTCCCGAAGGCGTCTACCTGAATCGTCGCCTGCTGCTGCAGGCCGCGCTGGCTGCCGGCGCTACCGGGTTGGGAGCGGCCGCATGGCCGACCGCATCGCAGGCGAAAGTGACGGACCTCAGCTTCAAGCGCAACCAGCGCTTCAGCACCACCGAGACACCGAACAGCTACGAAGACGTCACCACCTACAACAACTTTTACGAATTCGGCACCGGCAAGGGCGATCCGGTGGCGAATTCAGGCCGGTTCAAGCCCGAGCCCTGGACCGTCACGATCAGCGGCGAAGCCGAGGTCAAAGGGAAGTTCGCGCTCGAGGACATCCTCAAGCCACATGCGCTCGAAGAGCGCGTGTACCGCCTGCGCTGTGTCGAGGCCTGGTCGATGGTGATTCCGTGGGTGGGCGTGCCGTTGGCCGAGGTCGTGAAGCGCTGCAAGCCGACTTCGAAGGCAAAGTACGTTGCATTCAAGACCGTGATGCGCCCCGCGGAAATGCCCGGGCAGCGTTATCCGGTGCTGGAGTGGCCTTACGTGGAGGGCCTGCGCATGGACGAGGCCATGCATCCGCTGTCCTTGCTGGCGGTGGGCCTGTACGGCAAGACGCTGCCGAACCAGAACGGTGCGCCGCTGCGGCTGGTGACGCCGTGGAAGTACGGCTTCAAAGGCATCAAGTCCATCGTCGAGATCCGCTTTACCGAGCGCGAGCCGCCGACCTCATGGAACATCGCCGCGTCCCACGAATACGGCTTCTACGCGAACGTAAACCCGCAAGTGGATCATCCGCGCTGGAGCCAGGCGCGCGAGCGCCACATCGGCGCCGGGCTGTTCAACTCTCGCGTGCCCACGCAGATGTTCAACGGCTACGCGAAGGAAGTCGCCGATCTGTACCGCGGCATGGACCTCAGGAAGAACTTCTAGTTCGCGCCGATGCCTTCCACTATCGTCGTCCGTCGCTACCTCAAACCGCCGCTGTTCCTGCTGTGCCTGCTGCCATTCATCTGGGTGGCGGTGCGCGCCTTCGGGATCGGCGGCACCAGCCTCGGCGCCAACCCGGTCGAAGCGGTGCAGGACACCTTCGGTCAGTGGGGCCTGCGCTTGCTGGTGATCACGCTGGCAATGACACCGCTGCGCGATTGGTTCAATGCACCCTGGCTGATACAGCTGCGGCGCATGCTGGGGCTGTTCGGCTTCTTCTACGTGCTGCTGCACTTCCTGACCTGGCTGCTGCTGGACCAGGGCCTGTACTGGCCCGGCATCCTGGTCGACATCGGCAAGCGCCCTTTCATCACCATCGGCTTCGCGGCGCTGCTGATGCTGATCCCACTGGCCGTCACTTCCACCAACGGCATGATGCGCCGCCTCGGCAAACGCTGGAAATCCCTGCATCGGCTGGTCTACCTGATCGTGCCGCTCGGCGTCTGGCACTATTACTGGCAGGTGAAAGCCGACGTGCGCGAGCCGCTGATCTATCTGACGATCGTGGCGGTGCTGTTGGGCTGGCGGCTGTGGAAGCGCCTGCCGGCAAGGAACGCGGCTGGCTGGACGGCCGCGCGAGACCGCATCAAGCAGTGAGGCGGGCGGCAGCAAACTCAAACTCGCGCTGCACTGCCCTGCTCTCTCACATTGCCGTCCTGATCGACCACAGTTCCGGGAAGAAACGCAGCTCCAGCGCCTTTGCGAGATACGACACGCCGCCGGTGCCGCCGGTGCCGCGCTTGTAGCCGATGATGCGCTCCACCGTCTTCATGTGACTGAAGCGCCATAGCTGAAACTTCATGTCCAGATCCACCAGCTTCTCGGCCAGCTCGTACAGATCCCAGTGATCGTCGATGCTGTGATACACCGCCAGCCACGCGGCCGCGACCTGCTTGTTCGCCTGATAAGGCTGGGACCAGTCGCGATCCAGGTAGCTTTCGGGAATCTCGAAGCCACGACGACTCAACAGGCGCAGCGACTCGTCGTAGATGCTCGGGCTGTACAGCGCGCGCTGCAGCGCCTTGTACGACTCAGGATCGCGCTTGTGGACCGCGATCATGTCGGCGTTCTTGTTGCCGATCACGAACTCCAGCATCCGGTACTGGAACGACTGGAATCCGGAGGCACGGCCCAGCTGATTGCGGAAAGCGGAATAGTCTGCCGGCGTCATGGTGGCCAGCACGTCCCAGGATTGCGTGAGCTGCGCCTGGATGCGCGCCACGCGCGAGAGCATCTTGAAGGACGGACCGAGGTCGTCGCGACGGATGTGGTCGAGCGCCGCGGTCAGCTCGTGCAGACACAGCTTCATCCACAGCTCCGAGGCCTGGTGGATGATGATGAACAGCATTTCGTCGTGCTCGTACGATATCGGCCGCTGCGCGTTGAGAATACTGCTCAGGCCCAGGTACTGGCCGTAGCTCTGCGACTCGCCCAGGTCCCAGTGCACCTGCTCGTCGGACAGATCGACCGGTGCGCGCGGGTGGTCGGGAGGGGTTTTCGGTTGGTCGGAAGACATATGGGGGTCTCGCTAGAACATCCAGCCCGGCACCCGCTGCCAGCCGCGCAGCAGCTCGCGGTCCAGGCGGCGATAGTCGGGCTCCATCGATTCCACCAGCGACCAGAAGCGCCGCGAGTGATTCATGTGCCGGGTGTGACTGAGCTCGTGGATCAACAGGTAACGCATGACGGCCGGCTCCTGGAACAGGGCGCAGACGTTCAGGCTGATCGTGCCGGTGGCCGAGCAACTGCCCCAGCGGGTGCGCTGGCGGCGGATCTGCACGCGCTTGAACTCAAAACCATAATGCGCCGCGATGCGTGCGGTTTCCCGACCGAGCTCGGTGTGGGCCAGCGCCGTCAACCAGCGCCGCAGCGCCTTTGCCAAGCGCTGATCGCTGTCGAGCCTGCCTGAAATCAGCAGGCGGCCGTCGTCGGGCGTCGCGATACGGATCTCGCTGCTGGCGCTGCTGCGATATTCGACCCGGTAACTGCGCCCGATCGCCGGCAGCTCGAGCGTAGCCGGTCGCGTCTCGGTCACCACGCCGGGCAACGACGACAGATCCGCCACACGCTCATCGATCCAGCGACGGTGGACGCCGACGAAGCGTTCGACCGTTACCGCCGAAGCGCCCGGCGGTACGACGACTTCGACACGCCCACCCGGATAGACACGCACCGACAAGCGTCGTGCGCGACGACTCACCCGCACGTCCCAGCGGGGTGTGGCTTCATGCGAATCGAAGAGTTGCAGCTGTGCGTTCATGACAAACGATGGACGGATCGCATCAACGCGGCCGGGTGGCCGCGGTCTCGAGCAACTCCTGTGCCCGGCGGTAATCCGGCGCAATCACCAGCGCGTGCTCGATCGCGTCGCGGGCTGCAACCAGATCACCGCGCTGCAGGTAGTTCTGACCCAGCAAAAGCAGCGCCTCCGCTTGTCCCCAGTCGGGTTTGCCCGGCCTTGAAGGCGGTGCGGTCTCGAAGGCGTTCGCGGTCGCGCGTAGCTTCTCGGCGTATGCTGCCGAAGCGACTTCGTCCTTCTCGAAGCACATCACTTCGATCAGTTTGATCCTCGGATTCGTGGGCTCGATCTCCTGCGCCATGCGCAGTGACTTGCTGCGTGCGCAGCTGGTCTGCGTCAGCCCCGGAACGAATGCCGAGCAGATCGCGTCGATTGCAAACGCTTCGCCGAAACGCGGATCGAGCTGGAGGGCTGCTTTCGCATGTCGTTGACAATCCTGCGCGGCTTTTTCGAGCGAGGCGCGGGTTGCCGGCTTGCCTGCGGCCGCCTCGGTATAGAGCTGCGCCAGCTTCCAGTTGCCGAAAGCCCCGTAGTATTCCTTCATGACCGTCAGCGCCGGCGGCACCTGCAACCGCTCGATCAGGCCCAGGACGTCTTCCAGGGTGCGGCTGTCGGCCGTATAGAATGCGTACTGGGCGCGAGCTGCGGCATCGTCGAGATCCGAGATGGGGTCGGCCAGCACACACAGCGCCGGAATGCACAGCACCGCGCCGAGCGCCGCCCGTAACCAACTCCGCCACCGATTTTGACTACAATCCCGTTTCACGCTACGCAAACCATAGCACGCCGCCGCGCCCGCTTCGCATCGCTCATCATAGCGTTCTCCAGGTCCTCTCTTGAACGGTCATCCCTTGAATAACGACTTGAATCCTCCGCAGATCGTCGACATCGGCCTGAACCTGGCGCATGACAGCTTCGATGCCGATCGCGCTGCGGTAGTCGAACGCGCCGTGCATGCCGGCGTGACACGCATGGTCATTACCGGCAGCTCCATCGACAGCACCCGCACCGCGATTGAGCTGGTGCGTGAGCAGCCGCAACGTTTTCGATGTACCGCCGGCATTCATCCACACCACGCCGCCGAGTTCGGCTCCGAGCAGCGCCTGCAGCTCGCGGAGCTGGCCGCCGAGCCCGAGGTCGTCGCCGTCGGCGAATGCGGCCTGGACTATTTCCGCGATTTTTCGCCCAGAACCACGCAGCGCGCTGCGTTCCAGAGCCAGCTGGAGCTGGCGGTGAAGCTGGGTAAACCGGTCTTTCTGCACGAGCGCGACGCCCACGATGATTTCCTCACCATCCTGCGCGAGTTCCGCCCTCACCTTGCCGGTGGCGTGGCGCATTGTTTTACGGCCGGGATCGACCAAGCGCGCGCCTATCAGGAACTGGATCTCTACGTCGGCATCACCGGCTGGATCTGCGATGAGCGGCGCGGCCATCATCTGCGCGAAGTCGTGCGACACATTCCGGCGAATCGCCTGCTGATCGAAACGGACGCGCCCTATCTGTTGCCGCGCGACCTGGAACCCAAACCGAAGAGCCGTCGCAACGAGCCGATGTATCTGCCGCATGTACTCGAAGCGATCGCCGCCGCGCGCGGTGAATCGTCCGAAGAGCTGGCTGCGGTCACTACGCGCAATGCCCTGGAATTGTTCGGCTGGAAACCTTGACCCGACTGCCGGAGGAAAGCCCATGACTTCGTCCATCGACCCCCGTGCCCTCACGCAATACATCGACGACGCCTGGGACCGCTCGGTGGTGCCGACGCTGTGCG
>DATMEZ010000018.1:0-24429 GCA_035556415.1 Povalibacter sp.
CGAGGCGGCCGGCCTGGTGTTCGATGCCGAAAGTCCCATGTTCAGCAACACGGCCGACGATCACAGCAAGGTGGTGTTCGATCCGTCGATCCGGCACCAGACCGATCAGTTCGTGTACCGCTTCAGGAAGCCCTGACGTCCTTGCCCGCTGGGCAGTCCCTCTTCCTGGCAGAGGGACTGCTCGTAGCGCTGACGCGCAATTGCGCCGAAGAACACACCCTCACCCGCGCTGACGCGCGACTTCTCCCTGGAGGGGGAGGTGAAGGAAAAGAAGCAAAGACAGCTTCTGCTACGGATGCGACGTTCCGCTTTGGAGTGCGAAATTCCGCTTTCCCCTCTGCCGCAGGCAGAGGGGCAGGGAGAGGGCCTTCCTATTCCTCATCCACCGTCTTGAACGCTTTCATCAGGTCCTGCTGCTTGCGCGGCGGGACGGGGTCGTAGTGGCTCAGCTCCATGGTGAAGGTGCCTTCGCCGCCGGTGAGGGATTTGAGGCGGGACTGGTAATCGTTGATTTCCGCCAGCGGCACCGCTGCAGTGATGCGTGTTCTATGTCCTCCCAACGCGCTGTTGCCGCTGATGCGGCCACGGCGCGTTGCGAGATCTCCTGTGATGTCTCCAGTAGCGGTGCTGGGGGTGGTGATTTCGACCCGCACTACCGGTTCGAGCACGATCGGCCCGGCTTCGCGGAAGGCCTTATGAAAAGCTCGCCGTCCGGCGGCGATGAACGCCACTTCCTTGGAGTCCACCGAGTGATGCTTGCCGTCGTAGACGATGACGCGCAGGTCCTGTAGCGGAAACCCGGCGATCGCGCCCTCCAGCAACACCTGGCGCACGCCCTTCTCTACCGCCGGAATGAACTGCGAGGGAATCGCGCCGCCCACGACTTCATCGACGAACTCGAAGCCCTGACCGCGATCCAGCGGTTCGACCCTCAGGAACACCTCGCCGAACTGCCCGGCGCCGCCGGTCTGTTTCTTGTGCCGATGGTGCCCGTCGGCCGGGCGTGTAATCGTTTCGCGATACGGGATGCTGGGAATGTGCGTCTTGCAGTGCACACCATAGCGGTCCTTCATGCGCTCGAGCAGCACCCGCAGATGCAGATCGCCCATGCCATACAGCACCGTCTCGTTCAGGCTCGCCTGATGCTCGACCCGCACGCAGGGGTCTTCCGCCACCAGTCGATGCAGTGCATCCGACAGCTTCTGTTCCTCGCCGCGCCGTTCCGGCTCGATCGTCAGGCCAGCCATGGCCGGCGGAAACGTGATCGACTTCAGATGGAAATGATCCTCGTCGTGCGAATCGTGCAGCACCGCATCGAAGTGCAGCTCATCGACCTTCGACACCGCGCAGATGTCGCCCGGAATGGCCTGCGGCACCTCGACATGCTCCTTGCCGAGCAGCTTGTATAGGTGCGCCACCTTGAATGGCTTGCGCGCGTCGCCGACGAACAGCTGCGAGCCGTTGCGCACGGTGCCCTGGTGCACGCGAAACACGCCGAGCTTGCCGACGAACGGGTCGATGACGACTTTGAACACATGGGCAATGACGTGCCGGTCGGCATCGGGCGTGACCCGGACACGCTCGGCACGCTCGCCCACGCCCTTGAGAAAGGGCGGCGGATTGCCCTCGAATGGATTCGGCATCAGCCGTGCCACGATCTCCAGCAGCTCGGGCACGCCCGCGCCGGTCTCGCCTGAGACGAAACACACCGGCACCAGATGACCTTCGCGCAACGCCCGCTCGAATGGATCGTGCAGCTGCTCGGGTGAGAGCTCCTCGCCCTGCTCCAGGTACAGCGCCATCAGGTCCTCGTCGACTTCGACCACCTGGTCGATGATCTCGGTGTGCGCAGCCGCAACGCTGGCGAAATCCGGCGTGGCGCTGCCGGGCTTGAAGAAGCAATCGACCACGGCACTGCCTTTGCCGCAGGGCAGATTCAGCGGCAGGCATTCGCGCCCGAACGCCTCGCGCACTTCGGCAAGCACACGTTCCGGATGCGCATCGCGACTGTCGATCTTGTCGATGATGACCAGGCGACACAGTTCGCGGTCGCGCGCGAATTCCATCATGCGCTGGGTCATGGGCTCGATGCCGGCCGTGGCGCTGATGACCACGGCCGCGGTCTCGACCGCCTCCAGCACCGTCAGCGCGCGACCCAGGAAATCGGGATAGCCGGGCGTATCGATCAGGTTGATGTGGCAGCCCTGGGTCTCGAAACCGACGACGGCCGCGTCGAGGGAGTGGCCGAGCTGCTTCTCCTGCGGATCGAAATCGCAAACCAGCGTGCCGCGTTCCCGGCTGCCGCGGCTGCGAATCACGCCGGCCTGCAGCAGCACGCTCTCGGCCAGCAGCGTCTTGCCGGCGCCGGCCTGTCCCACCAACGCGATATTGCGGATGTCCGCGGTCGAGTACGCCATTGGAGCGATCCTCCCCTGCAACCGCAGCGCGGCTTACGAGCGGTAAATTGAGAATGGAGCCGGGCGCTTGGACGCGGTCGAGGATACTCCCCGGGAGGTGGGTGGACCGATAGCGGATTCTGACTACCCGGTGCGTTCCGGCGTTCCGTCATGCGCGCCCCCGTCGTCATTCCCGCGCAGGTGGGAATCCATCCTTGCCTCATCCCGCAATGCGGCCGGAATGAATTCCGCTCCCGCCTATGCAGAGCAGGCCCTGCACGGGAATGCCAAGAAGTGGCGGGCTGGGCACGCCGCTTCTTGGCAGCCTCACGCTTTCGCGGTAGAAAGTGCCTACAACACGACCCGACTGTCCGCGGGCACATCCAAGCAGGAATTCCATGAACGCCAAGCGCGCCCTCATCGTGGACGACTCGCGATCTGCACGCGTGATCTTGAGTCGCATGCTCGAGGCCTACGATCTGGAAGTCGACGCCGCCGAGTCGGCCGAGCAGGCACTGGAATACCTGCGCCAGACGCGCCCGGACGTGGTCTTCATGGACCACCTGATGCCGGGTATGGACGGCTTCCAGGCGATCCAGGCCATCAAGAGCAACCCGCAGACCGCAATGATCCCGGTGATGATGTACACCTCGCAGGAAGGCGAGCTGTACGTGAGTCAGGCTCGTGCACTGGGTGCCGTGGGCGTGCTGCCGAAGACCGTCAAGCAGGGCGACGTGTCGCGAGTGCTGTATCAGCTGCACCTGCTGCCGGAACGTCGCGAAACGCGCCCGCAGGCGTTGACCACACCATTGGCCACCGTGGTGGAAGAGCGCTCCAAGGGGGAGCACGCAGCAACGTCCTCCACGGTCGAGATCGCAAGCGTCGAAGTCGAGCCGCCGCCGAACATCGTCGCCGGAGAGCTCGAAACCGCGATCCGCAGCGCCATCGCGCCGGCACTCAAGGAGCAGAGCGCGGAGCTGCGCCGCTACATCGCCGCCAGCCTCGAAGTGGTCACGCGTAAGCTCGCAGCCGAAGGCAAGCCGGCGGCGAACGAAGCGACGGCCAGTGTTGATACCGCGGGCACGAGTGAAGCGTTGCCATCACCTGCGCCGGCCACGATACGCTGGCCGATGCTCGCCACGGTTGCAGCAATCGCGCTGATCCCGACCATCGTGCTGGCGCTGCTGTACGCACAGACACTGAACTCGACCAGGTCGCTGATGCAGTCGAACGCACATCTCGCCTCGGTGGTCGAGGAACAGCAATCACAGTTGGCAACATTGCAGCAGGCCATGCACGCCGCGGTAGCGACGGCGACAGCCAGTCCCGCTGCGACGGCCGGCAAGGTCGAACGCGAGATGGTGCCTTACGGCGAAACGCCGCTGTCCGGCGCGCGGTTGGAACGCCTGCGCGAGATGCTGGACAACCTCAGGAACAGCGGCTTTCACGGCAAGGTGAAAGTGGCGACCTACGTGGGCGAATTCTGCCTCACCGGCAACGGCATCGAAGGCTATTCGGTGGCCGCCGACGATCTGCCGGTGAAGCGCTGCGACCTGGTGGGCAACCCCTTCGACGACAGCCTCACCGGCACGCAGCACCAATCGCTCGGCTTCGCCAATCTCATCGCCAGCGTGCGCCAGCAGACCGGCGACGCACTCACGGTCGAAATCACCGGCGGCGGCCGGCGGCCGAGCCTTGCCTATCCCGAAGGCGACGCGCTGGCGAAAGCCACGGCCGGCGAATGGAACCGCATTGCGGCCCAGAACAATCGGGTCGAGTTCGTCGCCGAGGCGATGGAGTGAATGACTGGCTGCTGTACGGCGCGAATGGCTACACCGGCGAGCTGATCGCACGCGAAGCGGTCCGGCGCGGCATGCGCCCCATCCTGGCGGGGCGCTCCAAGGCGAAGATCGAACGACTGGCGGCCGAGCTGGATTGCCGCTGCGCCGTCTACGACCTGGACGATCACACGGCACTGGTTGCTTCGCTTGCGAATGTCGGTGCGGTTCTGCATTGCGCCGGGCCTTTCTCGGCGACGGCGCGTTCGATGATGCAGGCCTGCCTGGCCTCGCACGTGCATTACCTGGACATCACCGGGGAAATTGCCGTATTCGAGTTGGCGCACAGCGTCCATGAGAAGGCGCAGCGTTCGGGAATCGTGTTGTGCCCCGGTGTGGGCTTCGATGTGGTTCCCACCGATTGCGTCGCGCTCAAGCTCAAGCAGGCGCTGCCCGACGCCACGCACCTGGCGCTCGGCTTCGACAGCCGCAGCGGTTTCAGCAAGGGCACGGCCAAGACCATGATCGAGGCCGTCAGCGAAGGGTCGCGCGTGCGTCGCGACGGCCGGATCGTCGAAGTCCCGCTGGCTTCACGGACCCGTCGCGTGGATTTCGGCAATGGCGAGCGACTGGCGGTGGGCATTGCGTGGGGCGACGTGAGCACCGCGTATTACAGTACCGGCATCGGCAATATCGAAGTGTTCACGGCGACCTCGGCCAAAGCCGTTGCCCGCATGCGGCGCGCCAATCTGCTGCGCCCGCTGCTGCGCCGACGCTGGGCGCGAACTCTCCTCAAATACGCCATCGAGCGTCGCCTGCAGCCGCCGAGCGCGGCCCAGCGCGACAGCAATCCCAGTTTCGTCTGGGGAGAAGTGCGCAATGACGCAGGCACAGTAGTGACTGCCCGAGTAGTGACTGCGAATGGATACTCACTGACGGTCGCCGCTTCGCTGGCTATCATGGCCGACGTGCTCGAAGGTCGCCCTCCGCCCGGCCATGCCACGCCCGGCATGCTGGTCGGCGCCGATTTCGTCAGCACCCTGCCCGGCTCCTCGCAGATCCGCCTCGACGCATGAACGAAACGATCACTGCCCCGCTTGCGCCCGCTCAACCCGACGCGGACGGCTTCGCGCCGCCCGGCTGGCTGTCGAATCCACACCTGCAATCGATCCTGCCGAGCCTGAAACTGCGCCGGCTGCTGCTTGCGTCGCGGGCGCATGACCTGCTGGCGTGCTCCACCGAGCAGATCCTGGATTGCGGCGCCGGCGTGCGCCTGCTGGGGCATTACTCGAGCCGGGAAGCTGCCGGAAAGCCGCCGGCCAAGGACCTGGTGGTGCTGCTGCACGGCTGGGAAGGCAGCGCCGATTCGCTTTACGTGCTGTCGCTGGGCAGCCATCTGTTCGAGCGCGGCTGCGACGTCTTCCGGCTGAACTTCCGCGACCACGGCGCCAGCCACCATCTCAACGAGGACATCTTCCATTCCTGCCGCCTGGACGAAGTGGTCGGCGCCGTGCAGTGCATCCAGAAGCAGTATCCGGAGCGGCGCCTGAGCATCGCCGGCTTTTCCCTGGGCGGTAATTTCGCGCTGCGCGTCGCGGCTCGCGCACCGGCCGCCAGCATCCGCCTGGAACGCGCCGTTGCGGTGTGCCCGGTCCTGAGTCCGCACAGCACGATGCAAGTGCTGGAGAACGGCCCGTTCATCTACCAGCAATACTTCCTGAGCAAGTGGAAGCGCTCGCTGCGCATCAAGCAGCAGCTCTTCCCGCAGCGCTACGACTTCAGCGCCATCCTGGATCAACGCAGCATCCGCACCATGACCGAGCTGCTGGTGGCGCGCTACAGCGAGTTCGCCGACCTGGACTCCTATCTGAACGGCTACGCCATCGTTGGCAACGTGCTCGCTAACCTGGAAGTGCCGGCGCACCTGCTGATGGCGCTGGACGATCCGATCATTCCTGCCCGCGACCTGAAGGACCTGGCCCGCAACCCCAATCTGCACGTCACCGCGGCCGCCAACGGCGGTCACTGCGGCTTCATGGATCGCATCAACTCGGAAAGCTGGGCCGACCGGCAGATCGCGCAGCTGCTGATGCCGCGCTAGGCCCGCATCTGCCTGCTGCGCAACTCGCGCAGCATTTGCCTGACCTCAGTGGTTTCGACCAACCGCGCACCGCGTGACGCCAGCTCGAGCGCAAGCTGACGCGAGGTCACGTCATAGATCGCCCAGCGCCAGTTGCCGCGCCAGAGCTTGGCGGTGTTCTCCGTCAGCAGCTGGTGATCGCAGAAAACATAGTCCGGCGCCAGCGCCTCGCACTTGAGCGCCGACAGGCTGGTGTACTCGGGCAGGATCCAGCCGATTCGATAGGACGACGCCTGCCGCACGTGGTACACCGCAGCGAGATCGGACGACGTGATGACGCATTGGCGCGCGATCGGCTTGAGGACCTCGCAAACCCGGTGCACTACCGTCTCGTGCCCCAGCGCCCGCAGGCTGGCGCGCTTGAGTTGCACGAAGGCGGTTGCCGTCGGATGCGACGCCAGCAGATCCGCCGCCTGCACCAGCGTAGGAATCCCCACATCGGTGAAGCGCGACTGCAAGCGCTGCGACTCGTTGACCGACACCTCCGCCAGTTCCTGCAAAGTCATCTGCAGCGCATCGCGATCCAGGCCCGCGGTTCTCTTGAGACTGGAATCGTTCAGCAGCACCGGCTGGCGGTCCGCCGACAGCTGCACGTCGAACGCCACGTAGTGCACGCCGAGCTCGAGCGCGGAGCGGATCGCCGGTAAGGTGTTTTCCGGATACTCTGCTGCGTTGCCGCGGTGAGCGATCAGGTCCGGCAGTGGGGGTGGGGACATCCTTCGCGGCTCCTTGCAGCTATCGATGCAGCTCGAATGGTCGTTGCCGCGTGAGCAGTATGCCGGAGCCGGGACCCGAAACGGCACCGTATGCGTTCACCGACAACGCTTCGCGACCGATAGGGTCATGTCCGCAACTTCCGCCTGGCCGGCAAAGGACGGGCACATGGTGAGCTCGATCATCGGCTGCCATCGCAGTTCACGGTCGGCCGTGCGCACGGCCGTCGCGCCGTTCGTACTGTGCACGTTCGTGGTATTGCAAGCAGCCTGTAGCGGCGGCGGTGATAACGATGGCGGCTCTGACACGCCGCCGCCAGCCGCTGGCGATACCACCGCGCCTTCCGTACCGGACGGCGTCACGGCAACCGCCGCCAGCGACTCGCGCATCGACCTGAGCTGGAACGCGTCGGCCGACACCGGCGGTTCGGATCTCAGCGGTTATCGCATTTACCGGGATGACGCGACGGCCGCCGTGGCCACTGTGAACGCTCCCCTGACCACCTATTCGGATACGGGGCTGACGGCCAACACCCAGTACAGCTATGTCGTTCGCGCCTTCGACGGCGCGGGCAACGAATCCTCCCCGCCTGCCGCTGTGGTCGCGACGACGCTGGCAGCCGCCGTGCCCGGCGTGTCCGGCCTGGACTCCCGGCCATCGAACAAGACTTGTGTGGCGTGGGCACGTCCAGCGAGCGGCTCGATCTCGCTCACGCGCTTCACCGACCTGACGTTCGACTCATCCGTGGCGATGTTGCAGGCGCCGCACGACAACGCCCGCTGGTTCGTCGTCGAGCAGGCGGGTGCGGTCAGACAGTTCAGCGGGACCAACCCGGCCGCTGCGACCACTTTCATCGACATCACCTCGCGCGTCGCTTCAGGCGGTGAACTCGGGTTACTGGGAATGGCGTTCCACCCGGACTTCCCGACGGACCCACGCGTGTTCCTGTCGTACACGACGGGCACCTCCGGTCAACGCGTGTCGCACATCTCGGCGTTCCGTACTACGGATGGAGGCGCAACGCTCGATGCTGCCGCAGAAGAGGTCCTGCTCAGCGTCGATCAACCCGAGGACAATCACAACGGCGGCAACATCGCCTTCGGTCCGGACGGCTTTCTCTACATCGGGTTCGGCGACGGCGGCGGTGGCGGCGACGCCCACGGCAGCAACGGCAATGGCCAGCGCCTCACCACCCTGCTCGGCAAGATGCTGCGTATCGACGTCAATGGCGCGACGCCTTATGCGATTCCACCCGGCAATCCATTTGCAAGTAACGCGCGCTGCCCCGCTGCCGGTCGTACCAGCGGCGAGTGCCCGGAAATCTACGCCTGGGGCTTCCGCAATCCCTGGCGCTGGAGCTTCGATCGCGGCAACGGCGATCTGTGGGTCGGCGATGTCGGCCAGAATGCTTGGGAAGAGGTCGATCGCGTCACGTTGGGCGGCAACTACGGCTGGCGCTGCCGCGAGGGCGCACACGACTACAACAGCTCCGGAACACCGGCCTGCAGTGGTGCGTCGCTGATCGATCCGGTGGCCGAGTACGGCCACGGCCTCGGCTCGTCGATCACCGGCGGGTACGTCTACCGCGGCTCGCAGCCGACGGCATTGAGCGGCCGCTATCTGTTCGGTGACTTCGGTTCCGGGCGCATCTGGGCCTGGATCGAGGAAAGCGCCGCGCAGCCGCGCGGGCCCACCGAGTTGCTCGATACCTCGCTCAGCATTTCCTCCTTCGGCCAGGGCAACGATGGCGAGCTGTACGTGGTCGACTACGGCGCGCTCTACCACATCGATTTCCAGGCAACCAGCGGCGGCAACGTGCCGACGAAGCTCAGCACCACCGGTTGCGTCGATTCAGAGGACGCGCGCAAGCCCGCGGCTGGCCTGATCCCGTACGACATCAACGCACCGTTCTGGTCCGACGGCGCCAGCAAGAACCGTTGGATCGGTCTGCCGGAGGATTCGAAGATCACGGTAGGCGCCAGCGGCGACTGGGACTTGCCTCGCGGCACGGTGCTCATGAAGAACTTCAGTCTCGGCACACGGCTGGTCGAAACGCGCCTGTTCATGCGTCACCCGGACGGCGGCTGGGGCGGCTTCACCTACGAATGGAATGCGGAACAGACCGACGCCACCCTGCTGCGCGACGGTGCGGTGCGCGATGTCGGAGGGCAGCAGTGGATCTTCCCGAGCGAATCACAGTGCTCGCAATGCCATACCAGTGCTGCCGGTGGCGCGCTGGGATTGGAGACCGCGCAGCTCAATCGCGACTTGCTGTATCCGCAGACCAGCCGCAACGCCAATGAGCTGTTCACGCTCAACCATATTGCCGTGCTGAGTCCGCCGATTCCGGATCCCTCCGCTCAGCCCAGCATGGCCGACCCGGCCGATACCACCGCGGCACTGGACGATCGCGCTCGCGCCTACCTGCATACCAACTGCTCGCAATGCCACCGCCACGGCGGCCCGACGCCAAGCGCGATGGATCTGCGCTACACGACACCGCTTGGCCAGACCGGCGCATGCGATGCGCCACCGCAGTCGGGCGATCTGGGATTGGGAACCGCTGCGCGCCTGATAGCGCCGGGCAGCGCAGCGACCTCGATCATGGTCAACCGCGCGAATCGCCGCGACGCCAATGCGATGCCGCCATTGGCGTCAAACGTAGTTGATGCTGACGGCGTCGCGTTGTTGACGCAGTGGATCAACAGTCTGAGCGGTTGCTAGAAGCGTTCCGATTTACTCGTCACTCCCGCGCAGAGCCTGCCTGCGTAGGCGGAGGCGGGATTCCTATGTGAATCTGCCAGATGGACTCCCGCCTGCGCGGCGGCGACGGGAGACGGAATCGTCAGGCCATCGGGCGCATCGCGGATCACTCCTTCCGCTTCTCCTCATAATGAACCACCGGCGCCCCACTGGTGACGGACATTTCCCCGTCGATCACAGCACCGCGGGCAACTGCAATGGTGCGTGCCGTCACCGAGCCGCGAATGCGCGCGCTCTTGCGGATCTCGAGCTTCTCGGCCACTTCGATTTCACCGAGCCATTCACCGGCGATCACTGCGTTCTTCACCTGCAGCCGGCCTTCCCAGCGGCCGCCTTCCGCCAGCGTGCAGGCACCGTGCACGATGCTCTCACCGACGATGCTGCCGCCGACGATCAGGTCGCCGTTGCATTGCAGGTTGCCGGTCAGCTTGGTGCCGACGCCGATGAAGGTCGGGCTGCTCGAGACGCGGTCCGTGAGCCGTCGGCGTGGGGTGTCCGTCATGGATGAGCTCTCCTCAAACGACAATATGAGATGTGAGCCTGCGATTATTCACTGCGGGACCGGCCGTTGCAGGATCGGAAGCGTCGCCAATCGGCGTCGCCTGCCGACCGCTGCCAGCGGATTGTCCAAAGCTGACCCGCCTCGTCACCGGCGTTCGGGGGGCAGCATGCGCCTAAGCACCTGATTGATTGGGGCCTGCGTCGCTGGCACATGCCTTGCAACAGCCGGGCATGCGCTGAACCTCCACGCCCCCCGAAGGCACTTGGGTTCGCATTCATCGCCGCCACGCATCCTTCCCCGCTGGCGGCGTCTTTTTTCTATGATGCGCATCTTCGTGCTCAACGAGGCCTCACGCCCATGCCGTTGCGACCCAGGATGTTCTCGCTGCCGGCGCTCGCGCTGTCGACGATCCTTGCGATGCAGCTCGATGCAAGCGCCGCCGCGCAGCCCGACACGCAGGTGCCCGGCGCCGAGCGGATCGAGTCGGTGACGCTGGCGAACGGCATGACCGTGATCGTCTGGCCGGATCACGACATTCCCAACGTGGCGCTGTACAACTGGGTGCGCGTGGGCAGCCGCAACGAAGTGCCGGGCATCACCGGCCTGGCGCATTTCTTCGAGCACATGATGTTCAACGGCACCAGCACGCATCCGCCCGGCGATTTCGACCGGCTGCTGGAAGCGGGCGGCGCACGCAACAATGCATCGACCTCGAACGACGTCACGGTCTACCAGGACTGGTTGCCGCGCGGTTCGCTCGAACTGGTGCTGGGACTGGAAGCCGATCGCCTGCGCAACCTGGCCTTCGATCCGAAGGTCATCGAGAGCGAGCGCGGCGTGGTCTACTCCGAGCGGCGGCTCAGCGTCGATGACAGCAACTTCGGCCGCCTGATGGAGCAGGTGCAGGCCACCGCCTTCCTGGCACATCCTTATGGCATTCCGACCGTGGGCTGGCCCTCCGACATCGAGTCCTGGAAAGTCGAAGACCTGAAGAAATTCTTCGCCACTCACTACGCGCCCAACAACTGCACGCTGGTGCTGGTGGGCGATGTCGATCCCAAGAGCGTCATTGCCCAGATACGCCAGCATTTCGAGTCCATTCCGCGACAGCCACCGGCCGAGCCGATTCGCACCAAGGAGCCGCAGCAGCGCGGCGAGCGACGCGTTCTCATCGAAGCCGACGCGCAGACGCCGCTGTTGCAGTTCGCCTATCACAGCATCGCGGGCTCCGACCCGCGGCTGCCGGCCCTGGAGCTGCTGATGCGCATTCTCACCGACGGTGATGCGTCGCGACTGCATCGTTCGCTGGTGGAAGAACGCAAGCTCGCCATCGCTGCGGACAGTCACATCGATGCCGGCTTCGATCCGGGACTCGCGTGGCTGTTCCTGTCGCTGCCCGCACAGGGAGATCTGAAGGGCGCCGAAGCCGCGTTCGATGCCGAGATCGAGAAGATCCGCACCCAAGGCGTCAGTGCGGCCGAACTCAACCGCGCCCGCAACCAGGCACTCGCAGATTTCTGGCGCAGGCTCGCCACCATCGACGGCAAGGCCAGCGCGCTCGGCTCCTATGCCGTACTGAAGGGCGGCTATCAGAAGCTCTTCGATGCACCGCACGCCTACGAGCAGGTCACGGCCGAAGACGTGAAGAAGCTCGCAGTCGAGCTGCTGCGACCGTCCAACCGCACCGTCGGCGTGCTGACCGCCGCTGCCGCAGCGAGCAAGGAGTGAGCATGAAACGAATGTGGAGCCGTCCTGGCCGGAACGTGATTGCGCACGCGCTCGCGCTGATCCTCGTACTCATCGCCTGCCAGACAATAGTGCCGGCCAAAGCTGACGACGCAGGCGTGCATGTACCTCCATTCGAGCGCGTGCAACTCGACAACGGCGCTGTGCTGTTGCTGATGGAGCGACATGACGTACCGCTGATCGCGTTCAATGCCGTCATGCGCGGCGGAGCACTCACCGATCCGGCGCAGCAATCGGGCATGAGCCAGCTCCTGGTGCATTTGCTCGAAAAAGGCGCGGGCAAGCGCGATGCCTTTGCTTTCGCCGACGCTCTCGCCTCGGTCGGCGCCACGATCGCGACCGACGCGGACACTGAAAGCACCGTAATCCAAGGTTCGTTCCTGGCGCGCGACCAGGCGCTCATGGTCGAGCTGCTCGCGGACATGCTGCAGCGCCCGCGCCTCGACCAGACGCAGTTCGAATCGCTGCGGGCCCGCCAGATCGAGTTCATTCGTGCCGCCAAGGATTCGGACCTGGAATCGCTGACCGGAATCTACGGCAAGGCAGCGCTGTTCGGCGCTCACCCCTACGGCCGCTCCGTGATTGGCAGTGAAAGCGGACTGGCCGGCATCGCTCACGCGGATCTCGAGCGTCACTATCAGGAACAGTACGGCGCCGACCGGTTGATTCTCGCTGTCACCGGTGATTTCCAGACCGCTTCGATGAAGCGCGCGCTGACGCAGGCGTTCAATGGCTGGCGCAAAGCAGCCGCGGCATTACCAGCGGTAACCGCGCCGGCACGGCAGACCGGCCGTCGCGTGGTGCTGATCGATGCGCCCGACTCGGTGCAATCCTATTTCTGGGCGGGCAATGTTGGTGTCGCGCGCACTTCTCCTGAACGCGCTTCGCTCGATGTAGTGAACACGCTGTTCGGCGGCCGCTTCACCTCCATGCTCAATACCGAGCTGCGTATCCGCAGCGGACTGTCCTACGGGGCGCGCTCACGCTTCGAGCGCCTGACACAGCCCGGCAGCTGGCAGATGAGCTCTTACACCCAGACCGACACGACCCAGCAGGCCATCGACCTGGCGCTGTCGGTCCTGGACCAACTGCATGCGCAGATGCTCGATCCGACTGCGCTGGAATCCGCCAAGACCTACGTGCAGGGCCAGTTCCCGCTGGCGCTCGAAACGGCGGACGAATGGGCGCGCGTACTCGCCGATCTGGCGTTCTATGGCCTGGATCGCGGTTACATCGACGGCTACGGCGAGGCGCTCGATAAAGTATCGAGCGACGATGCGCGCAGGGTGATCCGCGAACGCTTTCCGACCCGTGACGACCTGATCCTGGTGGTCATCGGCAAGGCAGCCGCCCTGCGCGACAGCCTGCGCAAGTACGGCCCGATCACCGAAATGAAGCTGTCCGATCCCAGCTTCGCAGCAAAGTAATTCACCCTGCACGTTGCTGGGGGGAGACGCCCCGGCTTTGTGAGCCTGGCCAATCCCATCCCGGGCTGCGGGTCGGCATCGCACAATCCCCGATCCGGCGCGCGCCCTCGATGTCGGGTTCTGTGACGCTCGTCACATTGAAAGAGGAGCGCACGCGAAGCGTCCGCAAGTGCGCTTTTCCCGTGAAAAGCAGCCTTTTCCCGGCGACGCTGCAGCGCCTTCTGGCAACTTTTCCGACATGGACAAACCGCGGCGAGTAGCTAGACTCGCCCGATCTCTCGCGTCGACGCACGACGCGACCGACACTTCCAATGCAATATCGGCGCAGCGATTTCGACGTCACGAACACGGTGCAGGTCAGCTCGGCGGACGCCGTGCGGCGCGCCGTCAACGAGCTGTACCGCCAGGCTTGGCCGCACTATCCGTTCGATCGCATCGACAGCGCCTTCCGCGATTTCGAAAGGCTGTTCAACGGCCAGTTCCCCGGCTACTACGGCTGCGACACGGTCTATCACGACCTGCAGCACTCGCTCGACGGCACGTTGGCAGTAGCGCGGCTGATCGTCAGCCACGACCGCACCCACGGCACTGAAGAGAAGCTCGGACCGGAGCGCGCCATTCTCGGCGTGGTCATCGCGCTGTTTCATGACGCCGGCTACATCCGCCAGACCGACGATCAGACGCATCGCAACGGCGCCGAATTCACCTTGAGCCACGTCAGCCGCAGTGCGCAGTTCATCGGCCGTTATCTACCCACCATCGGCATGGCCGAGTGGGTGCCGGTAGCCACCAAGGTGGTGCACTTCACCGGCTACGAAGTGCAGTTCGACCAGATCCGGCTCGACGACAACCGCGACCGCGTGGTGGGCCACGTGGTCGGCACCGGCGATCTGATCGCGCAGATGTCGGATCGCTGCTACTTGGAAAAATGCCGCGACCGTCTGTACCCGGAGTTCGTGCTCGGCGGCATCGCCATGCCGAACGATGCGCAGGGCAACACCTCGGTGCGCTATCGCTCGGGGCTGGACGTGTTGCGCCAGACACCGGAGTTCGTGGAAGAAGTGCGGCGCACGCGGCTGGACGGCGAATTCAACGGGCTCTACCGCCATCTGCGGGTGCTGTTCAACGGCCGCAACCCATACATGGAAGCGATCCAGGGCAATCTGGACTACCTGGCCGAAGTGCTGCGCACCGGCCGCTGGCCCATGTTGCGACGGGATCCGCCCTGCTTCACCTGGGAAAAGAACCCGGTGCAGAACATCCGCTCGCTGATGCTGGGCCACATGAAGCAGGTCTGGAAAACCTGAAAAGCCCGGCACTGGCTGCCGCTGATGCCGGCCTGTAGCCTTGCGGCCCATGTATCTGCCCGATCATCTCGTCGTGCGCCTGGCCGTGGCGCTGGGTGCCGGTCTGCTGATCGGCATCGAGCGCGAGCGCAGCCACAACAAGAACCAGTCCAACGAAGCGGCCGGCGTCCGCACGTTCACGCTGACGGCACTGGTCGGCGCCATCAGCCTGCAGCTCGGACAGGAGCTGGCGTTCATCGCCTTCGCCTTGATCCTCGGCGCACTCATCGCCGTCGGCTACGGCCGCACGCGCCATCGCGATCCGGGCATGACGACCGAAGTCGCGCAGCTCGCCACGTTCCTGCTCGGCGGGCTGGCCATGCGCGAACCGCAACTCGCGGCCGCCCTTGGAGTCGTCGTCGCCATTCTGCTTGCGGCGCGCACCCGACTGCACAACTGGATCCATCACATACTGACCGACCAGGAGATTCGCGACGGCCTGCTGCTGGCCGCCGCCGCCCTGGTCATCCTGCCACTGACGCCGCAGGAGGCGATCGATTCCTGGGGCGTGATCAAGCCACGCCAGCTGTGGGCGCTCGCGGTGACGGTGATGGCGATCAACGGCGTCGGCTACATCGCCTTGCGCGTGCTCGGGCCGAAGATCGGCCTGGCACTGGCGGGCTTTTTTTCCGGCTTCGTTTCCAGCACCGCGACCATCGGCGCCATGGGAACGCGGGCGAAGGAACAACCCGAGTTGCGACATGGCGCGGTAGCCGGAGCCGCGGTTTCTTCCGTCGCCACGGTCGTGCAGCTGGCGGTGGTCATTGGTCTGGTCAGCACGGCGCTGCTGCTCGAGCTGGCCCTGCCACTGGCGGCAGCGGGCTTGATGGCGGCCATCTACGCAGGCTTGTTCACCGTTCGCAGCGTGCGCCAACGCGGCGAAAGCACGGCGCCGGCGGGGCGGCCGTTCGATCCGAAAACCGCACTCGTATTCGTCGTGGTGGTGGGCGCTGCACTCGTTGCCACCGCGCTGCTCACTCAATGGCTGGGGACTCGCGGCCTGCTTCTGGCCAGCGCCGTCAGCGGCCTCGGCGATGCGCACGCCTCGGCGATCTCGGCCGCATCGCTCGCCGCGAATGGCGCTGCCACGCTGGACCTGGCCGCTATGGCAGTTCTGGCCGGATTCACCACCAACGCCCTGAGCAAGCTGATCGTGGCTTTCAGCCTGGGCGACCGCCACTATGCGTTGGCGCTGGCGCCCGGCATCGTGCTGAGCGTCGCAGCCTCCTGGGCCGGGCTGTTCGGCCTGCGCCTTTTCAACGGGGCCTGATACTGCCGCCTGCCGCTGCACGCACCCGCCACGATGACCGACATGGAATGCCCGGCGCTTTCGCACCACCGGCCCGCCATCGATGCCGCACTGAGGGACCGGAGTAGCCGCCGACACCGAGCCTCCCTACGCTAGCTTTTGCAGGTGCCCTTGCAGGTAGGCTTGGCCCCAGTCATCAAGAGTTCCCCATGAACCAGCAGTTCGCCCGTCTTGCCATTCGCTTTCCACGCCGACGCGCCTTCATTACGGGAGCCGGCAACGGCCTGGGATTGGAACTGGCGCACGCGCTCGCCGCCGATGGCTGGTCGCTCGGATTGTTCGATCACAATCTGGAACGACTCACGGCGGTGGAAGGCGACCTCTCGGCATCGGGCATCCCGGTGCTGGCCTACCCTGGGGATGTAACACAAGCGAGCGAGCTCACCGTGGCGGTCAACTCGTTCGCCGCCACGCGCGACGGGCTGGACGTGATGATCAACAACGCCGGCGTTGCCGGCAGCGGCGCCTTGATGGAAGTTGCACTGGAAGACTGGCGCTGGATCATCGATACCAATCTCATGGGCGTGGTGCACGGCTGCCGCGCCGCCGTTCCGCACCTGCAGCGCAACAGTTCGGGGCTGCTCATCAACGTCGCGAGCGCCGCAGCCTTCGCCAGCGCACCCGGCATGGGCTCGTACAACGCCAGCAAGGCCGCCGTGCTGTCATTGAGCGAAACGTTGAATGCGGAGCTGCGCGACTCGGGTACGCAGGTGAGCGTCGTGATGCCGACGTTCTTCAAGAGCAGCTTGCTGGAATCGTTCCGTGGCCCCGATCACGCGCGCGTCACAGCCGCGGCATTGATGGAGAACTCCAACTATCCAGCCACCGAGCTTGCGCGCGACCTGCTGACCCTGGCCGCAAACGGCGAAACCTACATCGTGCTGCCCAAGTCGGCACGTCGCTTGTGGCGCATGAAACGCTGGATGCCGAATCTGTTCCTGCGCCGCGTGACCCAGATGCGCGAGCGAATGCGGCAGGGACTGGCGTCCTGATCTTCAGCCCTCGCTGCCTGCGGAGGCTCTCGTCGTTCTCTATCAGCGCGCCCGCAACGCATCAGCAACGATGCACGTCGCACCGCGCTCCACTACGGTGAATCGATCGACAACAGGAAACGTGTGTAAATCTCCGGCAGGCGCGCCAGCACGTACGGCTTGCCCGATATCGTGCTGCCATCGATCACTTGTCGCAGCATGGACAGGCTGAGCGATTCCAACGCCGGCAACGACACCGGCGCGTAACTCAAATGCCAGGGCTCGGGACTCACGCCGCCGCGATCGAAGCGGTACGGACGGAAAAAACCGAAGCTGTGCATGTTCGCGTCGAGCCAGGCGCTCAAACGCGCGAAGACTCCATCTTTTGCATACTCGCGCGGCAGCAGCTCGACCTGATAGCCGGCCGGCACCGCCGCTGCATCGATCACGTCGACATCGGTGCCCCAATGATGACGACTGCCGCCAGGAATCGCTGACCAGCACAGAATGGCGTCCACCATCTCACTGTCCGACACTCGCGCGCGATCGATGAGTTCGCCGCTGCGATCGTAGAGCGGCCGCTCGCCCGCCCACTTGCGATTCCATATCGCCAGTTGAGTATCGAAATCGCGGAAGCTCGAGCGCGCCGCCAGATCGATGCCGTCGTAGGCCGCAGCATCGCGCATCGCCAGGAACGAGGCCACGACCTCGTAGTGCAATACACAGCGCAGCTGATTCAGCTCCACGACGTGCGTGCGGGCTCGGCCAGTGAGCTCGAGCTCATTCATGCTTCGGACGACCTCTTTGAGTCAAGGGCTGCAAGTATGTCAAAAAATCCGACAACCCAGCGGACTTCGCGACGGGTCGAAACATTTTCAGCTTCTGGATAACACTGCCGGCTGCGAAAGCCCGCTATGATGCGTCGATGGGGATGCAGTCGCGGCCGGCAGAATCCTGCAGGGTACGACGCCGTTGCGGGGCGGTTCCCCGGATCAATACTCATTTATGGTGACCTGGGCTGTGACGAATAATCGAACAGCCGAGGGTGGGGCCCTTCGACAACGCAAGGACAGACGGGGCGTCGGGAGCATCGCAGTTTGAGAACGCACGGCCTCAAAACCAGACTACTCGTGATCGCGGTCGCCGCGGGCCTGTGCATCACGACCGTGCTGCTCGCTCTTGGCTATCTCGACTATCGTCATTCCAGCGCGACCACCGGCATCCAGGGTGAGCGCTCGCTGATCGCCGCCGAGCTGCAACGGCTCGACGTGGCCGGCAGCGACATCATCGCCGCGCACACGGCCGATCTGGAAAGCGCGCTACGCGCCCGTGACGAGAACGCCATCCGCCGCATCGGCGAGTTGATGCTGGCCAACCGCATGGTCACGTTCGTGCGCATCGACGATGCCACTGGCAAGTCCGTGTACGAAGCTGCTCGCGACGAGCCGTGGGTAGGGTCATTACAACCTTCGGAAGAACGCGAAGCGCGCCGTACGCTCGGCGGATTGCAGACGCTCGGCGTAGTCGAGATCCGCATCGCACGGGCTGGCCTGATCGCTTCGGCCAAGGGCCTGCGGGCGCAACTCGAAAGCGTGGAGCGCCACGATTTCAATCGCCGCCTGTGGAGCATCGCCGGTGCGGGTCTGCTCATCACCGGCGTACTGGCCGCGGTCGCGTGGCTGCTGGCGCGCCGGCTGGAGCGCCCCATCGTCGAGCTGATCCGCTCGGCAGAGCGCATCGGCGAAGGCGACTACACCCGGCCGCACAAGGTCACCAGCAACGACGAGATCGCCGACCTGGAAGTGGCGCTGGACCGGATGCGCCAGAACCTGCGCCAGACCACCATCACCAAGGACTATCTCAACAGCGTGCTGAACAGCATGAACGACGCCGTGCTGGTCACCTCGCCCGCCGGCATCGTCACGCGCGTCAACGACGCCGCAGTGCGATTGTTCGGCTACAAGGAAGAAGAGATCGCCGGCAAGCCGTTCATCACGCTGCTGGCCGACAACGAGCGCGATTCGTTCTCGATGGAAACCTCCGCGGTGGAAACGCGCGAGACGGTGATCGCCACCCGCAGCGGCCAGACCATTCCGGTTTCGTTGTCGGGTGCGCCCATCGCTGCGGACGATCCGCAATTCCAGGGCACCATCTTCGTCATTCGCAACATCACCGAGCGCAAGCGCGCCGAACGCCGCATCCGCTATCTCGCTCGTTACGACGCGCTGACGAAAGTACCGAACCGCATGCAGTTCCAGCACATGCTGCAGCAGGCCATCGCACGCGCACGGCGTGCCGATCGCGGCATCGTGCTGCTGTACCTGGACATGGACCGGTTCAAGGAAATCAACGACACCTTCGGTCACGCCGCCGGCGACCGCACGCTGGAAGTGCTGACCGAGCGGCTGACCCGCATCCTGCCGCGCGAAGCGGTGGTCGGCCGACTGGCAGGCGACGAGTTCGGCCTGTTCATCGAAGGCTTCGCCGAATCCGAGCACGAGCGCGCCCAGGCCGCGAATCTCGCCCGCATGGTGCTGGCCGAAGTCGGCAAGGCCTACTACGTCGATCAGCAGGAAGTGTTCCTCACCGCCAGCGTCGGCATCGCGCTGTGCCCCAAGGATGCGGAGAACGTGATCGACCTGATCCGCAACGCGGACGCGGCGATGTATCACTCCAAGCAGAACGGCGGCAACAGCTTCGCGTTCTATTCGCCGGACATGAACGCCGCGGCAGTGGAACGGCTGATGCTGCGAAGCAAGCTGCGCCGCGCGCTGGAGCGCGACGAGCTGGTGATGTTCTATCAGCCCAAGGTGGATCTGACCAACGGCCGCATCGTCGGCGCCGAGGCGCTGCTGCGCTGGCGCCTGCCGGGACATGGCGACATTCCGCCGTCGCAGTTCATTCCGCTGGCCGAGGAAACCAACTTGATCCTCGGCATCGGCGAATGGGTGCTGAACCGGGTCTGCTCCGATTACCGCCGCTGGCTGGAGCGCATCCCGAATCCCGGCCGCGTGTCCATCAACCTGTCGCTGAAGCAATTGCGCCAGGCGAGCTTCATCACACGCTGCCGCTCCGTGTTCCGTCGCCACGAAGTCTCGCCCACCTGCTTCGAGCTGGAGATCACCGAAACCACCCTGATGGCTGACCCCCGGCGCACGATCAAGCTGCTGAACGAGCTGCACAGCATGGGCCTGCACCTGTCCATCGACGATTTCGGCACCGGCTATTCCTCGCTGAGCGCGCTGCAACAGTTCCCCATCGGCACGCTCAAGATCGACCAGTCCTTCGTACGCGACGCCGCCGTCAATCCCAATGACGCCACCATCGTGCGCACCATCATCGACATGGGCAAGGCGCTGGAAGTCGAAGTGGTCGCCGAAGGCGTGGAGAACGAAGAACAGTTCAACCTGCTGCGCGCCCGTGGTTGCAATTACGCGCAGGGCCGGTTGTTCGGCGATGCGATGAGCTCGGAGGAGTTCATGTCGCTGCTGCTGGCGCAGGCCAACGGCCGTTCACGCGTGAGCCGACTGTTCGCAGTGAGATGAGGCGCAGCCTCTTCCGGGTGCTGCATCAAGTCCTGTAGCCTTCGGGTTTCGCTTCTGTGGCGCATCGTCGGTAGTCTGTCCCGCCTCCCATGCTCACGTTTTCCTCTCTCAGCCTGCGCCGCGGCACACGGCTGCTCATCAAGGATGCCTCGTTCACCATCTACCGCGGTGAGAAAGTCGGCATCGTCGGCAAGAACGGCACCGGCAAGTCCAGCTTGCTGCAGCTGATCCTGGGCGAGCTGCAGCCGGATGCCGGCAGCTTCGACCGGCCGTCGCAGCTGGTACTGGCGCACGTGGCGCAGGAGCTGGATGCGACCGATCAGCCTGCAATCGAATTCGTCATGGACGGCGACGAAGAGCTGAGGGCGACCGAGCGCGCCATCGCCAAGGCCGAAGGCGCCGACGACGGCGTCAAGCTCGGCGAGCTCCATGCACGTTATGCCGCTCTCGGCGGCTACGACGCACGCAGCCGCGCCGGGCGCCTGCTTCACGGCCTGGGATTTTCGCCCGAGGACGAGACTCGTGCAGTTCGCGCATTCTCTGGCGGCTGGCGCGTGCGCCTCAATGTCGCACAGGCGCTGATGTGCCGCTCCGACCTGCTGCTGCTCGACGAGCCGACCAACCACCTGGATCTCGACGCCGTGATCTGGCTGGAGGAATGGCTGCGCAACTATCCGGGCACCTTGCTGATGATCGCGCACGATCGCGAGTTCCTGGATCGCACGGTCGACCGCATCGTGCATATCGAGCAGGGCGGCGCGCGCATCTATACCGGCAACTATTCGAAGTTCGAGGAACAGCGCGCCGAACAGCTCGCGCAACAGCAGGCGATGTACGAACGCCAGCAACGCGAGATCGGCCACATGATGAGCTTCGTCGAGCGTTTCCGCGCCCAGGCCACCAAGGCACGGCAGGCACAAAGCCGTCTGAAGGCATTGGAACGGATGCAGCGCATCGCACCGGCGCACGTCGACTCGGAGTTCGAGTTCAGCTTCCTGCCGCCGGACAAGCTGCCGCAGCCGCTGCTCAGCATCGAGAATCAATCCATCGGCTACGGCGACCGGGTGATCCTGAGTTCGCTGAGCATGACCATCGCACCCGGCAGCCGTATTGCGCTGCTCGGACGCAACGGCGCAGGCAAGTCGACATTGATGAAAATGCTGGCCGGCGAGTTGGCGCCGCTTGCGGGCAAACGCGTGGAAGCCCGCGATCTGCGCATCGGATATTTCGCGCAGCATCAACTGGAGCAGCTGTCCGTCAACGACTCGCCGCTGGCGCATTTCAGACGGCTCGATGGCCGCGCCACGGAACAGGAGCTGCGCAACTTCCTCGGCAAATTCGGCTTCGGCGGCGATCGCGTGTTCGAGCCGGTCGGACCCTTCTCCGGCGGCGAGAAGGCACGGCTGGTGCTGGCACTGGTGAGCTACATGCGGCCGAACCTGCTGCTGCTCGACGAGCCGACCAACCACCTGGATCTGGAAATGCGCCAGGCCCTGGCGGTGGCCTTGCAGGATTTCGATGCGGCGGTCGTGCTGGTGTCGCACGATCGGCATCTGCTGCGCGCCGTTGCCGACGAGCTGGTGCTCGTAGACCAGGGACGCGCCAAGCCTTTCGATGGCGATCTGGACGATTACGCCCGCTGGTTCACCACCCGCGAACAACAGGAAGAAAAGGAAATCGAAGCGCGCGGCAACACGAACACCGCTGAACAGAAGAAGCAGCGCAAGCGAGAAGAAGCCGAACAGCGCAATCGATTGAGCGGTCTGCGCGCCGAAATCGCACGACTCGAGAAGGAAATGACCAAGCTGCAGCGCGAACTATCGGAGATCGAAACCGCACTGGCAGCACCGGAGATCTACCAGGAAGCGTCGAAGCCGCGGCTGCGCGAGCTGCTCGATTCGCAGACCCGGCTCAAGCGCCAGCTGGACGCGGCCGAATCGAAGTGGCTGGAGAATACCGAGATCCTCGAAAAGGAAATGGCTTCGCCAGCCGCCTGAGACAGCCCTTCGCCGCTTCGGACCACCTTGGCTCGCGGAGCGGATTCGCCATTCGTTGAGGCCGACGATGTCGTACCCGATCGATCGTCGATGCGCCGGGCCGGTCGAAGAGCATTGAGTGGAAACAACGCTCTCAACAGCTGGCACGCGCCAGGTCCGGCATGCCTGCTCCTACGCTTTCTTCAACTGCGCTTCAATCAAAGCCTCGGCGGCGGCCAGCAGAAACTTCTGCGGCCCCTGCCTGCCCATGGCCTGGGCGCTGGAGAATGCACCGTCGACCAGCAGCACCAGTTGGTCGGTGAGCTCGACCGGGTCGCGAACGTCGAGCTGGTCGATCAAACCGCGGATGCGGCGGCGCAGCTCTTCCGTCACCTCGATCGCGAGCTTGCGCGCGGGATGCTCGGGATCGGGAAACTCGGTAATCACGTTCATGAAGGGACAGCCGCGGAACTTCGAGCTGCTCACGTAGCGTGCGATGCCTTTGAACTCGGCCCGCAGCTGCTCGCGCGGATCGGTAGAGCCGGCATTCGCAAGGTTGTAATCCCAACCGTCCCAGCGATCCTTGGCCTCCGCTTCCAGCACGGCTGCGATCAGTACGTCCTTGGATGAAAACCAGCGATACAGGCTGGTCTTGGCCACGCCGGACTGGGCAACGACAGTATCCACGCCGACGGCCCGCACGCCCTCGCGATAAAACAGCTCGCGCGCAGTGTTCAGAATCCGGTCGCGCACGCTCTCCGTGCCCCCGGCTTCTTCAGTGGTTTTACCGGAACCCGTTGTGCTCATTGCCTCACCCGCTCCGCAACCCCAGCCGTACCTTGACACGCTACAGACCTGTACGTAGCATCGCGAACAGACAGGTCTGTAGCGTCTTGCAATCTATATCCCGAACCCGGCCGGTTCAAGGATATCCGCAAGTGCGCAGCATCGTCGGCCCGTCGCAGAGGTCGAGCATCCCCCCGCAACACTTTCTGCGACGGCCTTTTTTTCCGGTTTGGGAGAGGTCCCCATGAACATCCGGATGTCCCTGCTGGCCGCGACTTCCCTGCCCTTGTTCCTGCCCACGCTCGCAACCGCGGATGCCGCCTGCGATCCACACGTTCTGCACAGCCCCACCAAGTTTCCGATGCGCTCGCAGCTGCGCGGCCACAGTGGCGTCGTTCATCTGAACGTCACGGTCGACGAAAACGGCCGCGCCACCCGCACAGTGCTGGAGCGCTCCAGCGGTCATCGCCTGCTCGACCACGCGGCGCGCGAAAGCGTGCTGAACGATTGGCGCTTCGATGTTTCCGCCTGCATCCGCAACGATCTGCCGGCCACGCATGTCGTCTCGGTCGAATACCGGAACGAGGAATATCGGTAGCTACGTGCGACTAGCTGCGTAGCCGCTGTCGTGATGCCGACTCGACGAACCGTCGGAGCGCAGCCTGCTCGATAGCTGGTAACGCGCGATGGAAATCGGCCGAAGGCGCGTACCGTCAGATCGTACCGTTCGCCCGCAAGCGATCGAGTTCCTCGTCGCTCAACTCGAGCCGCTCACGCAATACTTCGCGAGTGTGCTGACCGAGTAGCGGCGGCGGCGCCTCGTACGACGGCGGCGTTGCCGACATCTTGATCGGACTGGCCACCTGCGGCACCGATCCCGACAAGGGATGCGGCAGGTCGAGCCGCATGCCGCGGTGTTGCACCTGCGGATGCGCGAACACCTGGGCGAGATCGTTGATCGGCCCGACAGGAATGCCCAGCGGTTCGAGCAATGTCACCCACTCGGCTACCGGGCGCTTGCGCAGTACGT
>DATMEZ010000019.1:0-18654 GCA_035556415.1 Povalibacter sp.
GTCAGCGAACTCGCGGTTGAGCTTGCCGAACGCGGCGATTTCGGTCGGGCACACGAAGGTGAAGTCCTTCGGCCAGAAGAAAACGATCTTCCACTTGCCCGGATTGCTGTCCTGAGTGAACGGCTGAAAAGCGTTCTCCAGATCGTTCGAGACGACGCCGGTCAGCGAGAACTGCGGAAATTTCTGTCCAAGACTCAACATGTAAAGACCTCCTCAAAAAGACGCACCGCACTCAACGGCTCCGGTGGCGCGGATGACGAAAACTGGCTGCTGAACCGTGCCGGTCGGCCCGGTCCGCTGGCTACGAGAGGCATTCTGGGGGCGGGCATCGATCAATACCAATCGATTATTTACCCTGTCTCGATAGGTTATGACTATGGCCGATTTTATGGCAGTATCGGTACCGGCCGGCGCCCCGGCCGCCTCGACTTCAGTGACCCATGAACCTGCGTGATCTTCGCTATTTCGTAGCGCTGGCCGATACCCGCCATTTCGGCAAGGCGGCCGAACGCTGCTTCGTCAGCCAGCCGACGCTGTCGGCGCAGATCAAGAAGCTGGAGAACTATCTGGGGGTGCAGCTGCTCGAGCGCCAGCCCCGCAAGGTGACCCTGACGGAGACCGGGCAGAAAATCCTGCCGCTGGCGCGGCGCATCCTGCAGGAGAGCGACGAGATCGTTTCGCTGGCGCGCAACGAGCACGATCCGCTGTCGGGCAAGCTCAAGATCGCGTTCATTCCCACCATCGGCCCGTACCTGCTGCCGCTGGCCGCCCGCAAGCTGCGCAAGCAGTTGCCGCGCCTGAAACTCATGCTCTACGAGTACCAGACGCAACCGCTGCTGGAAAAACTGCGCGCCGGCGAAATCGAGCTGGGCGTGCTGGCGCTGCCGGTACCCACGGACGGGCTGGAAGTGCGCGAGCTGTACGAGGAATCGTTCACGGTCGCGGTTCCCAACCAGCACGCGCTGGCGAAAAAGCCGCACGTGAAGATCGACGATCTGAGCGGCGAAACGCTGCTACTGCTGGAAGACGGCCACTGCCTGCGCGACCAGGCGCTCGACGTGTGCAGCCTGATCGACGTGAAAGAGAATGAAGACTATCGTGCGACCAGCCTGGAAACGCTGCGGCAGATGGTGGCGGCCGGATTGGGCATCACCCTGCTGCCGCAACTGGCGACCCGCGGCCCGTTCGGCTCCGGGCACGGCTTGGCCGTAAAATCCTTCGCCAAGCCCATTCCCTCGCGCACGGTCGGCGCAGTCTGGCGCAAGAGCAGCGCCAGAAGCGAAGCCATCAGTGCCGTCTGCGATGTGATTCGAACGACGATGAGTGAGAAGTCATGACCGTGATTCGCGTCTGCCTGTTCAGTGCAGTCCTGCTGCTCGCCGCTTGCGGCAAGACCGCCCAGGCGCCGATCGAAGTCCGCAATGCCTGGTCGCCGCTGACGCCGCCCGGCGCCACGGTGGCGGCGGTCTACGCTGAAGTCTCCGCGCGCCAGGCCGATACTCTGTTGAGTGCTTCCAGCCCGGTCGCCGAGACGACGCAAATGCACTCGACCCTCGAAGACAACGGCATGATGCAGATGCGGCCGGTATCGCAGCTGGCGCTGCACGCCGACGAAACGGTCCGCTTCGAGCCCGGCGGCCTGCACCTGATGCTGACCGGCCTGCGCCAGGCGTTGCCGGCGGATTCGCAGTTTGCGCTGACCCTGCACTTTGCCAAGGCCGGGGACGTCACCGTCACGGTCCAGGTCCGCCCGGCCGCGAACTGATGGATCGCGTTCCCAATCCCAACGACCTGCACGACGAGCAGATCGTTGCGCTGTTGCGCTCGGGCGCGCACGCGGCTTTGCTGAGCGCTTATTTCGGCGATCTCGCTTACCGGGAGCTCAGTCACCTGGCCAAGCTCGCCGCGATCCGTTACGACCATCGCGGACGTCTGGTCTACATTCTTCCCGGCATCATGGGATCGCGGCTGGGATCGGCACAGCACGACTCGGCCGGGCTGGTCTGGCTGCAGCCGGCGGCGATTGCCGAAGGCGCGCTGCAGCAACTGACGCTGCCGACGGCACGGCCGCTGCAAGCGGTCGGCATCATGCTGCCGGGCTATCTCAAACTGAAGCTGCAGCTGGAGATCGCCGGCTTCCGGCCGGTGTTCCATCCCTTCGACTGGCGCGGCGATCTGGATCAGCTGGGCCGCGCCTTCATGCAGACCATCGAGCGCTCGGGCGCGAACAGCGTATCGGTCGTCGCACACAGCATGGGCGGATTGGTCGCGCGCATGGCGCTTGCGTACGACAAGCATCGCCAGATCGAAAAACTGATTCAGCTCGGCGCACCGAACTCAGGGTCGTTCGCGCCGGTGCAAGCCATGCGCGCCGTCTATCCGACCGTACGCAAGATCGCGGCGCTGGATTCGCATCACAGCGCGGAAGAACTGGCGCAGTCGGTGTTCCGCACACTGCCGGGCCTGTATCAAATGCTGCCGGCGCCATTTTTCGACGCCAGCGCCTGGCCGGACGATGGCTTCGCACCCGATCCCAAGCTGCTCGCCCAGGCACGCAAACTGCGCGAACGTCAGCCGAAAGCCGATGAACGCTGCTTCCTCATCGCCGGCGCCAACCAGGAAACCATCGTCGCGGCAACCCGAAACGATTCGCAGTTCGTCTACACGCTGCGCCGCGAAGGCGATGGCACCGTGCCGCTGGCGCTGGCTCAATGGCCCGGCGCCCGCAGCTGGTACATCGACGAGAATCACGGCGCCCTGACCAACAACAATGCCGTGCTGGCCGCCGTCGACGATCTGCTGAAAGTCGGTCACACGCGCCGGCTTGCGGATCAGCCGCCACCGGCCAACCCACCAACCGTCCGGCAGATCGACGACGCCACGTTGCGGGCCGAGGCCGCGCAGAAAGTCCGTTGGGAATCCCTGTCGCTGGACACCCGACGGCGCATTCTGGAACCGGTCATCTCGCCGGAATTTCTATCCGCCCCGCCGGCATGACCGGTCAACGCGGCGGTGAGTGAAGCCATTCCATTCCCTACTCTGGTCATGAGAGTAATTTGACGACCGGCCTCTTCTTCTGCCCTGGCATTAGGTATAGGCTTGCTCGGCTGCTGCATTCGCCGGCGATGTGCATGAAACATCGCGCTACGCTCGGATTAGGGGGCTCGAGTAACGGTGGAACCTACCGATACCAGGAATCCTGACTACTATCATCGTGTCGTCGATTGCCAATGGGCCTGTCCGGCTCATACCGACGTTCCCGAATACATCCGTCTCATCGCACAGGGCGAATTCACGCAGGCCTACATGGTCAATCGTGAATCCAACGTATTCCCGGGCATTCTCGGCCGGGTCTGCGATCGACCTTGCGAGCCGGCCTGCCGTCGCGGCCGCGTCGAGGATAAGCCCGTTGCCATCTGCCGCCTGAAGCGGGTCGCCGCAGATCATCGCGACGACGTCACGACGTTGCTGCCGCAAGCGCCGAAGCAGAAGAACGGCAAGCGCATTGCCTGCATCGGTGCAGGCCCTGCTTCGCTCACCGTCGCCAACGATCTGATGCCGCTGGGCTACGACGTCACCATCTTCGAGAAGTGGGACACGCCCGGCGGCCTGATGCGCACCAACATTCCCTCCTTCCGTCTGCCCGCCGGCGTGCTGGAAGAGGAGATCGGCTACATCGTGAACATGGGGGTGGACCTGCGCCTGGGCTCCCCGGTGACGAGCCTCAAGGAGTTGCTGGTGTCCGGCGAGTTCGACGCGGTGTTCGTCGGCAGCGGTGCGCCCAAAGGTAAAGATCTGGAGTTGCCGGGGCGCAGCGCCACCAAGGAAGTGCGCGACCACATCCATATCGGCATCGACTGGCTGGAATCGGTGGCCTTCGAGCACATAAAGAGCATCGGCCAGCGCGTGCTCATCATCGGCGTGGGCAATACGGCGATGGACTGCTGCCGCACTTCGCTGCGGCTGGGTGCCGCCGAGGTCAAAGTCATGGCGCGCAAGCCGCGCAACTTCTTCAAGGCCTCGGACTGGGAGCTGGAGGACGCGGAAGAAGAGAACGTCGAGATCGTCATCAACCACTCGCCCAAGGCGTTCGTGGTCGAGAACGGCCGCTTGATCGGCATGCTGTTCGAGAAGATGGAATATGAACTCGACGGCAACCGCATCGTCTCCGAGCGTGTCGCCGGCGAGGTGGTCTTCCCCTGCGATGACGTGATCCTGGCGATCGGCCAGGAGAACGCCTTTCCCTGGATCGAGAACGACCTGGGGATCGAGTTCGACCGCTGGCACGTGCCGAAAGTGGACAAGGTGACTTTCCAGTCCACGCGCCCGGAAGTGTTCTTCGGCGGCGACTCCGCCTTCGGGCCCAAGAACATCATCTGGGCGGTCGAACACGGCCACCAGGCAGCCATTTCCATCCATCGGTACGCGCAGGGACTGCCGGTCGAACAGCGCCTGCCACCGATGCTGAACCTGTCCAGCCGCAAGATGGGCCTGCACGAGTGGTCGTACAAGAACGACTACAACCCGGTCGAGCGCAAGCTCATGCCGCACGTGTCGCTCAAGGAGCGCTTCAAGAAGGTGAACATCGAGGTCGAACTCGGCTTCACCGCAGAACAAGCCGCGGCGGAGGTGCAACGCTGCCTCAACTGCGACGTGCAGACGGTGTTCGAGGCCAAGCTGTGCATCGAATGCGACGCCTGCATCGACATCTGCCCGGTGGACTGCCTGACCATCACCGCCAACGGGCCTGAAGAAGAACTGCGCAAGCGCCTGAAGGCGCCGGCGCGCAACCTGACCCAGCCGCTATTCGTATCCAGTCCTTTGCGGCAAACCACACGCGTGATGGTCAAGGACGAGGACCTGTGCGTGCATTGCGGGCTGTGCGCCGAACGCTGCCCGACCGCCGCATGGGACATGCAGAAATCGACGATCACGAACCCGCACGCGAGCGACGAGACCCAATGCTTCACCCCGCAGATGCAGCAGACCGCGTAAACGACTTCGTAATCAAGCTCGCGAACGTCAACGGCACCGGCTCGGCCAGCGCCAACGCGCTGCTGATGAAGGCCATTTTCCGGATGGGCATTCCGGTGATGGGCAAGAACTATTTCCCCTCGAACATCCAGGGCCTGCCCACCTGGTACGAGATCCGGGTCACGCGCGATGGTCATGTCGCGCGTTCCGGCCGCATCGACATCATGGTGGCGATGAACGCCGAGACCTACGCCCGGGATCTCAAGGAAGTGAGTCCCGGCGGCTATCTGGTCTACGACTCGACCTGGCCGCGGCCGGCGCTGCTCAAGCGTGACGACGTCACCATCTTCGGCGTGCCGCTGGCGCGCATGTGCAATGAAACCTTCAAGGGCGTGCGGGCGCGCATCCTGCTCAAGAACATCATGGTCACCGGCGTGCTGGGCGCACTGCTGGACGTCGATCTGGACATCATGCGGGCGCTGCTCGGCGAGAGCTACGGATCGAAGAAGGCGCTGCTCGACTCGAACGTGCAGGCACTGGAGATCGGCTACAACTACGCCAAGGAACACTTCCAGTGTCCGCTGCCGATGCATGTCGCGCCCATGGACAAGACCTCGAACCACATCCTGATCGACGGCAATACCGCGGCGGGCCTGGGCTGCATGTACGCTGGTGCGACCGTCGGCGCGTGGTACCCGATCACGCCGTCGACCTCGGTCATGGATGCTTTCAAGAGCTTCTGCCAGAAATGGCGCGTCGATCCCGAGACCGGCAAGCGCAATTTCATCATCGTGCAGGCGGAGGACGAGTTGGCCGCCATCGGCGCGGTGCTCGGTGCCTCATGGAACGGCGCCCGTTCCTTCACTCCGACCAGCGGTCCGGGCATTTCGCTGATGAACGAGTTCATCGGCCTGGCGTACTACGCCGAGGTGCCGGCCGTGCTGTTCGACATCCAGCGCGTCGGGCCTTCCACCGGCATGCCGACCCGCACGCAGCAGTGCGACCTGCTGCTCGCCGCGTATGCCTCGCACGGCGACACGAAGCATGTGCTGCTGTTCCCGAGCAATCCGGAAGAGTGTTTCCACATGGCGATGCAGGCGTTCGACCTGGCCGAGCGGCTGCAGACTCCGATCTTCGTCATGTCGGATCTGGACATCGGCATGAACGACTGGATGTGCCCGGTGCTGCAATGGGACGAGAGCTACCAGCCGGATCGTGGCAAGGTGCTGACCCGCGAGCAGATCGAAGCACTGGAAACGAAGTTCTATCGCTATTTCGACAAGGACGGCGATGGCATTCCGTATCGCACGCTGCCAGGCGTGCACCCCAAGGGCGCTTACTTCACGCGCGGCTCCGGCCACACTCAGTACGGCGTCTACACGGAAGACTCCGCCGACTACCAGGTCGTCCTGGAGCGGCTGAAGGTCAAGTTCGAAACCGCGAAGACGCTGGTGCCCAAGGCGGTGATCCATAACCGCGGGGCGAAACCGGCCGACATCGGCATCGTCTCGATCGGCAGCTGCGATGGTGCGGTCGACGAAGCGCTCGACATCCTGGAGCGCCGCGGCATCAAGCTCGATTACATGCGCGTCCGCGGCTTCCCTTTCGGACAGGAAGTGGAAGAGTTCCTCGCCGCACACTCGTTGCTGTTCGTAGTCGAGCAGAACCGCGATGCACAGCTGCGCAGCCTGCTGACGCTGGAGACCGCGGTGGAGAAAGCGAAGCTGCGCTCGATCCTGTACTACGCCGGCCTGCCGATCTCTTCGAGCTGCATCGTCGACGGCGTGGTCGAGGAGCTGGGCGAGACCGCCAAGGTCCGTTCGGCGATGTGATCGCCGAGCGACCCAGCGTATGAGCAAAGAAAATCTGAAGATAGTCGCAGCGCCCGCCGGCCGTTACTTCCTCGCCGCCGGTCGCGGCCGCCCTTCTCGCGGAAATGCACCATGAGCTTCATCGCCAAACCTAAAGTTTCCCATCCCGGGCTGCCCAGGAACGGGCTCGGCCTGACACGCCGCGACTACGAAGGCAGCATGTCGACGCTGTGCGCCGGTTGCGGCCACGACTCGGTCACCGCCGCGGTGGTCGAGGCTGTGTGGGGCCTGTCGATGCGGCCGGAACAGCTCGCGAAATTGTCCGGCATCGGCTGCTCGTCCAAAACCACTGCGTATTTCGTCGGCGGCGGGCACGGCTTCAATGCGGTGCACGGCCGCATGCCTTCGATTGCCACCGGCGCGATCGCGGCCAACCGGGATCTCTACTACATCGGCGTTTCCGGCGACGGCGACACGCTCTCGATCGGCTTCGGCCAGTTTGCGCACGCCATCCGGCGCAACATCAACATGCTGTACATGATCGAGAACAACGGCGTGTACGGGCTGACCAAGGGCCAGTTCTCGGCCTCCGCCGACATCGGCTCGAAGGCCAAGCGCGGCGAGGAGAATCTGCAGCCGCCGATCGATCCGGTGCTGACGGCGCTGACCCTGGGCTGCACCTTCGTCGCACGCAGTTTCTCCGGCGACAAGGAGCAACTGGTGCCGCTGATCCAGGCCGGGCTGAAGCATCGTGGCTTCGCGCTGATCGACGTGCTGTCGCCCTGCGTGACCTTCAACGATCACGAGGGCTCGACCAAGAGCTATGAATACGTGCGCGATCACTACGATGCCGTCATGCACACCGATTTCGTCGCGCCGGCGAAGGAAATCACCGCGCAGTATGCCGCAGGCGAAGCCATGCCGGTCACGATGCACGACGGCAGCCGCATCCTGCTGCGCAAGCTCGATCCTTCCTACGATCCGACGGATCGCACCCGGGCGTACACCTACCTGCGCGACAAGCAGGCCCAGGGCGAGTACGTCACCGGTCTGATCCACATCGACGAGCGCAGCCCCGAGTTCCACGAGGTGAACGGCACGGGTGCCACACCCATGAACCAGCTGCCGTACGCGAAGCTCAATCCGGGCGCGAAGGGCATGGAAAAGATCATGGCGCGCTATCGGTAAAGCGCATGAGCAGAGCGCCCGCGGTGCGGGCGCTTCAATGCATGTGCAAGCCGCCGTTGACCGAGAAGTCCGCGCCGGTCGCAAACCCCGCCTCCTCCGACGCCAGCCACGCCACCATCGAGGCGATTTCCTCGGGCTCGCCCAGGCGTTTCACCGGGATCTTGTCCACGATCCGCTCCAGCACCTCGGGCCGGATCGAACGCACCATCGAAGTGCTGATGTAGCCGGGCGAGACGGTATTGACCGTGACCCCCTTGCCCGCCACTTCCTGCGCCAGCGCCATGGTGAAGCCGTGGATGCCTGCCTTGGCGGTGGAATAGTTGGTCTGGCCGAACTGGCCCTTCTGGCCGTTCACCGAGGAGATGTTGACGATGCGTCCCCAGCGTTGCGCGATCATGTGATCGATCACCTGCTTGGTGACGTTGAACATGCTGTTGAGGTTGGTGTTGATGACGCTGTCCCACTCGGCCTTGCTCATGCGGTGGAACACCACGTCGCGGGTGATGCCGGCGTTGTTGACCAGGATGTCGACGTTGCCGACTTCCGCCTTGACCCGGTCGAAGGCGGCGCGGGTCGATTCCCAGTCGGCGACGTTGCCTTCGGACGCGATGATCTCGTGCCCGAGCGCCGCCATTTCGGCGAGCCACTGCGCGCGGCGCGCTGAATTCGGACCGCAGCCGGCGACCACCCGATAGCCCTCGCGGCTCAGGCGCTTGCAGATGGCGGTGCCGATGCCGCCCATGCCGCCGGTTACGTATGCGATGCGCTGAACCATGGCTCGATCACTCCGTTCGTCTCGACTCGCTGTCGAAAAATTTCGTCCTGGACGCTTTCAACGTCGCCCCCGGTGGTCCGTCAACAGGCCGCATCCAGCCGCCCGCCCACGATGCCGCGCGAACGGCTGCCGCCAGCCAGCATCGGCCGCGCAGCCCGTACGGAGCAACCGTCCTTCCTCTTGGCCTTCTCGTTCGGGGTGGGTCGCCGGAAAAAGGCGACGCGTCCATCATACGTGGGCGCGCGACGCTTTTCTCGGGAGGAAGTTTTATTGCATCGCAATGAAACCGCCCGAAATCACCTGAGCACGGACCGCACGCGCGCGAGCACCCATTGCGGCCGGGCCAGCACGTCTCGATGGGAGAACGTCAGGATCTCGTAGCCCAGCGATTCGAGAAAATGCTTCTTTGTCTGCACGACGATGCCGTCGCGCGATAACTCCACCGCGAGCGCCCGCTCCACGCACAGGTGCGCGACGATGAACGGACCGATCTCGCATTGCTGGACGAATCGATGGGACAGAAGCGGGGAGCGCAGCAGCGTGGCCAGAGCATCTTCCGGCGACGGCGCGGGGCCGTGTCGCGAGCGTGTTCGTTCCTTGAAGACTCCGGTCAGCATGGAGCGGACGGTAAGACGGATCCGTCGGCTCGAAGCGGCGCATTTCTGAGGAAGATGCGCAGAAAACGACAAGCCAGGCCGCGCGGTCCTGGCTTCGACGACTCAATCCATCAACCCACTCGCCATCAATCCCACTCGCGCTGCGCCTCGCTCGACCACAGTGGGCAGACCGGCGCGCTCAAGCTGCTGGCAACTGCGCCGACACGGCGATGATTCGCACCATCCTGGAGACAACGTGGATCGCGCGCCCACTGCATCGCATAGACCACCGGATCCAGGCCCGCATTCATCAGATCGCTCAAGTGCTGTCGCCAGCGCTCTTTGGTTTTCATGATCGACTCCACCGTGATGCCAATCACCCAACTCATCAAGCAACGGGAACGTTCCTGGGGTCCGCCTCTACGGTAGTGATCGGCAGAAAAGTGGTGGCGTTTAGCGACAGCGCGAGATGTTCACGCGGTTCTGTCGAGTCGGTCTCATTGCTGCGTCAGCACCAGCAGACATGGTTGTTCTTCCAGTATTCGCGAACGCAGCAGGCCGTCGCAAAACCTCACTGCGCACCGAATTGAACGTAGCTGGTTCGCGTCGTCGTGGAACGGATCGCGCGATCGCACGCGCGCTATGATCGCCACCTCCTTCGGAGGACGCGAACATGGCTGTCTCATCGCTGTTCGATCTGCAAGGCAAGGTCGCGGTCGTCACGGGTTCGAGCCGCGGCATCGGCCGCGCCATTGCCGAGAGACTGGCGGAGCACGGCGCCCGGGTCGTGGTCACCAGTCGCAAGCTCGACGCCTGCGAAAAAGTCGTCGCTGCCATCAAGGCCAACGGCGGCGAGGCGTTCCCGCATGTCGCCAACATCGGCCGCAAGGAAGATCTGCAGGGCCTGGTGAACGCGACCCTTCAGAGGTGGGGCGGTATCGACGTGCTGGTGTGCAACGCGGCCGTGAATCCGTACTTCGGCCCATCGCTCGACATCCCCGACGAGGCCTTCGACAAGATCATGAACGCCAACGTGCGCAGCAACTTCTGGCTGTGCAACATGGTGCTGCCGCAGATGGCGGACCGCGGCGGCGGCGCCGTGATCGTCATTTCTTCGGTCGCCGGCTTGATCGGCTCGTCCTCGCTCGGTGTTTACGGCATTTCCAAGGCCGCCGACATGGCCTTGGTGCGCAACATCTGCGTGGAATGGGGCCCGAAGAACATCCGCGCCAACTGCATCGCGCCGGGCCTGGTCCGCACCGACTTCGCACGGGCACTCTGGGAGAATCCGGAAACGTATGCGCAGACGGTGAAGGCCTATCCGCTGCGTCGCATCGGCGAGCCGGACGAGATTGCCGGCGCCGCGGTGTTCCTGGCCGGCGCGAGTGGATCGTTCGTGACGGGCCAGACCCTGGTCATCGACGGCGGCGGCCTGGCCGGGCGGATCTGAACGCTCAGTCACCGTCCGTCAAAGACACATGAGATTTAGCCGTCACTCCCGCGCAGGCGGGAATCCATCGCACCGAGCCGGATGGATTCCCGCTTGCGCGGGATGACCAGGAGCGAGTCGATCAGGCCTTTCTTCGCCGGCGGTGGCGGGTCTGATGGATCGACGAGAGCTGATACTGCGCCGCTTCGCAGGCGGCGCCGAGGGAGGCATAGCCGCTCATGCGCTCGAACAGGTCGGCACTCGGCCGCGGCAGATAGGTGGACAACTCGTAGCCGAACCCGCCGCGCTCGGAATAAATCCGCACGTAGCCGCGATCATCGTTCAGCAGATCCACCAAAGTCCGCATAGCCAGGCCGCCCCCTCGAGCGGACATAATCTAAGCGAACCCGATCACGTCCAATGCGACCTGAGTCGCATTCGCAATGTCGGCTCGAACCGCTCTTCTCCCACGCCACGGGGCCGGCACTGCGACGATCATCCTTTCGCCCGCGGCACGAAAAAGAAATCGCCCACCTCGTGCCCGGCGCCCTTGATCGATTTGAACTGCGGCGTCTGCACGAACTTGTTCTTCTCCGCGGCAATCTCGACGCGCTTGCGCACGCGGCTGAACAGCTCCGGGCTCGACAGAATGCCTGTATTCGCTTCCAGTTCGTCGAGGAACGCGCGCGCGAACACCGAGTTGCCACCACCACCCTGATCGAGCACGGGCGCATCGCCGCCGGACGTGAGCAGCAGGCGCGAGCGCTTCGGCAACTTGTAGGCGAGGTACTCCTTGGAGTAGCCCACCTTGTCGTTCAGGAACAGGAAGCTCGGATCGGTGGACAGCAAACCGGCGTAGCAGGAGTCGGCGACGACCAGCACGCGCTTCGCCGGCAGCCGGCTCAGATGTCCGGTGATCTGCTCGTTGGGCACCCAGAACGTATCCTTCGGTGGCGCATCGGCATTGACCGGCAGCCAGTAGCCGCTCTGCGTGCGGCCATTGCTCAGCCGCTCGCCGTGGCCGGCGTAGTAGATCAGCAGATTGTCCTCGGGCTTGAGCACCGCGTTCAGGTCGTTCAGGGCCTTGAGCATGGCGACGTCGTCGGCGTCTTCCAGGATCTGCACGTTGAAGCCGTACTTGTCGGCCAGGATGCGGGCAGCGCGGCGCGCGTCGTAGTGCGGCGTTTGCAGACTTTCGATGGTCTGGTAGTTCTGGTTGCCGATGACGAGGGCGTAGTAGCGCCCGAACTTCATGCCGTCGAGCGTGCGCTCATCGGCCTGCGCCGGCAGCGGCGTCAGCGCTGCCTGGCCCTGCGGCGAACGCGTCGTGGGAATACCCGCCAGGCGTTCGACGCTCTGGCGCTTTTCGGCTTCGAGCTGTGCGATCCAGCGCTTCAGCGCGTCCACTTCCTTGCTGCTGTCCGCACTCTGCTGCGGCGGACGCTTGGCGATCTGCTCCTGCAGCTGTTCGAGCTGTTTTCGCAGCAAATCGAGCTGCCCGTCGCGCTCGGCAATCACGGCTTCCAGCTGCTTGCGCATTTCCTGCTGTTCGCGCTGCGCAGCCGAGGTGTAGATCAGGCTGTCTTCGGCGATCCCGGAAGCCTGGCGATAGAGATTGAGTGCCTTCAGGCCGTCTTGCGGCACGCCCAGGCCCTGTTCGTACAACGTGCCGAGATTGAAGGTCGCGCGCGAGTAACCCTGGTCCGAAGCTTTCTGATACCAGGACGCAGCGGACGCATAGTCGGGCGCCACGCCCAGGCCGCGTTCGTAAATCTCACCGACGTGAGTCTGCGCTTCGGGGTCGCCGCTGCGCGCCGCATCCATCCAGATGCGCAGCGCGGACTGAAAATCGGCACGATCGTAAGCGACGTACTCGCCGCCGCGAATGGAGCACTCCGCAACGGTGGTCCGCACGGGTCGGCGCTGTGTGAGGAAGCTGGCATTCCCCAGCTGTCGTACCTGGCCGGGCAGCAGGCAGTCGACGATTTCCAGATCCGAGCGCTTCACCATGCCACGAACGGCTGCGGCCTGATCGGACGAAGCTGGCGCGCCCGCGGCGACCGCCAACAGCACCGGCGCCAGCATCGCAGCCAATCGTCGCCACGAGCGATGTGAAGTGAGCTTGGTTTCCAATACTGATCCCTGCGCTATCTGGGGGTGCCGGCCCGTCGGCGGCGGACCTCGGGGGTGTCCATCATGCAGATGAAGCCCGGTCCGTGCCACTGACCGGTCGTTCCAGCTTGCACCCGCCCGGTCTCAATGAATTCGATACTGACCGATGCGTCGCTTCGACACACGATCCGCCTGGCGGGTGCGTGCCCGCCGCAACGCGAGGCGATTGTGTCGAGCTTTCGCTTTAGCGGAGCTGAACGATACGTTCCCGACCGGCAAAGCGTTGACATTCGGCACGGCGCACGTCGCAATTCGTGCATGCGTTGGTCGCTAATCCTGATTCCCGCACTGCTGACCGCAACCGCCTGCAGCTCGAATGCCGGTCGGATCGACCGGCAAGCACATGCCGCCGGACTGTCCCGCAGCGTGGTACAGGGACAACCCTATCGGCACGTGGTCTATGCGAACCGCATGGCTACCGGCGCCGCGGGCGACCGGCTGGTGGTGTTCCTGGATGGGGACGGCCGGCCCTGGACCGATGACGGCCAGCAGCCTTCAGCCGATCCGACCACGCGCAACCCGATCGCGCTCAAGCTGCTGGAGCAGACACCGGTTCCGGCGATCTACGTCAGCCGACCCTGCTATCAGGAGCTGGCGGACGCCGGCTGCTCCCCGGAAATCTGGACCAGCCACCGATATTCCTCCCGCGTGGTCCGAAGCATCGCGGCCGCGATTCGTCCCATGGCGCAATCCGCGGGCCTGCAAAAAAAAGTGGTCCTGGTGGGCTACAGCGGCGGCGGTGCGCTCGCGGTGCTGGTGGCGGAGCGGATCGAGAACGTCGCAGCCGTGATCACGCTTTCCGCCAATCTCGATATCGATGCCTGGACCACGCATCACGGCTACCTGCCGTTGACGGGATCGCTGAATCCCGCCGCCAGCGACCGCCAGCATCCCTGGCCGGAAATCCATCTGCAAGGAATGCTCGACTCGGTGGTGCCGCCGTCCACGACCCGCGCGTACTTCAAGCATCATCCCGCGGCCCAAGCCTGGCCCTTCGAGCACTACGATCACGTGTGCTGCTGGGTCGATGCCTGGCCCGGTGCGTTCGGCAGGATTCAGGCCACGCTGGAGAACCCGAGCTTATCCGCCACTGCACAGGGCCCGCAGCCGCTGTCCAAATAGGCACACCCGGCCTGCTCCGATATCACGGGATACGACTGACCGATGCATGGCGGCACGCCGAAGCAGTCGGCGAGTCGCACATCGACCCCCTGGAAGGCATGACCGGCCGTCAGGTCCCGGTGGCGCTCTCGAAAGACTCCCGCGCGCGCAGCGCCGTATCCGAGAAATCCGAGAAGACACCGTCGATGCCGAGCTCGAAGAACTGCCGGTATTCGCGCAGCGGATCGCCGTCGTACTGCGGGGCCAGCGTCGCAGGCTCGTTGCGGAACGTATACCCGTGAACTTTGAGGCCGGCGGCATGCGCCTGCGCAATCAAGGACGTCTGTAACAGAGCCGGCTGACCGAGGTCACGAAGGATCTGGCGCTTCCACGGCCCGATCGCGTCGGCGTACGCCGCAATATCCGCCAGCTCGCACGGCGGCTGGTCGCCTCGCGGATCGTCGTACTGCGGGATGCTCACCCCTACGACCCGCGTTTCGGTGGTGTCGTACTGTAGCGAGCCGTCATCGAGCAACTGCACCAGCGGCAGCTTCGACCTGTGCCGCAGATACTGCAGATTCGCGCTTTCGAAGGACTGAATGAATATCGGCGCGTCCGCGCCAGCCAGTTCGTACTTGCGCAGAACATCGAGCAGTCGATCCTCGAGCGGCAGACCCAGCGAGCGGTGGAACGAAGGATGCTTGGTTTCAGGATAAACCCCGATCGTGCGCTGGCGTGCGCCGCGTTCGTTTACCGCCAGTTCGAGAATTTCCTCGAAGGTCGGGATCTCGAACTGCCCATCGTATTGTTTCGAGCGTGCCGGGTTCGGCTGCACGGCGCGCAACCGCTTGATCTCTGCCAGCGTGAAGTCACAAGCAAAGAAAGCGGTCACCGACTTGCCGTCCAGCACGCGCGTGGTCCTGCGGTCGGCGAATTCCGGGTGTGACGCAACGTCCGTGGTTTCATCCAGCATCGGCTCGTGGCGCGCAACCAAGCGACCATCACGCGTTGCGACCAGATCTGGCTCTATGAAGTCCGCGCCCAACTCGATCGCGAGGCGGTAGGACGCCAGCGTGTGCTCCGGCCGATAACCGCTGGCGCCGCGGTGCGCGATGACCAAAGGCGGCGAACCATCGAGCGTGTTCCATCGATTTGCCGGATCGGCCATGAGGACGCCTGTCATACGCTTGCGATACGCGGCGAGGTTCGAGCTTTTCCTGAACTTCAATCCAGAAAGAAATCCGGCAGCAGATCCTTGTTGCCCGGCGTCGCGGCATAGGCATCCAGATCCTTTACGCCGGCCTGCGCCAGCACTTCATCGTCGATGAAGAAGTTGCCAGTACATTCTTGCGCGGGACGCGTGAGGATGGCGTGTGCGGCATCGGCCATGATCTGTGGCTTGCGGCCCCGCTTGGGATCGGCAAGCGGAATCAGGTTGAGCGCGGATGTAGCAATCACGGTGCGCGGCCACAGTGCATTGACGCCGATACCGGCTGGACGCAATTCCTCGGCCATGCCCAGCACGCACATGCTCATGCCGTATTTTGCCATGGTGTAAGCGACGTGCGGCGCGAACCAGCGCGCTTTCATGTTCAGCGGCGGTGAGAGATTCAGGATGTGCGGGTTGCGACCGGCCTGCGCCGACTCCGTCAGATGGGGAATACAGGCCTGCGAGCACGCGAAGGTGCCGCGCACGTTCACGTCGAACATGAGATCGAAACGCTTCATCGGCGTTGCCAGCGTGCCGGTGAGCCAGATGGCGCTGGCGTTGTTGACCAGGATGTCGATGCCGCCGAAATGTTCGGCACATTGCTTCATGGCCGCCGCGACGCGTTCCTCGTCGCGGATGTCGACTTGCAACGGCAGCGCTTTACCGCCCGCAGCTTCGATCTCGCGGGCGGCAGTGTGAATGGTGCCGGGCAGCTTGGGATTGGGGCGGCTGCTCTTGGCCGCAATCGCAATGTTTGCGCCGTCACGTGCCGCCCGTAACGCGATGGCCAATCCGATGCCGCGCGAAGCGCCGGTGACGAAGAGGGTCTTGCCTTGCAGGGTCATAGGTGGCGCTCCGCGATCTGTGCTTCGCCGCCGGGCACCGCAATCCACCTGAATGGACTGTCGTTGCCTTGGGGCGAGGGCAGTTGCAACGTGCGCCAGACGCTACGCCGTTTGTCGTTCGGACGGCAAGTTGCGTCAATAACGGCTTGCGGGCGCCGACCCGCCGGGAGCCCGCGGGCCGACAGAATGGATCGAGCCGCGATCCCCTTCCAGCACAAGGGCTGGAAGGGGATCCAAGATTTTACTGGACGGTCTTGCTGGCAACGTTCGACAGCGTGCTCTCGGCGCCGGACGCGTTGAACGCCTTCACGCCGAAATAGTACGTGCCCGAAGACAGGTTCTCGATCATGTACGAGGACAGTCCCGGGTTCTTCAGCTCCACGGTCTTGTTCAACGCGCTGGCGCTGGTGCCGTAGTAGATGCGATAGCCGGCCAGGTTGGTCAGCGTCGAGCCGTCGGTGTTGCGGGTCGGCGGCGTCCACGAGACGGTCGCTGCGCCGGTGGTCGTGGTCGAGGTCACCTTGACGCTGAAGGCCGCCAACGAGGCGCTGGTCTTGCCGTCGCTGACCTTGATGACGATGTTCGAGTACGTGCCCACCTGCGAGCTGCTGGGCGTACCCGACAGCTTGCCGTTGGCCGTGCTGAACGCGGCCCAGGCCGGCTTGTTCGAGATGCTGAACGTCAGCTTGTCGCCATTGGCATCGCTCGCTGTCGGCGTGAACGCGTAGGCGCTGCCCGCCTTTACCGAGGTCGCCGGCGAGCCGCTGATCTTGGGCGCCGCATTGCTGCCGCCGCTGCTCGAAGTCGCGGACTTCACCGTGATCGAGAACGCCGGCAGGGCCTTGGTCACCTTGCCATCGGTTACCTTGATCAGGATGTTGGAGTGCGTGCCGACGTGAGCGCTGCCCGGCTTGCCGGACAGCTGGCCGGTGCTGGTGCTGAAGGTGGCCCAGGACGGTTTGTTCCACACCAGGAAGGCCAGTGCATTGCCGTCCGGATCCGAGGCGGTCGGACGGAAGCTGTAGGTGTTGCCGACCGTGACCGAGGACGGCGGCGTGCCGGAGATGGTCGGCGCACGATTGCTGGTGCTGGAGGCCGCCGACGTCGCCTTGATCGAGAACGGCGCACGCGACACGGTGGTCTTGCCGTCCCACACGCTGACGATGATGTTCGACCAGGTGCCGGCACTCTTGGGCGTGCCGGAGAGTTCGCCGGTGCCGGTCTTGAAGGTCGCCCATGAAGGCCTGTTCTGGATGCCGAAGACGACCTTCGCGCCCTCCGGATCGCTGCCGGAGAACTTGTAGTAATAGGCCTTGCCCACCGTCACGGTGGTCGGCGGCGTGCCCGAGATCTTCGGCGGCTGATTGGCGGCCTGCGCGATGCCGGCAATGCCGGGACTCATCACGATCAGCCCTACGATGATTTTCTGCACGCTCGTTACCAATGCGCGCGTCACGATAGACATGAAGCAACCCTCAAGTTGAGTTCCTCAAGGGCGCCTCGCACGTGACTGCAGCCGGGGATCGCAAATCGAAGACAGCAGCGGCGCGAATGCACCTGCCGCGTGTTTCGGTAACCCCGCCATCCCGTGCACGGCACGGGACCGGAAGTTTTGCGTCCCCGTCTCACGACGGGTTTGCCCTTGTCAAAACACGAAAAGACTTCGTAATCCAACGAAGCGCATACGTGCCTTATCGCAGTGCGCCGCTATTGGCTCGGGTCGTAGCCCGATGCCGCGGTTCGCGGCGGCAGATTTTTTCTCTGCCGCAACCTTCGATGTGCCTGGCTCGTTCCTGTGCCGGCCGACGCGCGCGTTAGGCTTCGCGAAGTGAAGAAGGGTCCTGCGTGGCGAGCGCGAGTTAATACACAAAAATGATTATGTGCAATTGTCGGAACATCACGACAGTTGCCTCTGCATTTTTTTCCAACGCCGTGAGACGCGCGACGCCGAACGGCGACAGAGCGAGTGAATGCCGGAAAAAATAGATCGAAACGCAGTCGGCAAAAATGAAGCCGCACCACGCACACGATGACATGCTCGCGACGCTAGGGGACCGTCTGAGAACGATTCCGGTCGAAGGCTCAAACTCAGGAAGCGGACGTCCTCATCCCAGGATCGCTTCGCGCCGATACAGACGAATCGCTGCCCACACGAACAGCGCACCCGCCGCGAGCGTGGTGAGGATGGAGACGATGACGTGCAGCGGCTCGACGGCATCACCGCGCATCAGGCTGGTGGCGAGCAGGTGCTGGCTGAGGCTCGGGATCGCCATCAGCGATGCTGTCGGCCGCGTTCCGTTGACGACGGCGAGCATGATGGGCGCCAGCGGAATCAGCAGCACCACCGACAGCCACGTCTGCGCTTCCCGGTTGCTGCGCGTGAAAGAGGCCACGAGCGTCATCAGGCCGGCGCCGAGCGGCACGAATACGACCATGACGCCGAAAATCGCCAACACCACGCGCAGTCCGAAATTGGCCGACATGCCCAACGCTTCCAGCGGAATGAATCTGAGCGCAATGCTGAACGCGACCAGCGTCAGCAACAGCGAGGCT
>DATMEZ010000020.1:0-2625 GCA_035556415.1 Povalibacter sp.
GCAGGATCTTGGTGTTGGTGACGAACAGGTCGTCACCGACCAGCTGCACGCGCTTGCCCAGACGCTGGGTCAGCAGCGCCCAGCCATCCCAGTCGCCTTCGGCCATACCGTCCTCGATGGTGACGATGGGGTAGCGGCCGACCAGGCCTTCGAGGTAATCGGTGAACTGCGCCGAGGTGAACTTGCGACCTTCGGATTCGAGGTTGTAGATGCCGCCGGAGAAGAACTCGGAGCTGGCAACGTCCAGCCCCAGGAAGATCTGCCGGCCGGCCTTGTAGCCGGCGCGCTCGATCGCTTCCAGGATGGTTTCCAGCGCAGCTTCGTTCGACGGCAGGTCCGGCGCGAAGCCGCCTTCGTCGCCCACCGCAGTCGCCAGCTTGCGCTCGTGCAGCACCTTCTTGAGCGTGTGGAACACTTCCGCACCGTAACGCACCGCTTCGGACAGCGAGGGCGCACCGACCGGCAGGATCATGAATTCCTGGATGTCGACGCTGTTGTCCGCGTGCGCGCCGCCGTTGATGATGTTCATCATCGGCACCGGCAGCGTCTTCGGGCCCGGACCGCCGAGCAGGCGGAACAGCGACTTCTTCTGCTCGTGCGCCACGGCATGCGCGTTGGCGAGCGACACGGCGAGCAGCGCATTGGCGCCCAGGCGCGACTTCGAATCGGTGCCATCGAGTTCGATCATGGCGCGATCGAGAGCCGCCTGATCGGCGGCGTCCTTGCCAACGAGCAGCTGCTTCAGCTCGCCGTTGACGTTGGCGACGGCCTTGGTGACGCCCTTGCCGAGATAACGGCCCTTGTCGCCGTCGCGCAGCTCGACTGCTTCACGGGTGCCCGTGGAAGCGCCCGACGGCACGGCCGCCCGACCTACGGCGCCGGATTCGAGCAGGACATCGGCTTCCACGGTGGGATTGCCGCGCGAATCGATGATCTCGCGGCCGCGGATGTCGACGATCTTGCTCATAGCAGGCTTTCCTCGTAGGGCTTGGATTTGACGACTTGGTCGAGCGACAGGAGCGTTTCGAGCAACGGCTCCATGCGGGCCAGCGGCCAGGCATTGGGGCCGTCGGACAGCGCCTTATCGGGATCGGGATGGGTTTCCATGAACAGGCCGGCGACGCCCGCAGCAATCGCCGCCCGTGCCAGCACCGGCACGAACTCGCGCTGGCCGCCGGAGGCCGTGCCCTTGCCGCCGGGCAGCTGCACCGAGTGCGTGGCATCGAACACCACCGGGCTGCCGGTCTCGCGCATCACCGACAGCGAGCGCATGTCCGACACCAGGTTGTTGTAGCCGAAGCTGAAGCCGCGCTCGCACACCATGATCTGCTCATTGCCGGTGGAGCGCGCCTTGTCGACGACGTTGCGCATTTCCCAGGGCGACAGGAACTGGCCCTTCTTGATGTTCACCGGCCGGTTCTGCGAACACACGTTGACGATGAAATTGGTCTGGCGCACCAGGAACGCCGGCGTCTGCAGCACGTCGACCACGGCCGCCACTTCGGCCAGCGGGGTATCTTCGTGCACGTCGGTGAGCACGGGCAGCTGCAGCTGCCGCTTCACTTCGGACAGGATCCTCAATCCCTCTTCCATGCCTGGGCCACGGAAGCTCGAACGGGAGGAACGATTGGCCTTGTCGAAGGACGACTTGAAGATGAAGGGAATCCCCAAGCGGCCGGTCAGCTCCTTGAGCTTGCCGGCGGTGTCCAGGATCAGCCCTTCGCTCTCGACCACGCAGGGGCCGGCGATGAGAAAGAACGGCCGCTCGGGACCGACATCGAAATTGAGCAGTTTCATGGCTGGTGTACGGCTCAGCTAGGCGACTCAGCTAGGCGACGCGGCTCGATGACATCCTCGATCTTCGCGACCGCGGCCGGTCTTCACGCATTCACCGCGACCTGGACTTCGCCCAGGCGGTATGCACGCGCCGCCTTGATGAAGCCGGTGAACAGCGGATGGCCGTCGCGGGGCGTGGAACGGAACTCGGGATGGAACTGGCTGGCGACGAAGAACGGATGCGCCGGCAGCTCGATCATTTCCACCAGGCCGTCGCGCGAGAAGCCGGAGAAACGCAGGCCCGCGTTCATCAGCTTCTGCAAATAACGGTTGTTGAACTCGTAGCGGTGACGATGGCGCTCGGCGATCACGTCCGCACCGTAGATCTGGTGCGCGCGCGAACCGTGCGACAGCCGCACTTCCTGCGCGCCCAGGCGCATCGTGCCACCCATGTCGGATTTTTCCGTGCGCTGCTCGGTCGTGCCTTTCTGATCCTGCCATTCGCTGATCAGTGCAATCACCGGATGCGGCGCGGCGCGGTTGAACTCGGTGGAGTGCGCGCCTTCCAGGTCCGCCACGTTGCGGGCGTACTCGATGATGGCCAGCTGCATTCCCAGGCAGATGCCCAGGTACGGGATCTGGCGCTCACGTGCATAACGGATCGCCTGGATCTTGCCGTCGACACCGCGCTCGCCGAATCCGCCGGGCACCAGCACCGCATCGACACCTTCCAGGCAGCCGGTGCCGTGCTTCTCGACGTCGGTGGCCTCGATGAACTGGATCTTGACCCGGGTGCGCGTCGCCAGGCCCGCATGCGTCAGCGCCTCGCTCAACGAGATGTAAGCGTCG
>DATMEZ010000021.1:0-28048 GCA_035556415.1 Povalibacter sp.
GGCTGCCAGCCAGCTCCTTCAGCTTCACCAGCATCGGCACCGACACCATCATCACCTACATACTGATCTACACCTTCGGTGTGTTGATCGGGCAGGACATCTGGCAGCGCGTATTCACGGCACGCAACGACGGCGTTGCCCGCTACGCCGGCAGCGCTGCCGGCATCTATTGCGTGATCTATGGCCTGGCTTGTGCATTGATCGGCATGTGTGCGCGAGTGCTGCTGCCGAATCTCGATGACGTCAACAACGCCTTCGCCGCCATCATCCAAACGGCACTGCCGGATGGCATTCGCAGCCTCGTCATCACCGCGGCAATGGCCGCCATGATGTCGACCGCCAGCGCCGGCCTGCTGGCCGCGTCCAGCACGCTGAGCGAAGACCTGCTGCCGAAGGTGCGCGGCGGCAAGCCTTCGAGCCTCGGAATCAACCGTCTGTGCGCACTGATCTCCGGCATCGCGGTGCTGTTCGTGGCGCTCGCCGTCAGCGACGTGCTGAGCGCGCTGACGCTGGCCTACAACCTGCTGGTGGGCGGCATGCTGATCCCGCTGATCGGCGCCATCTTCTGGAAGCGCGCCACGCCGGCTGGAGCCATGACGGCCATGATTCTGGGTTGCGTCACCGCGGCAGCCTTCATGTGGAAGGACGGCATCGACGCCAACACTCCGATCTACTACAGCCTGACCGTGGGCCTGGTCAGTTACGTGGTCGTGAGCCTGCGTTCGCCACGTCCCGCGGCGCTCGAAAGCGACGTGCCTTCGAACTTGGCGTAAAGGGCGTAAAGCGTTCGCCGGCGGCGCGCGCCAGCAGCGGGCCGCGCTACCTTCGACAGGCCGTCGCAAGCCGGCCTGCGGGCGGATCTTTTCGACAGCCCATTGATTGATTAACAGCAACTGATCAACGGCTCATTCAGCGGCAGGAGCCCGTTTCGAGCAGAGGTAGAGGACGATGGATCAAGACAATCTGAAGCGGCTGCGCGCCAAGTACAGCGGCGGGCAGGACGGCGGCACGTTCGACCCGCGCTTCCAGCGTATCGTGGACCGCCTCTTCAATGGCGGTACGCGCAGCGCGCCGTATTCGGGCGAAACCACATTGCTGTCGGCACCTCATCTTCCAGACGCTGCCGCCGAGAACTTCGCGGGACTGCAGGTCGCGCTGGTCGGCGTTCCGATGGATCTCGGCGTCAGCAATCGCACCGGCGCCCGCTTCGGGCCGCGCGCGCTGCGCACCATCGAGCGCATCGGGCCTTACAACCATGATCTGGACTGCATGCCGGTCGGCGATCTGAAAGTGGCCGATATCGGCGATGTGCCGTTTCGCAGCCGCTACTCGCTGGAAAGCTGTCATCAGGACATCGAGCAGTACTTCTCGCGCATCGTCGGTGCGGGCGTCGCGCCGCTGGCGGTCGGCGGCGATCATTCGATCACTCTCTCCATCCTGCGCGCGCTCGGCGCCAAGCAGCCCGTGGGCATGGTGCATATCGACGCGCACTGCGATACGGGCGGCGAATACGACGGCTCGAAATTCCATCACGGCGGTCCGTTCCGCTACGCCGTGCTGGACGGTGTGCTCGATCCGAAGCGCTGCATCCAGATCGGCATCCGTGGCGCCTCCGAATATTTGTGGGAGTTCTCGCAGGATTCCGGCATGACGGTGGTCCACATCGAAGACTTCGCCCGCATGGGCTGCGAAGCGGTGATCGCCAAGGCGCGCGAAGTCGTGGGCGACGGACCGGTGTACGTGACCTTCGACGTCGATGGACTGGATCCTGCGTTTGCGCCAGGCACCGGCACGCCGGAGATCGGCGGTCTGAGCACGCGCGAAGCACTGCAGTTGCTGCGTGGCCTGAAGGGATTGAACGTGGTGGGCGGCGACGTCGTGGAAGTCGCACCGCAGTACGACGCGACGACCAACACCGCGCAGGCGGGAGCGCAGATGCTGTTCGAGATCCTGAGCCTGATGGTATTCAGCCCGTCCATCGGCCAGCGCAAAGACTGAAGATGCCTATGTTGACCTGCGGAGAACTGCTGGTTCAGCTGCTGGAAGCATTCGGCGTGGATACCGTGTTCGGTATCCCGGGCGTCCACACCGTGGAGCTGTACCGCGGCCTGCCGGCTACCCGCATCAGACACATCACGCCGCGCCATGAACAAGGCGCGGGTTTCATGGCCGACGGTTATGCGCGCGTCAGCGGCAAACCGGGCGTGTGCTTCATCGTCACCGGCCCAGGCATGACCAACATTGCGACCGCGATGGGTCAGGCCTACGCCGACTCCGTTCCGATGCTGGTGATCTCCAGCGTCAACCGGACCCACGAGCTGGGACTTGGCGGCGGGCGGCTGCACGAGATGCCTTCGCAACGCAATCTGGTCTCCGGCCTGACCGCATTCAGCCACACGCTGATGCGGCCCGATGAATTGCCTGCGGTGCTGTCGCGAGCGTTCGCGGTTTTCGCCAGTGAGCGGCCGCGGCCGGTACACATCGAGATCCCGCTCGACGTCATCATCGCGCCGGCCGATCACGTTCGACGCAAGCTGGGCGCACTGCCGAGCCGTCCTGCGCCCTGCCCTCATGCCATCCAGCGTGCCGCCCGGTTACTGGACGGCGCGCAGCGACCGGTGGTGCTGCTGGGCGGCGGCACGGCCGATGCCGGCGCCGAAGCGCTTGCCCTGATCGAAGCGCTGGACGCGCCTTACGCCTGCACCATCAACGCCAAGGGCGTGATGCCGAAAGATCATCCGTTGTCGCTGGGCTCCAATCAGTCGCTGGTGCCGGTGCGCGAGCTGGTCGCGCAGGCGGACGTAGTGCTGGCGATCGGCACCGAGCTGGGTGAGACCGACTACGACGTGGTCTTCGACGGCCAATTCCGCATCGACAGCCCGCTGATCCGCGTCGACATCGAAGCCGCGCAGCTCAATCGCAATTTTCCCGCCGACGTGGCCATCGTCAGCGACGCTGCAATGGCCATGGGCGCCCTGCTGGCAGCGTTGACCAAACGCAATGCCTCGTCCGCACGAAGCCCAGGGGCGCGGCGCGCTGCCGAAGTGCGTGCGCGCCTGGCCGCAGAGTGGCCGCCAGCCTTCCAGGCGCAACAGCGCGTGCTGGATACGATGCAGAGCGCACTGCCGCAGGTCATCGTCGCCGGCGACTCGACGCAGCCGGTGTATTCCGGCAACCACCTGTTCGAGTCCAACCAGCCGCGCTCCTGGTTCAACTCGGCCACCGGTTACGGCACCCTGGGGTATGCCCTGCCAGCCGCGATCGGCGCCAAGCTCGCTGCTCCCGCGCGGCCAGTGGTGGCACTGATCGGCGATGGCGGCAGTCAGTTCACGCTGTCCGAGCTGGCCTCCGCGGTCGAAGCGCATGCGCCCATCATCGTGCTGCTGTGGAACAACAGCGGCTACGGCGAGATCAAGCGTTACATGCAGAACCGCTCCATCGAACCGATCGGCGTCGACATCTTCACGCCGGACTTCCAGGTGCTGGCGAAGGGCTTCGGCTGTAACGCCGAGCGCGCGCGCAGCCTCGAGCATCTGCACGAACTGCTGCAGGCAGCGGCTGGCGCCGAACGCCCGACGCTGATCGAGGTGCTCGAGGATTCGAGCTTCCTGGCCGCTTGATTCATCCGCTCACCGACGGCGAGCGGGCGCACGATCGCGCCCGTAGCGCTCCAGCCGTCGACCCAGAACACAGGTGAACGTCATGCACGACAGACTTTTCATCGACGGCCAGTGGGCCAGCCCGATCCTCGGCGCCACGCTGCCGGTCATCAACCCGGCCAAGGAAGAACGCATTGCCGATGTCGCTGCCGGCAGCCGCGAGGATGTCGATCGGGCCGTGAACGCGGCTCGGACGGCTTTCAATCAGTGGCGCAAGACCACCGGCGCGCAGCGCGCAAAGTATCTTCGCGCCATCGCCAGCGCCATCCGCTCGCGTGAAGAGGAATTGGCGGCGCTGTCCTCGCTCAACAACGGCAAGCCATTGTTCGAGGCTCGCATCGATATCGGCGATGCAGCCGCCACCTACGAGTACTACGCCACGCTGGCCGAGCAACTGGATCAGCGACAGAACGCACGGGTCACGCTGGCTGCAGAAGGTTTTGCGTCGACTACGCGGCTCGATCCCGCCGGCGTCGTTGGTTTGATCGTGCCGTGGAATTTTCCATTCGTCACCACTGCATGGAAAGTGGCGCCGGCGCTCGCGGCGGGCTGCACCGTGGTGCTCAAGCCTTCCGAGGTGACGCCGCTGGTGGAACTGGAGCTGGGCGCCATCGCGCAGGCCGTGCAGCTGCCGAACGGCGTGTTGAACATCGTCAACGGCACCGGTTCGGAAGTCGGCCAGGTGCTCGTCCAGCATCCGGGCATCGACAAGATCTCCTTCACCGGCAGCAACCGGATCGGCGAGCGCGTGATGCAGACCGCGGCGCAGCAGATCAAGAATGTCAGCCTGGAGCTGGGCGGCAAATCGCCGATGCTGGTATTCGACGATGCCGACGTCGAGCATGCCGTGGAATGGATCCTCGGCGGCATCTTCTTCAACTGCGGACAGATGTGCTCGGCGACCTCGCGCCTGCTGGTTCAGGCCGGCATCGCGCCGCAGCTGCTGCAAAAGCTCAAGACCGCCGCCGAAGCGCTCCAGCTGGGCGACGCCTTCACCGACGGCGTGACGATGGGTCCGCTCACCAGTGCTGCCCAGCTCAAGACGGTGCTGGGCTACATCGAGCGCGGCATCGCCGAGGGACTGACGTTGCTCACCGGCGGCAAGCGCGCCAGCGGCTTCGATCGCGGCTATTTCGTGGAGCCGACCATCTTCGTGGACGTGCCCACCACGAGCCCGCTGTGGCGCGAAGAGATCTTCGGACCGGTGCTGTGCGTGCGCACGTTCGCCACCGAAGATGAGGCCATCGCACTCGCCAACGACAGCGATTTCGGACTCGCCGCCGGCATCATCACAGGCGATGCGGCGCGCGCCGAACGTGTGGCGCAGGCGCTGGAAGCCGGACACATCTGGATCAACAGCCTGCAGGTGCTATTCCCCGAAACTTCCTGGGGCGGCTTCAAGCGCAGCGGCATCGGCCGCGAGCTCGGACCGTGGGGGCTCGATGCCTACCTGGAAGTCAAACACATCACGCAGCCTGCCTGAGCCTGCACGGTGGAAGGCGAGAGCCGCGCGGTCGCGCCGGCTCGACGATTGAAACAAATCACGGCGCGCAGCCGTTGGGCTGACTACCGGCCTGAAGAAAAAACACCCCACGCAGCCGATTGGATCATGCAAGTAATGTCGATGACCGAAACGCCCGCCGTAAGCCGCACCCAGCGCTTGACGCTGACGCGCCGCGTGAACGGCACGCTGGAACAGATGGTGGAGCAGCGTACGTTCCGCGATCTCGAACTGGGAAAGGCCCGCGTGGGGCGCATCACGCATCGCATCCACTGGCACCACGACTGCAGCCATCGTTTCGTGCTGGATTTCGATGCCGGTGCCGTGAGCATTCCCTCGCTGCTGCCGACCAGCCTGCCGCCGACGCTGCTGCGCGAGATCCGCGGTTTTCTGCGGCCGACCTGCGCCAGCGCGGCGAAGGAACGCGCCCAGCTCGACGCGGACAAGGGCGAGCTGCGGATGTTCGAGAAGCACGGCTCGCTGACCGTGTCGATCACGGTGCACAACGACGCCTACGAATACTGCACCGACCAGCTCATCCAGCTGGCGCAGGAAGTTCTCAGGATTTTCCGTGAATCCGCCCACGACGCCTGCGGCCAGCGTCGCGCCCAGGCACAGATGACCGCCTGAAGCGAGAACCGCCACCGTGAGTCACGCCGTCCAGGCCACACCCAATGTCCAGATCGACAACGAACGCGTCATCGTCACTGAATGGCGCTTCGCGCCGGGTGCGCAGACCGGACATCACGTGCATGCGCTCGACTACGTGGTCGTGCCCCTGACCACCGGAACGCTTCGACTGGAGGAGCCCACGGGAACACGCGAGGTCCAGCTCCAGGCGGGCGTTTCCTACGCGCGCCTCACCGGCGTCGCCCACAACGTCGTGAACGTGAACGACTTCGAGTTCCGCTTCATCGAGATTGAATTGAAATAAGCCGCGCGTACGCGGCCATACGCCGCTACTTCAGCGCCGGATCGGCAGCGCGGTGGTCGTCTTGATCTCGGAAGCCGCGACGAACGAATTGACCTCGCGGATGTTCGGCACGCGCGACAGCTTCTCGAAGTAGAACTTCTCGTAGGCGTCCATGTCCTTGGTGATCACGCGCAGCAGGAAGTCGAACACGCCCAGCACCACGTGGCACTCCATCACCTCGGGGAACTCCTGGATGGCCTTGGAGAATTCCTCCAGGCTCGCCTGGTCGTGGCGCGTCACCTTCACTTGCACGAACAGCTGCGAACGCAGCGCCAGCTTGTTGCGGTCCAGCAGCGCCACGATCTTGAGGATGTAGCCGTCGTCGCGCAGCCGCTGAATGCGGCGCCAGCAAGGAGACTGCGACAGGCCCACCGCCTCGGCGATCTCTGCGGCCGAACGGGAGGCATCCTCCTGCAAGGCCGCCAGAATCTTGTGATCGATCTTGTCGAGACCGGCGCCTGCCATGTGCTGCGCTCGCTTGTAGTTATATGTGAATGGCGTGCCCCAGACCGTGCAGCGAAGCCTCGAAGAAGGCTTCGGACAAGGTCGGATGAGCGTGGATGACGCCGGCGATGTCCTCGAGCGTCGCCCCCATCTCCAGGGCCAGCGCGAATTCGCCGGAAAGCTCCGAGACATGCGAGCCGACCGCCTGGATGCCCAGGATGCGGTGATCGCTCTTGCGGGCCAGCACGCGCACGAAACCGCCGTTCTCGCCGGCTTCCATCGAAAGCGCACGGCCGTTGGCGGCGTACGGGAACTGCCCGGTCGTCACTTCCTCGCCGGCCTGCGCGGCCTCGGCCGGCGACAGCCCGACGCTGACGATTTCCGGCTCGGTGAAGCACACCGCCGGAATCGCCACCGGGGCGAAGCGCCGACGATGGCCGGCGATGATCTCCGCCACCATCTCGCCCTGCGCGGCCGCCTTGTGCTCCAGCATCGGCTCGCCGACCAGATCGCCGATCGCCCAGACGTTCTTCATCGAGGTGCGGCACTGATCATCGATGCGCACGAAGCGGCCATCCATGTCCACGCCCATCGACTCCAGCCCCCAGCCCTGCGTACGCGGCCGGCGGCCCACGGTGACCAGCACGGTGTCGGCTTCGACTTCGAGCAACTTGCCGCTCGCGTCCTCGGCCGTAACCACGCCGGACTTGAAACTCTTGACCTTGGCGCCCAGATGCACGGTCACGCCGGCACGTTCCAGCCAGCGCGCCACGGGCTTCACCAGCGGTGCGTCATAAAGCGGCAGGATGCGATCCTGCGCTTCGATGACCGTCACTTCGCTGCCGAACTTGCGGAACGCCGAGCCGAGCTCCAGGCCGATGTAGCCTGCGCCCACCACGGCCAGCTTCCGCGGCAGTTCCTGCAACGACAGCGCTTCGGTCGAGGAAACGATCGGTCCGCCGAACGGCAGATTCGGCAGCTCCACCGGTTCGGAGCCGTTGGCGAGAACCACGTGCTCGGCCGTGATCGTGACCGGCCCTTCCGCCGTCTCGACCACGCAGGTCTTGGCGTCGGAGAAGCGCGCCCAGCCGGCAACCACTTTCACCTTCGCACGCCGCAGCAGACCCGCAACGCCCTCGTTCAGGCGTTTGACGATGGTTTCCTTCCAGCGCACGGTCTCGGCCAGGTTCAGTTTCGGCGTGCCCTTGATGGAAATGCCGAGCGTGCCTTCGCCCGTGGCCGCCTCGCGAACGCTCTCGAACTTGGCCGCAGCGTGGATCAGCGCCTTGGATGGAATGCAGCCACGGATCAGGCAGGTGCCGCCCAGCCGGTCCGCTTCCACCAGCGTCACGTCCAGGCCGAGCTGGCCGGCGCGGATCGCCGTCACGTAGCCGCCGGGCCCGCCGCCGACTACCAACAGCCGTGTCTTGATCGCCTTAGTCATGTCTCAACAATCCCTATGGGCGAGGCTTTCAGATGAACAGCGTCGCAGGATGCTCGAGCAACGCACGCATCCGTTGAATGAATTCGGCGGCGTCGGCGCCGTCGACGACCCGATGATCGAAGGACGAGGACAGGTTCATCATCTTGCGCACCACGCCCTGGCCGTCACGCACCACGATGCGCTCGACGATCTTGTTGGGTCCGATGATGGCCACCTCGGGGCGATTGATCACCGGCGTGGTCACGATGCCGCCGAGCGGCCCGAGACTGGTGAGGGTAATGGTCGACCCGGTGAGCTCCTCGCGCGTCGCTTTGCCTTCGCGCGCCGCTTTCGCCAGGCGGCTGACTTCGTTGGCGCTGTCCCACAGGTCGCGTGCTTCCGCATGGCGCACGACGGCAACCATCAGTCCACGCGGCGTCTGCGTCGCGATGCCGAGGTGCACGGGCGCGTGCCGATGCACGATGTTGGCTTCGTCGTCGTAGGTCGCGTTCATCTGCGGGTACTCCGGCAGCAGGCGCACCAGTGCACGCATGATGAACGGCAGCACCGTCAGCTTCGGCTGGTCGGGCTTCTTGGTGGCATTCAGATGCGCACGCAGCTTCTCCAGCTCGGTCACGTCCACTTCTTCGACGTAGGAGAAGTGCGGGATCTGGCGCTTGGCCATCTGCATGCGCTCGGCGATTTGCCGACGCAGGCCGATGACAGGAACGTCCTCCACGCCCGAACGCTTCGCGTAGACAGAAGCCGTGCCCGCGCTCGGCGCGGCAGGCTCGTTGGCCAGATACGCATCCAGGTCGGCGTGGCTGACTCTGCCGGCCGGGCCCGAGCCCGGGACGAACTGCAGCTTGACGCCCAACTCTTCAGCTCTGCGGCGCACGGCCGGAGAGGCAGCAGCGCGAGCACGAGTGGCTGGAGTCGATCTCACAGCGGGCTCTACAGGAGCCGCCGGCGCGGTTTTCTCGCTCACAGCCGCGGGCTGCGACTTGGGCGGCTGCGGTGCGGGCGCGGGTGCTGCGGCAGCTTGTGGCTGCGGTGCAGGTGCGGCCGGTGGCGGCGCAGCTTCCGCTGCCGGAGCAGCGGTACCTTCGTCGGCGCCATCGGTATCGAGCACCACCAGCACCGAGCCCACGGCGGCCATGTGTCCGGGCTTGCCGGCGATGCTGCGCACGACGCCGGCGACCGGCGAAGTCAGCTCCACCGTTGCCTTGTCGGTCATCACGTCGACCAGCGGCTGATCTTCCTCGACCCGGTCGCCTACCTTGACGCGCCAGTCGGAGATCTCCGCTTCCGCGGTGCCTTCACCGACGTCGGGAAGTTTGAAACTGTACTGCCCCATGAATCAGCCTCTCAACGTCTGCCGCATCGCCTCGGCGACGCGCGCCGGGCCCGGAAAATACTGCCACTCGAAAGCGTGCGGATACGGGATGTCGTAGCCGGTGACGCGTTCGATCGGTGCTTCCAGATCGAAAAAGCACTGCTGCTGTACCAACGTGGTGAGCTCGGCGCCGTAGCCGGAGGTACGGGTCGCCTCGTGCACCACGACGCAGCGGCCCGTCTTGTTGACGGAGCGCACGATGGTCTCGATGTCCAGCGGCACCAGGGTGCGCAGGTCGATCACTTCGGCATTGATACCGCTGTCGCGCGCAGCCGCGAGCGCCACGTGCACCATCGTTCCGTACGCCAGCACCGTCACGTCTTCGCCTTCGCGCACCACGGCTGCCTGACCGAGCGGAATCCGGTAATGGTCTTCGGGCACCTCGCTGGCCGGATGCACCGACCAGGGCCTGACCGCGCCTTCGGTGTGCCCCTCGAACGGACCGGTGTAGAGCCGCTTGGGCTCCAGGAAGATCACCGGATCGTCGTCCTCGATGGCGCTGATCAACAGCCCCTTGGCATCGTACGGCGTCGACGGCACCACCACCTTCAGACCGGCGACGTGCGTGAACAGGCCTTCGGGGCTCTGGCTGTGCGTCTGGCCGCCGAAGATGCCGCCGCCGTAGGGCGTGCGTATCGTCATCGGCACCGAGAACTCACCGGCAGAGCGATAGCGGATGCGAGCGGCTTCGGAGACGATCTGATCGAACGCGGGGTAGATGTAGTCCGCGAACTGGATCTCCACCACCGGCCGCATGCCATAGGCGCCCATGCCGATGGCCGCACCGACGATGCCGCCTTCTGCGATCGGCGTGTCGAAGCAACGCGTCTTGCCGTAAGTTCTCTGCAAGCCTTCGGTGGCGCGGAACACGCCGCCGAAATAGCCCACGTCCTCGCCGAACACGACCACGTTCGGGTCGCGCGCAAGCATCACTGACATGGCCGAGTTCACGGCCTGGATCATGTTCATCGTCGGCATGAGTTAGAAACCCGCTTCCTGTCGTTGCCGACGCAGGCGCCAGTCCATCTCTTTGAAGACGTCTTCGAACATCGTCTTGGGGCTGTGCGTGTTGTTCGCACCGTGCACGCCGCTCGCCTCGGCCTCGCGCTGCACCGTACGGACTTCCTGCGTCACTTCGTTCTGCTGCGCTTCGTGCTGCTCCTCGGTCCACTCGCCGCGCTTGATCAGATACTGCTTCAAACGCAGGATCGGATCGCCCAGCGGCCACTTGCTGGCCTCGTCGGCGGCGCGATAGCGGGTCGGATCGTCGCTGGTCGAATGACCTTCGGCGCGATACGTGAACAGCTCGATCAGCGTGGCGCCGTGATTGGAGCGTGCACGCTGCGCGGCCCATTGAGTCGCCGCATACACAGCAAGGAAGTCATTGCCATCGACGCGCAGCGACGGCAGGCCGTAGCCGACGCCACGTGCAGCAAACGGCGCCTGATCGCCGCCGGCGATTCCCTGGAACGAGGAAATGGCCCACTGGTTGTTGACGACGTTCAGGATCACCGGCGCGCGATACACGGATGCGAACGTCAGCGCATAGTGGAAGTCGCCTTCCGCCGTGGTGCCGTCGCCGATCCAGCTGGCGGCAATCTTGGTATCGCCACGCAACGCCGAGCCCATCGCCCAGCCCACCGCCTGGATGATCTGCGTGCCGAGGTTGCCCGACACGGTGAAGAAGCCGTACTCGCGGCTGGAGTACATGATGGGCATCTGCCGGCCCTTGAGCGGGTCGAGCGTATTGGAATAGACCTGCCCCATCATCTTCAGCAGCGGATAGTTGCGGGCGATCAGCAGGCCCTGCTGCCGATAGCTCGGAAAGCACATGTCGCCGCTATCCAGCGCCAGCGCCTGCGCGACCGCAATCGCTTCCTCGCCGGTGCACTTGATGTAGAACGACGTCTTGCCCTGGCGCTGCGCACGATACATGCGATCGTCGTAGGCGCGCGTGAGCATCATGGCGCGCAAGCCCGCCTTGAGCGTCGCGATCGAAACCTCGGGTGCCCAGGGGCCGACTGCTTCGTCCTTGTCGTCCAGCACGCGGATCAGCGAGTACGCCAGATCACGCATCGATTCGGCTGGCGCATCGACCTCGGGCCGGCGCACCGCGCCCGGATCGGCAAGTTTCAGCCTGCTGAAGTCGACCGGCTCGCCCGGACGGGCAGGAGCTTCGGGAATCCGCAGCTCGAGCGCGCGCGGCTCGGACTCTTGAACCAGCAGCGCGCGGTTATCGGCCCGGCGTCTGGAATCCAGCATTCAACTCCCCCCTCACAAGATGCGTGTGACTGCCTCGTGCAGCAAAAAGTCTAGCCAGCCAATGGCGGTCTTTTCTTGCCAAATGCGCACCGGCGGACTGCCTTTGCGCATGATTGTTTCAGCGCAGAGCGAACCAGGGATTAGTTTCTGTGCGCCGTGCCGGGCTACGGGAAAGACTGAGCGGTGGAGCCCTGAAATGCGTGCAATACATGCAGGCACAGAATGCCAAAGGCAGGACGCCCTGGCGTGTCGCATCGGCTCTTGCATACGGCGCCGTCACCGCATGCCGTGCCGCCGATCCATTCGCGATGAACGGATCGGCGGCCCGTTGGTTACTTCACTTCTTCGCCGTGATCACCTGGTCTTCCGGGTGCTGCACGAACACCTGGACGAACTTGACGCTGACGGAGCTGGAGATCGCCGTATTCTCGCCGGTCTTCGGATCGGGGTAACCGTCCGCCAGCCGGCGCATCGCACGATACTCCGAAGGCGAAGACAGCTGGCCGTAGCTCTGGTGATGCGTCGACCACGAGGTATTCAGCTGGTGAATGAAGGCATCGATGTCCGCATAACCGGCGATCAGGCCCTCGGCGCCGGTCTCGCTCACCTTGAGATTCAGGCGCAGGCCGCGGAACACGTGATAGGCGCTGGTGCCGAAGGTGGAGACCCAGGGAATCCGGATGGTGTCGATCGGCTCGGTGGTGAGCACACCATCGACGATCTTGCCCTTGGTCTGCGAGATGAACTGCTTGCCCCAGCGCACGTCGATGTTCTGCGTGCCGCCGGGAATGAAGCCTTCGCCGGTCGCGTCCTGCAGCAACTGGTCGCCGCCGCGGTAGAAATGGACCGTGACGTCGTTGTCGTTGACCAGGTCGTCCACGCCGCTCAACTCGATCACGACGCGGGCGTCGTTGTAGCTGCGCATGAACAGCTGCTCGAAGTGATTGATCGTGCCCATCGTGCGGTAGTTGCCGATGCAGCCGATCACGCGGTACAGCTGGTTATCGATGCCCTTCTCGCCATCCGGGCTGGTGAAATCGTTGGGACCGACCTTGCCGTCGAGATTCAGGCCATAGGAAGTGTTGCCCTGAGCCTCCTTGAACTTGAACGGCTCCGGGGTGGTCGAGGGGTGCCACTGCTTGCCTTCGCGCTTCAATGCGGTCTCGACGATGGAGCGTTTCTTGCCGTCGCCGTACATCTGCTTGAACTGCTCGCGCGGGCCGTCGTTGAAGCCCTGCGGGCATTCGGTCTTGGCGCCTTCGGTCTCGTACACGGACCAGACCTTGTGGGTCAGCACGTAGCCGATGTTGCCGTTGCGCACCGCACTGCCGCCTTCCTGCAGCGGTGCTGCGCCGGCACTACCCGCACCCAACAACGCCAGCGCGACTGCCGCGCCAATCGCAGACCGCGCGATGGCCGCGCCACCGGGCTGCCGAGTCGCTTCACGATTCATAAGACCCCCTTGATCTGACGCTGACATGGTTGCGCTCACCGACGATCCGTTGCAGACCGGCCCAGCGAATTGCCGTGGAAATCGTCCCGCAGCCAATACGCCCGGAACCCGTTGCGTGCGCCATTGAACTCACCGAAATTGTCGCCCTCGGCATCACCCGGCTGCTTGTCGCCGCCGTGGGTGTAGACGGGCCGCTCGCGGTACGCCCACACCTGCATGGCGCCCGGCTGACCGGCTTCCGCGAGATGGCCAGTGTTCGGATCGATGCTGATCACCGTCCACAGCGGGCTGTCGGCCGTGGCGCCGGGCTTGGCCGGCACGTACGGGAAGGTTTCCTGGCACACCTTGGGATCGAAGTTGCCGCAGATGGCCATGCGGTAGACCTGCGGCGAATCCGGGGAATCGCAGCTCTGCTGGTCCTTGGCGTCGTCGTTGCACTGGTAGGTGTAGAGGGTCTTGCCGTTCGCATCCGCCAGCACCTGGCCAAGGTGCGAATCCTGCACCGTGAACTCGGCCGGCGGCAGCAGCGCACGCTGCGTGAACACGTTGCGCCAGCCCGGCACATCGCTGCCCTCCATCGAGCGGCCGCGCTGATCCTGCGCGTGCGTGTAAAGCGCCTTGCCGCGATAGGCCCACTGCTTCACGCCCGAGGTGCGTTCGATGACGCTCCATTCGCCGCTGACCTTGGCCGTCTGCGGTGCCAGCACTGGAATCCAGTCTTCCAGGCACTTGTCGACGCAATTGGACTTGCCCGGCTCGTCGGCATCGGAGCTGTAGACCGAGTAGCCCTTGTGGTCGAGCAGCATGTGGCCGGTGCGCATCGGCTGTATGGCCAGTTCCGGCGGCACGTCGGCCGGCGGACCGATCGGACGGCGCACCACGCCCCTTTCACCACCCACCACGGCATTCGAGCCGCCCAGCACGTCGCCCTTCTCGCGGTCGCGATCGGAGGTGTACACGGGATAGCCGTCGTAAGCCCACTGGGTCTGGCCGTTGGTGCGCTTGGCGATAGTCCATTTGCCTACCGGCTTGGCGTCGGCTGGCGCCAGCAACGGCGGCCACACCTGCTCGCAGCTCTTGCGCTTGTCGAGTTCCGGCAGCGTGAAGCCGCCCGGATACGGGCTCATGAAGCCGGTGGTCTCGGTGTAGACGGTGTCATCGCAGGTCGCTTCGCCGGAGTTGCGGCGATCGCCGGCCTGACCGCTGCGCAAACCGCTCAGGGGCCAAGTATAGAGAGTCTTGCCTTCGGCGGTCGCGAACACCGGGCCTTCCAGCTCGGTATCGACCACCTGGACGCCCGGCGGCATCGGAACCTTGAGATAGGCTTCTTTGTCCGTGGAGTCTTTCGACTGCCAGAACTCGCCCTGCGGCGCCGCCTGCGCGACCACTGCGACGCCAGCCAGGAGCGTTGCACCCAGCAATCCCCGAATCATTCTCCGCAATCGCATGCTAAGGAACCTCTGATCAGCCGCCGACCCGTCGCACCATCGATCTGGATGGGCGTCGCATTTCAGACAACTGCAATTGTGCTGCGGGCCAGGGAACCGATGAATCAGAGCTTCCCTGTATCCCTTGATTGAGCGCAGATTCAAGGACGGCGCCGCGATCCGCGGCGCCGTCCGGAAAACACCAGCCTCGTCGATCCACCGTCAGGCCAGGATCTCCGAGACTTCCTTGTTGGTGTTGTTGCTGTTGACGCCCCACGACGGCTTGTCCACGCCGAACAGGCGCAGCGCCGTGTAGCCGACACGTGTAGTGGCCGTCGCACCCAGGTCGATGTGATAGCCGCTCTTGACCTTGCCACCCGCGCGGCCGGCCGTGAACATCGGAATACCGTCGAGGCTGTGCGTGCGGGCATAGCCGTGGTCGGTGGTCGCGTAGACGAACACGTTGTCGAGCAGCGTGCCGTCGCCTTCCTTGATCTTGGTGAAGGCATCGACGAAGTACGCCCACGACTCCAGCGCCCGGCGCGTGAACCACGAAGCGGTCGGCTGGTAGCCCAGGCTCATGTCCACCGGCTCTTCGTGCGTGGTGGTGTGGTGGGGCTTCTCGTAGCCCGGCTTGATGGTCGAGCAGTTGGCGTTGGTGTAGGCCATGTTGAAGACGCGCGTCTGGTCGCACGCCAGCGCCATCACCAGCAGGTCGGTCATCATGCGATGGCGCACTGCGACCGCCTCGGCCTCCTGACCCATCGCCGGATCCACCTTGATCTCGCCGGGGCGATGACAGGCGGCAATCGGCTCGGGCTTCTGCAGGCGCTGGTCGAACTGCTGCTCAAGGTGACGCAGGCCAGTGAAGTACTGGTCCAGACGCTGCCTGTCTTCGGCGCCCACCTGCTTCATCAGGGAGTTGGTCTGATCCTTCACGCCCGACAGCACGCTCTTGCGCACCATCACGCGCGGATCCGGCTTGAACTCCTTCGCATTCGGATCCGGGAAGTCCGGGCCGAACAGGCGAGTGTAGAACTGCAGCGGCGACCACTCGGGCGAGTTCGGCGTGTTGCTGTTCTCGTAGCTGTAGGTGTTGCGCACGTCGCCAGTGGCGGTGGCGGTCAGCGACTTGAAGCGCGTCGAGCCGCCGATCTGGTTGGCGATGGTGACGTCGATGGTTTCACCCGGGATGTCCCTGGTGTCCTTCGGCGCCGAACCGGTGCGCGCGATCACCCAGCCGGTGTAGTGACACAGGTTCTGGTAGTTGTCGCGGAAGTAGGTGCTGTTGGTGATCAGGTTGATGTGCTGACGCACCGGCGCCAACGCTGCGATCTCCTCCGGCAGATCAAAGCCCAGGCCGAGCTTCTTCGGCACGAAGATCGCCTTGTTCATGCCCAGACCCCAGCCCCAGGTCCCGAAGCGCACCGGCATCGGCGCACCGGAGGCGAGCGCGGTGCCGTTGTTGTTCAGGAAACAGTTCAGCAACGGCAATCCGACGGTCACCGCAGTGCCATTCAACATGCCGCGCAACACACGACGTCTGCTCAAATTGTTCATTTCATCTCCCCCACACAGGGCCATACCGAAATCACAGGCCGTTCTGGCTCAACGTTGACTGCTGGTTCTGCGTGATCTGCGGCGCCGGCTCATCCTTCTTCGGCGCAGGCAATGTCGTGCGCTGGGTCGGATCGACGCGTGAGAACGCAGTGGAAAGCACGATCGTGCGCAGCAGATCCGGCATCTTGTAGCCGTCGGCCGCGAACTCCTCGCCGAAATACTGCATCAGCTGCCGGTCGGTGGGCTTGACCGCCGTGCCCGAGCCGTAGCTGTAGACCCGGTTCACCAAGCAGTTCGGCAGGCCGGGGTTGTCGTGCAGCGCCTTCGACAGGCCGGTGATGTTCTCGAACGGCTTGCCGTCGAGATCGCCGCTGGCGTCGATCGCCACACCGTTCTCCTCGGAGCGGAAGCGACCGGCGCCGTCGAAGTTCTCCAGCGCCAAGCCGGTCGGATCGGTGATCCGGTGGCAGCCCGCGCAGGTCGGCGCGTTCAAGTGCGCCGCCACTCGGTCACGCTGCGTCGGATAGTGCGCATCCGGATTGTTCAGCGCCGAGAAGTCCACGTTCGGCGGTGGCGGCGGCACCACCTGGCACAACAGCAGCTCACGCAGCGCCTTGCCGCGCAGCGTCGGCGAGCTGCGGCCCGGGTGCGAGTGCGTAGCGAGGAAGCTGACCTGCGTCAGCAGACCCTGCCGCGGGCTGTTCTCCGGGAACTCGTACGGCGTCCAGCCTTGCGAAGCCGGCAGCTGGTACAGCGGCGCCAGCGCCGGCGACATGAAGGTCGAGCGCGTGGTGAACAGGTCGCGATAGTCCAGGTTCTTATGGATCAGGTGATCGACCACCGTGCGCAGCGTCTGCTCGCGGGCATCGGCGACCGTCGCACCGGTGAAGAACGGATACACGGTGGCGTCCTTCGACAGTGAATCGAAGGTGTCGAACGCAAACATGTCATCGAAGAAGGCGCGCACGCCGGCTTCCAGACGCGGGCTCGCCAGCATCCGGTCGACTTCGCGCTTCAGGCCCTTGCGGTTGTTCAGCTCGCCGCTCTCGGCCGCCTTCAGCAGCTCATCGTCCGGCGCCGCATCCCACAGGAAGAAGCTCAGGCGCGAAGCCATCGAGAGCGCATCCAGGCGCTGCTTGCCCTGGTTGTCCGGGTCGGCTTCCGACTTCTCGACGATGAACAGCACTTCCGGGCTGATCAGCATCGATTCGAGCACCATGCCCAGACCGGCGTAGAAGTCCTTGAGCTGGTTGGCGGCCTCGCCAGCCTGCTGCACGTAGGCACCCACCTCTGCATCCGACAGCGTATGACGCTGCAGCAGACGGCCGGTCTGCGAGAAGAACTGCTTGGCGCAGGCGTCATCCGCCTTGTCGGGCGCAGCAGGCGTGCAGGGGATCAGGTAGTTGCGGCGATCTTCGTCCACCACCTGCGCGGCGACGCTGGAGGCAGCACGCTGGTACTGCTCCATCTGCGAGGTAGTGACGCCGGCGAGCGCAGCACCGTTGGCGAGCAAGCCGTTGGTCCGCCGCATCGGCGGGAACTTCAGCTCGAGCGAGATACTGGGCCCGAACACGTAGGCGAGCGTGTGCAGGTACTGCTCTGTGCTGATCAGGCGCAGATGCAGCGGCCCACCGCTGGTCTCGGGCTCATTCGATTTGGAACAGCCCGCGAGCATCAGCGCCGCCGTCAAGGCAGCCGCTCCCGCGCGCACCAGAGGCCGACAGGCCGACACCGATTTACGGATTCTCGAATTCACTAGCGACTCTCCCCCGTCCCGGCAAACCTTCATCGCAACGTCATGACAAGTCCGTAGACTTATTCCAAGCCGAATGTACGACAAGCCTCATGGATGATCTTTGTTATTTTTCCGGCAAAAATAGAACTTCTTCGCCACTTTGGCGACACCCTTTGGCGCCGCCACAAAGTCATCCATTCGCGCAAATTTCATTGAGGAAATCCCCGCGTACCCGTCTCAATCACTCGGCAACTTACCGTCAAGTTCCTGATAGACCTTCGCAATCGCCAAAGGTGCCTGCGAAGTGCGCAGCGCCCAGCCGTCATACGGCCCCCAGTTGGCCTGCCGTGCTGCCGGGCAGTCCGCCGGCGAGCCGCATGCAAGGCCGGCAGCGCGCAACCGCTTCGCCTCGTCGATTACATATGTGATGGCTTTGCGGGATTCCTCAAGGCCCCGCTTCATGGACGCGGCATCGTCGATGAAACCGTGGCCCGGTACGTACCAGGCGGCGTCCATCGCCTGCGCGCGCTCGATGGTGCCCAGCCATTCGGTCGGATGGGCCGAACGCATCGCCGGGAACACATCGCGCAGGTAGACCTCGCCCAGGAACAGCACCTTGGGGTGCGGCAGATAGGCGACCAGATCGCCGCCGGTGTGCGCGCGGCCGAGATTCAGGATCTGGATCTCCATGCCGCCGACGTGCAGCGTGCGCTGCTCCTCGTCGAGCGCCTGAATCGCCGGATGGCCCTTGTCCTGCAGCCGCTTCGCCGATACCGGCGAGGCGATGAATTCGACCTGCGGGTTGGCCTCGCGGAACACCGCGTTGCCGCCGACGTGATCGATGTGATCCGAGGCGATCACCACGTATCTGACGGTGGGTCGCGGCGTGAGCTTGCGGATGTCTTCGAGCATGCGCCGGGTCTGGGCCTCATCGCCCTGGCCGTCGACCACCACCACGCCGGAAGCGGTGGTGACGATCAGGCTGACCGTGTTGACGACGGTGCCGTCGCGGTCGGCCGCATGCAGGCCTTCATAAACGAAAATGCCCGGCGCCAGCTGGCGCGAGCGTGGGAAATCGGTCGGCTTGAGATTGCGCTTGGCAATGTCGGCGGAATGGGGCCATGGCTCGCCATGACCGAGAACGGGAAGCAGCAGCGCGCCAACCAGTGCGGCAATGATGGAAAGCCGGGTTCTCATGCGATGCGCCCCCATGCGTCACGCGCTACGCGTGATCGCGCAATGCAGATATCGGTCGTTGTTGGCGCTTCCGTGCTGATCGCCGAAGAAAACCGGGGCGGACTTTCGTCCGCCCCGGCAAGTCGCTCGTAGAAAGGATCTTAGAACTTGAAGCGCACGCCACCGTGGAACATGGTGCCGAAACGGTCGTACAACGTCACGTTCGACTGTCCCTGGTAGAAACCAGCGCCACGACCACCCGCGACCTGAGCCGGATCCTCATTGGTCAGGTTCTCGATCACGAAGTACGCCTCGCCACCCAGGCTGTCGATCTTGTAGTTGAGCGCCAGATCGAGGTACTGCGCGCTCGCGATGTGGTTGTTGTTGATCGAGGCACTGTAACCCATGGCGGCCAGTTCGCTGGCCGTCGGGCAACTGCCGACTTCGCACTCGAAGAACTTGTTGTTGTACACACCCGAGCTGATGCCACGCATCGTCAGCGTCACCGACACCGGATTCCAGTCGTAACCTGCCGACAGCAGGTAGCGATACTTCGGTCCGGAGAGGTTGGCGCCCAGGCCGATGCCGGCGTCGTCCGAGTTCACACCCTTGCCGTCGATCTTCTGACCGGCAGAGTTGATCGTCTCCAGCTTGTCCACGATCGTAGCCATCGCACGCAGTGTCAGGTCACCAGGGCCGACCGGCACGCGGTAGGTGGCGTCGATGTCGAAACCGCTGGCGGTTTCACCAACGATGTTCTCCGGGTAGCTGGTGATCACATCGATGAAGCCGGCGGCATCGCGATGGATCTGCGAACACATCTGCGAGTTACCGTTGAGGTAGCAGCCTTCGATGATCTCGCGCGAGCTGCGCACCGCGATGGTGCCGTCCACTTCGATCTTGTAGTAGTCCACGGACATGGTGAAGCCCGGCAGGAAGCGCGGCGTCAGCACCACACCCAGACCCGTCGTATCGGCCTCTTCCGGCTTGAGGTTGCGGTTGCCGATGGTCTGGCTCTGCATGAAATAGGTCGGAGAACCCGCCATGCCCAGATCGGTGTTGTTGCCCGTGCCGCCCGAACCCTGGTTGAACAGTTCGCCCAGGCCAGGCGCGCGGATGTCGCGCGACCGCGTGAAGCGGAAGCGCATGTCCTCGATCGGCGACCACACCAGGCCCGCCTTCCAGGTCGTGACTTCGCCAGCCTCACTGTAGTCCGTGTAGCGAACGGCGCCGTTGAAATCCAATGTGTCGGCTCCTGGCACGCCGTTCAACAACGGCACTACCGTTTCCACGAAGCCTTCCGTCACGTTGTAGCTGCCGATCGTAGCCTTGTAGTTGCCAGCGAAGAAAGCACTGGCCTGGTCCAGGGCGCTCACCGAGCCCTCCGACGATTCCTTGCGATGCTCGGCGCCGAATGCGAGCGACACCGGGCCGGCCCAGTTGTCGAACGGTTCGCCGCTCATGCTGGCAGCGACGACCTGCTGCTTCAGCGTCATGTCCGAGTGGCCCGTCGCGGTGATGTAGTCGATGGCCTGCGGCGAGTTCACGCCCAAACCCATCGGGTTGTAGGGCTTGCAGTTCGGATCGATCGTAATGTTCAGGAATCCATCGCGCGGACCGCAAACGATCTGGCCGGTGGCCGTATCGAGCACCGCGTTGAGCGCCGCGGCGTACCGTGCGTTGACACGGTTGGTCGGCGTCCAGGACACGACATTCTGTTCGCCGTGCACGTAGGACGCATCCCAGTTCCACTCCCGGCCGCCGAGATCGAAGCTGCCTTCGAAGCCGAGCACACCGCGCTTGAGTTCACGCTCGTTGATGCCCTGCAGGTAGTGCATGTCACCGTTGAAGGTGCCGATTTCGATGGCGTCGACGTTGTTGTCGATCATCGCCTGCTTCACTTCAGGCAGCAGGAATGCGTTGTCCTGATAGACGAAGACGCTGCCGCCGTTGTTCAGGATGGGCACGACCTGCGAGTTATGCGACCAGGTCTTGCCGTACTGCAGATCGACGAAGGCGGTGACGTTGTCGGTAAGGTCGTAGCTGGCGCGACCGAACAGCGTCTTGCGCTCCAGCGGCATGGCGACGCTCGTGGCGCGATCGATACGGGAGGTTTCCCAATCACCGCCCGACATGGTCGGACCGTTCACCAGATCGCCGAACTGGAACGGAATCGCCGCGCCGCCGGTAACGAACTGAGTGCCTCGCAGGTTGCACGGCGCAGCGCCGAGCCTGTTTCCGGGCTGGCCGGTCACGATGTCGACGTACGACTCGACGTTCCGGCAACCCAGAACCAGGCCGCCGAACGTGCCGTTCGCGACGCCGGCGTTATGAACCGTGAGCAGCGTCGGCTGGCCGGCCTGTGCAGCGTTTGGATTGTTCATCAGCTGGAACGAATCGTCGGCCCAGCTGCGATCGTTGCCGATGATGCCCTTGTCGTTGGCGTATTCGCCGCTGAACAGCAGGTGGCCACGACCGTCGGCGAAACCCGTTCCCGCCGTCAGGGAGAGCTTGTAGTTCTCGCCATCGCCGGCCGAGGTCACGCCGTAATCGACATTGCCCTTGACGCCGGTGAACTTCTTGTCCAGAACGAAGTTCACCACGCCCGCGAGCGCGTCCGAGCCGTACACGGCCGAAGCGCCGCCGGTCACCACGTCCACGCGCTGCACCAGGCCGCTCGGAATCGAGTTGATGTCGACCGCGCCCGAGAGCGAGCCCGTGGCGATCGTCGAACCGACCATGCGTTTGCCGTCCTGGAGCACCAGGGTGCGGTTGGCGCCCAGGCCGCGCAGGTTCAGAATGTTCGTGCCGGCAGTACCGGAGCTGATGTTCGAGGAGCGATTACGCGGAGTCTGGCTGCCCGTGAACGCAGGCAGGCGGTTCACGGAGTCCGCGATGGTCGTGGTCGCCATCTTGTTCAGGTCTTCCGCACCCAGCACCGACACTGGCGTCGGCGCTTCATAGCCGTCGGCACGCGCAATGCGCGAACCGGTCACGGTGATTTCCTGCAGCACGTCGCCGCCCTGCTGGGCCGGCGCCGCCTGTTGTTCCTGCGCAAAAGCCGTGCTCGCGACCAGCGAGGCAAAGGCCAGCAACGTCACGGAACCCAGAGCGCGCTGTACCGCCACAGCGACCGAACTGCGCTTGTGTTCACAAGCTGCGGTGATGTGATTCGTCGTCATCGATTTCCCCCAGTGAAGAAAGGATTTTGTACGGAAGGCCGCGCTGCGCATCGCTCCCACGATGAGCAATTCGAGCGGTCGGCTATGAGGCGGCGGCGACCCGGCTCGCAGCTCCCCTCATTTCGGCGGGAAAGCCTACACGCGGTGCGTGGCAAAGTTTTCCTGAAAATGTGCCGTTACCGGGGGTGTGCCGACATGATTCATCTGCGGCAATGCGCGTTCGGCGACTATATCTTGCGCACTTCGATCCGTGACGCCGGGGCAGGAATTCGTTGTCAGTTTGACGCAACAATGCCCCAAATAGGTGCGTGGCCGGCAGTGCACTGCAGCATTGCCGGCCACCCGGATCAACGCAACATCTCGCCGTTGCGCTTGAGCACTTCGCCGCCCTTCATGACGAACTGCACGCGCTGCAGCTCGGTGATGTCGGCCAGCGGGTCGCCACTCACCGCCACGATGTCGGCGTAGCGGCCGGCCTGGACCGAACCGATGTCGGCCGGGTTGCCGACCAGTTCGGCGGCGTTGCGGGTCGCGGCAAAGATCGCATCCATCGGCGTCAGGCCCGCCTTCACCAGCAGCGCGAACTCTTCCGCCTTGTTGCGGTTGGAGGTGGCGCCCTGGTCGGTGCCGAAAGCGATCTTGACGCCCGCTTTGTAGGCGCGGCCGGCGTTGCCGATCATGGTCGGCGTCACGGCGATCGCCTTCTCCGCCACGGTCGGCGGCAGCAGTTCGGGGGTCTTCACCGCCGTCTGGTAGATGGCGTCGGCCACCAGCAGCGTCGGCACCAGGAAGGTGCCGTGCTCCTTCATCAGCTTGTAGCTTTCGGCGTCGGCGTAGGTGCCGTGCTCGATGGAGTCGACGCCGGCGCGGATCGCCGTGTCGATCGCCTTCTTGCCGTGCGCATGCGCCGCGACCTTCAGGCCCAGTTCGTGCGCGGTGTCGATGACGGCCTTCATCTCCTCGAAAGTCATGGTCATGTGATGGGGATCGTCGCCGATCGAGCCGACACCGCCGCTCGGCATGATCTTGATGACGGTGGCGCCGCGACGCTGATGCTCACGCACCCGGACGCGGGCCTCTTCAGGGCCGTCCACGATCGAAGCATCACGCCCCTCGAAAATGATGTCCGGGCGGATGCCGTTGGCGCGATCGGAATGCCCGCCGGTGGGTCCGAGCGCCTCGAGCGCGGTCCACAGGCGCGGCCCGACGATCTTGCGCGACTCGATCGCTCGAATCAGCGCCGGAGCCGTGAGCGGCCCGGAGCCGAGATCGCGCACCGTGGTGAACCCCAGCTCCACTTCGCGCCGGGCATTGAGCACGCCGGAGATCACCGCGTCGCCCTCGGTCTGGGTGAAGCGGTTCATCGGCCGGCGGTCGCCCGAGGAGGAGATATGGTCGTGCGACTCGATGAAGCCCGGCAGCACCGTGGCCGAGGACAGATCGATCACCTCGGCGCCAGCCGGGGTCACGAAGCCGTTCTCGATCTGCACGATGCGCTCGTCCTTGATGACGATGGAGACCCGGCTCTTGGGCACGGTGGCCACGCCGTCGATCAGCCGGCCCGCATGGATCACCACATCCTTGGCCTGCGCCGGCATCGCGATCGGTCCAGCCAGCACGGCGAGCGCCGTGAGCGCGCCCGTCAGACCCAGTTTCTTGCTCGATTTGCGCATTTGCACCTCCGGGCGCCCCTTAGAAGAGCGCGACAGTTCGTGAAAACCGTTTCGAGCGTATACGCCGCGGACGACAAGATTTTCCCGAAAGAAGTCGTCACTTAATGCAATCTAAACATGATTCATCTGTACAGACGCCCGTCCAAGGCAGTAGTTTGCGTACGAGTTTTGCCATACTGCCCTCACTCACAAGAGGGGGAACAAGAATGCGATATCGATTGATGCTGTCGATGTTTGCGGTCGCGATGGTAAGTGGCACCGGTTTCGCGAAAGCACCCGAGCAGCGCCTGAATCCCGTGATCGGCCTGCTGGAACAGCACCAGAGCGTGATGGGCCTGTACCGTCCGAGCAACCAGCGGTTCGGCCCCAACGGCCCCGAGACCGTCACCCACAAGTCGCCGCTGGAACTGGCCCAGGAGACGGTCGCGTACAAGCACAGCGACTTCGTCTTCGATGGCAGCACGGAACACAACTTCGAGCAGAGCTTCCCGGTGTTCGCCGAGTTCGCCGGCGCACTGAAGCAGGCAGGTCCGCTCAGCAAAAAGCCGTACCCGCACATCGCCTATCCGATGATCGTGAAGACTCCGGAGATCGCGCCGGATCCGGCCAAGGTCGCCGGCTACATCGGCCAGCAGCTCAACGCAGGCGTGAGCGGCATCATGTTCGTCGGCGTCGAGAGCGCCGAGGAAGTGCGCCAGGGCATCGCGGCGATGCGTTTCAAGTCCAACGGCGGCACCCGCGCGGATGCCGTCGGCGCAGCGCCGGCGTTCTGGGGCCTGTCCGAGAAGCAATATCGCCAGAAGGCCGACCTGTGGCCGCTCAACCCCAAGGGCGAGCTGCTCAACTGGGTGGTGGTCGAAAGCAAGGAAGGCCTGAAGAACGTACGTGAGATCGCTGCCGTGAAGGGCATCGGCGTGTTGTGGCCGGGTGCGGGCACGCTGCGCCAGGTGTTCTCCACCACCGGTGCGGACGGCAAGCGCGTGGTCGACGAGGCCGCGTGGGAAAACGCCATCCAGCAGGTGCTGGCCGCGTGCAAGGAATTCAACGTGCCGTGCGGTTATCCGGCCCGCTCTACCGATATCGAAATGCGCATGCAGCAGGGCTTCAGCGTGTTCGTGATGGGCTGGGGCGAGGACGGCTTCAAGACCATCGAAACGGGCCACAAGTTGAGCAACCGCCCGCTCGGCCACGAATAAACGAAAGCGTCGCTCCCGGCAACGGCAGGCCGCTGCCGGAGCGACAGCCCCGAGTCGACGACCCGCCGGATGAAATGCTCGATGCTTTGCCGGCAACCGGTCGATCGGAATCGACGCGGGGCATCCCCTGAGTAGCGGCCCCAGGTTCATGGGACACCGCTGTCTCGTTCGATCCATCAATGCCGACACCAAGTGTCTGGAGGAATCATGTTTTCGAATTCAGTGAGTCGCATCGGCAGCGTGTTGTCGGCTGCAACGATGGCCTGCCTTCTGTCCGCGTGCGGTGGTGGCGGCGGCGGCGCAGACGCGATCGTGGCGAAAGGCGATCCGGTGCACGGCAAGGAGCTGTACCAGCAGTGCGCCGGCTGCCACGAACTGCAGAACAACAGCGTCGGCCCGCACCACTGCGGCCTGATCGGCCGCGCGGCCGGCAGCGTGCCGGACTTCGATTACTCGGAAGCCATGAAGGCTTCGGGCATCACCTGGACGCCGGAAAAGCTGGATGAATTCCTGACCTCGCCCATTGCCTACGTCAACGGCACCAAGATGGGCTTCGCCGGCTTCGCCGATGCCAAAGACCGCGCCGACGTGATCTCCTATCTGGCGCAGGCAAACAACGATCCGGCCGTCTGCCCGCACTGATGACCACGATGGATTCGCTGGAGGTGAGCCGCTCGCAGCGTACGTTGCGAGCGCGCCGCGTGAGCGAGACCCTGGAGCAATTGCTGGGGCGCGGCACGTTCGGCCACCTCGATCTGGGCAAGGCGCGCGTCGGACGCATTACGCACCGCATCTACGGCCATCACGAGCGCGCCTATCGCTTTGTGCTGGACTTCGATGCGGATGCCGTGACCATTCCCTCGCTGCTACCGGCCGCGTTGCCGCCGTCGCTGCATCGGGAGCTGCGCTGCGTGCTGCGGCCGATTCTTTCGAACGGCCTGAAAGAGCACGTCCGCGTCGATCCCGAGAAAGGCGAGCTGCGCGTGTTCCAGAATCGCGGGCTGCTGACGCTCTCCATCACCGTGCGCAACGACGCCTACGAGTACTGCACCGACCAGCTCATTCGGCTGGCCGACGAAGTGCTCGCGGCGTTGCTGCGTGAACAGTGCGAGAGCGAAAGCGCCGCGCCCGTTGCAAATATCGAGCGCCGCAGCATTGAGCACGCATCGAGCTCGATGAGCTGAGCGCGGCGACCACAGCAACACGACAGCGAGCTGCGCAACCCAATTGCGCAATCAATGAGCGAATTCCTGGCGCGAAACACATGATCGTTTCGCGCCAGGCGCGCTACAGTTTCGACCCCATAAGAATGCGGCCGTCACGGGTCCGCGCCAATAAAGCGAGAATGCACATCTCCCGAACTCTCTGGCTCGCCATGTGCGCGCCTTTCGCCAGCGGCCTGGCCGACGAGCCGGCCCGCCCCGATCCAGCCTCGCAGACCAGCGATTCACGAGCGCTGACGGAGGAAACGCGCACCGACAAAGAACCGGGCGTAAGCAACGCGACCGCTGGCGCCGCCGGCGTCATCCGCTATCCCGCGAACTTTTTCGCCGAATTCCAGCCGAGCACCGCGCTGGACATGATCAAGCGGCTGCCGGGCTTCAGCTTCAACAAGGGCGACACCGAAGTGCGCGGCTACGCCGGCGCGCTCGGCAACGTGCTGATCGACGGCCAGTGGCCGACTTCGAAATCGGTGACGCTGGAAGACGTCCTGCGGCGTATTCCGGTATCCGCCGTCGCTGCGGTTGAAGTGATTCGCGGCGGCGCTCCCGGCATCAACATGCAGGGCCAGGCGGTACTCGCGAACGTCGTGCGCGTGAGTGGAGATTTCAGCACTCACGCCGCGGAAGTCACCGGCATGTTCGCCACTGAGCACGATCCGAGCGTGCAGGTCCGACTGGAAACGACGCACAACCTGAGCAGGCTGGCCTTGAACGGCGCCCTCACCTACAAGGACGAGCAGCAGTACGGCAGCTCCGGCACCGGCTCGCAGATCCGCCAGGACGCGAACGGTGCGGTGCTGGAGCACAGCGACTTCGAAGCCGACTGGAGCCAGCGCCAGTTCCAGGCCAACGGCTCGGCCGAGTACCAGACCGACAGCGGCCTGCTGCGCCTGAACCTCGGCGGTACCCGCCAGGACAGCCGCCAGCTCGACATACTGACGCCGCACGCCGGCGCCGCGCACAGCAGCGAAGGCCAGGTGCTCACCGACATCCGTCTCGACCAGGGCGAAGCCGGCCTCGACTACGAGCACCAGTTCAATAGCGTGCTCAGCGGCCGCCAGCTGCTGCTGCAGACGCTCGAGAAGAAAACCATCACGGCGGATGCCGCCAATGCGCTGATGAACCAGAATTCGCAGGATGCGGCACGGCGCGGCGAGTCGATCGTGCGCAGCTCCCTGAGCTATACCGTCTCGCCGACGCTGACCGTCGAGGGCGGGCTGGAAGGCGCGTACAACTTCCTCGACGTCGATGCCAGCCTGCAACGCAACGGCGCGAACGTGCCGCTGCCGGCGGCCAAGGTGAAGATCGAAGAGCGTCGCGGCGAAACCTACGTCGATGCTCGCTGGAAAATATCACCGCGGCTGGCGGGCGACCTCGGCATCCGCTACGAGGTCTCCACCATCAGCCAGTCCGGCGACAACAACGCCAAGCGCACGCTGAGCTATCCGAAGCCGCGGGCGCTGCTGACCTTCAACGTGAACGACGGCCTGCAGCTGCGCGGCCGCATCGAGCGCACCGTGGGCCAGCTGGAGTTCCGCGATTTCGCCTCGCAGGCCTCGCTCGACGCCGGCACGATCAACGGCGGCAACGCCAACCTGCGGCCGGAAACCGCCTGGGAGTTCGAAGGCGCGATCGAGAAGCGCTTCTGGGGCAGCGGCTCGGCAATGCTCAGCTATACGCATTCGCTGGTCAGCAACGTGGTCGACTGGGTGCCGGCTGGCAATTTCGACGCTGCCGGCAACATCGGTGACGGCGTACGCGGCAA